>NZ_JAIUDG010000006.1:0-263234 GCF_020179875.1 Paenibacillus sp. alder61
TTTAATTCATCAAGAAATCCGGGAGCAACAGCGATCGGAAGAACATTTCACCCGGCTGCCTCTATCCCTCCATCATTAGTTCAACTCATTACGACTAACTGATGTTAAGGTTTTTGCAAGTTTAATGCTCGCACCAGAGAAATAAGGCCCTTTTTAGCCGCTATTCTTCCCGAAAAAGCAAATCTGGCCGAAATAGCAGCCCAAAACGCCGCTATTATAACGGACGGCCAGAAAAAGTTGCTGACCGGCAGCACTAAGTCAGGTTTAATGCAACGTCAGTGGGCTTAATGGCTAATCGAAGTGATATGTCACATCCAAAGAGGCGCCTAGGTGTTTCTTCCAAATCTCCAACTCCAAAAAGATGCAAATCTGCAGGTATTTAAGCCGATTCCCGAGGGGATGCGAAAAAAGATGCAAATCTGCAGGCATTTCCAGCGATTTTAGAGAAATGAGCCGGTTTCGTCGAAAATTCCTGCAGATTTGCAGGTATTTAGAAATTTTGAGTCCAAACAGGAAAAAAGCATGCAGATATGCAGGAATTCTATGTATCAAGGTAGTCTGACGGGGCACTATCTATATAAGTTGAACTAAAGAATTAGCAATAGGCAAGAGTGTGAAATGATTCTGGAGAAGCTACAAGCTTTCTGAAAGAAAGCTGGCATCGGAAGCATAAGCTAAAGCTCGCCTTTGCGATCGGAAGAACATTCCATACGGCTGCCCCACATGCAAATCAATAGTTCAATATAGTAATAATCGCACCCCTTCAGGGATAGGCAAACATAGTAGCTTGAAAGCAAGCGCCTTTAGACGCGAGCCGGTAATAAAGACTTATAGCCTTAGAGCAAACCACCCGTTCACACGGGTGGTTTTGATTTCCCCAAAAAACACCCCTATTATTCGGACGTTTTCTAAAGTCCACAGGATATTTTGCGTTTTGAATGCGTTTTATAATAGCCCTATAAGAGGATTTAGAGGAGGCATGCAGATGAAGATCGAGAGACATCCGGAAAATCCGATCGTGGTACCCGGGGGATACGAATGGCGAATGGTAACCGTTTTCAATCCTGCGGTCATTATCGACAACGATAAGTTCTATATGATCGAAAGGACGGCCGGATCGCTGACACCGTGCAAAAATTTCCTGGGCCTGCTGGAAAGCGAGGACGGCGTTCACTTTACGCACGTCAAGGACGAGCCTGTCGTGACGCCGGATATGCTGGGATTTCCGTACGGGAGCGTACAGGATCCGCGCATTGTCAAAATAGAGGACACCTTTTATTTGAACTATGCGCTGCGTCCTTGCGCGATGAGCTATTACCCGACGGGCCGGGGGGTCCCCGAGCGCTCCATCCCGGAATACCCGGACGGGTGGGGCGAGCAGGAAGGGCATTGGCTGACGCGCTCGTCGATTCTGACCTCCAAAAATCTCGTGGATTGGGAGTTTTTAGCCGACACGACGCCGCTGGATATCAATGATCGGGACAATATTTTATTCCCGGAAAAAATCAACGGCCGCTACGTGCTGCTGCGCCGCCCCGAGGAATATGTCGGCGACAAATACGGCACGGAAAAAGCCGGGATGTGGATCACCTATTCCGACGACTTGATTCATTGGGATGAGCCGAAGCTGTTGGCCAAAGGGGAGAATCCCGCCTGGGAGTCGCGGAAAATCGGCGGATCGACGCCGCCGGTAAAAACGGACCGCGGCTGGCTGGTCCTTTATCACGGGGTGGATGACGATGTCGTGTACCGGGTCGGAGCCATGCTGCTGGACTTGGAGAACCCGGAAAAAATCATCGCCCGGACCCGGAATTTTATCATGGAGCCGGAAACGTATTACGAGAAGTTCGGATATCAGATTCCTAACGTCATCTTCCCGACGGGCAACGTGGTGAAGGACGGATTGCTGTACGTTTACTACGGAGTTACCGACACGGCGATCGCATTGGCCACGGTCCCGTTGGACGAGCTGGTCGATTATATTTTGAACGAGCCGGAAAATTAAATCACCGTACATGTGAAACTGACCGCCGCAGCGCGGTTATTTTCCAAAATGATTTGTAACCGCTTACCTTTGTCTATACTATATTATGTTACATTTCATGACGTGAAATTTAAACTTATCTTGATTCTTTTGGATATTATCGTAAATTTATGGGATATAGACAAAGCGTGAACCGATTTATAATTGCTTATATAACGAATCAGGATAAGAAACGCATCATGGTTTGTTAGATATTCACCGATTTCATTATCACGAAAAGAGGGTTGGTTATGAACAAAACAAACAAAAGCAAGAAAGTACTGCTGCTCGGTCTGATCGCTTTGCTCACGCTTTTTACCGCGGCATGCGGCAAGAACGATGCGGAGGGCAGTGGGGGGAGCGGTGGAAACGGCGCCGGAACGGAGTCCGAGAAGATTACGCTGAACATGATGCATCCCTGGACTTCGCCAAACGTGGACAACGAAGTGTACAAAGCCCGAATCGCGGAATTCGAAAAGCAGCATCCCAATATCGTGATCAAGCAGGACGGCGTCCCCGCCGCCCAGTACAAAACAAAGCTTCGCACCCTGGCCGCCGGAAACAACCTGTCCGACATCAACGTCGTATGGCCGGGCGCCGACCTGGATCCGCTGGTGGCCGGGAATTTGCTGCAGCCGATCAACGACCTGATGGATCACTGGACGTCGATTCTTCCGGAGAGCGCGCTAACCGGTTTCAATGTGGACGGCCAACAATATGCGGTTCCGACCAAACAGACCTTTGTCGATATCGTCTACTACAACAAAGAAATGTTCGCCCAAGTGGGCTATGAGCAGTTTCCGGCCACCTACGATCAATTTATCGATGCGGTCAAAAAGCTGAAAGCGGCGGGCATAACGCCGATTTCCCTCGGCAACAAGGAACAGTGGCCGCTGCAGTCGTCCTATATTTCGATTATCGGGGACCGCTTTACGGGCAGCGATTTCCTGCCGGCCGTCCTGGCGGGCAAAGCGAAATTCACCGATCCGGAATTCGTTAAGGCCCTGGCCGTTGTGGATGAACTGAGCAAACTGGGCGCTTTCAACACCGACGCGAACAATATGGATTCGGTTCAGGCTCAAGACTATTTTATTCAAGGGAAAGCGGCCATGCATATCTCCTCGTCGACCGTGGACGGCAGAGTGCGGATTACGAACAGCGAGGGAGACAAGTTCGGGATCGCTCTGTTCCCGAGCGTAGAGGGGGGAAAAGGCGACGCGGCCAAGAGCGCTGGCGTGGTGCAATACGGCATTTCGATCAAGAGCGGACTGGATGACAAGAAGCGCGAGGCGGCCGAGGAGTTTTTGAAGTTCTTCGTCAACGAAGATCTGTACAAAGAATTGATCCGCAACGGCATCGTGGTGCCCGCGAAGGTGGAAGTTCCCGAGGATGCCAGCAAATATTTGAAGGAGATGCTGGAATTGACGGGCAACGGCACGGCTCCGGTGTTTGACAGCGTCGTTCCGACCCAGGTGGTGGACGTGCTTCAAAACGGACTGCAAGCGCTAACGGTAGGCCGGGGAACGCCGGAAGAGTTGGCGAAGGAAGTCCAGGAAGCGATGGACAATCTGAACTAAAGTGAAGTTGGAGCAAACAGACTCCGAAGTTGAATCCGAAGCCGAAGAAAACCCGATAAACCGGGTTTTCTTCATTCATCGGGTTTGAAAACGGGCAAAAAGGAGGAAACCGGATGCAAACCTTAAGAGGGACCAAATTTGCGATTTTTCTCGGCTTGTTCCCGGCGCTGGTCATTTATCTGGGGATTGCCATCGTTCCGATCGGGTTGTCGCTGTACTACTCGCTGATGAACTGGAACGGGATCGGATCGATGACCTTTGCGGGTTTCGATAATTACATGAAAATTCTGACCGACGACACCTTCTGGCTGTCGGTGAAGAACAACGTCATCATCATGGTGACCGGACTGATCGGCCAACTCCCGCTGGGCCTGCTGCTGGCGCTGCTGCTTAACCGCGGGCTGAAGGGCTCGGGGATATTCCGGACGATCGGGTTTATGCCGGTCGTCATTTCCTCGGTCATGGTTTCCCTCATCTGGGGCATGGTGTACAACACGGAATACGGCATGTTGAACAATTTGCTGAGCATGATCGGACTGGACGGATGGAGACGGAATTGGCTGGGCGATTCGACATGGTCGATGCTGTCGATCAGCATCGCGTACATTTGGCAGAATTGCGGTTTATACATGGTTATTTTCCTGGCCGCGCTGCAAAATATCCCCGACGAAGTAAACGAGGCGGCCGAACTCGACGGGGCTACCGGATGGAGACGGACGCTCCGCATCACGATTCCGATGATCCGGGGAACGATTATGGTGGGCGTCGTGTACAGCATCAGCAACTCCTTCCGGGTGTTCGACCTGATTCAGATTTTGACGGGCGGAGGCCCGGCGCATCAGACGGAAGTCATGACGATTTACATGTACAACAGCGCTTTTATCAATATGCGTTACGGCTACGGGAGCGCGGTATCCATCCTGGTTCTGCTCTTCAGTTTGATCGTCATTTCCGTCATCAATCGGTTCGGCCGGGAGAAAGAGGTTTAGGGAAGGAGGGAAGCGGGATGAAAAGAAAGTCGGGCTTGTACCGGTTATTCGCATACACTTTTTTGTGCCTGTTCGCTATTATTAATGTAATTCCTCTCTTCTGGATGGTGGTCAACTCCTTCAAAACGGAGCAGGAATACGCCGCGGGTCCGTTTTCGTTTCCGAAAACGCTGCAGTTCGCCAACTACGCAAGGGCTTGGGAAGTGGCGAATATGAACGTATATTTTTTAAACAGCATCATTATTACTTTCGCCTCCCTGATCATAACCGTGCTTCTCGGAGCGCTGGCCGCTTATTTTTTGTCCCGGTTTAAGTTTAAGCTGCGCGGGGTGACTTACGGCGCGTTTTTGCTGGGGATGCTGGTTCCGATTCATGCGACTCTGATTCCGATCTTCCTGATCATGCAGAAGCTTCGCCTGCTCGATACCTACTGGTCGCTGATCTTGCCTTATACGGCGTTTCACTTGTCGTTGACGGTGTTTATCCTGGAAGGATTCATGCGGAGCTTTCCCAAGGATCTGGAAGAATCGGGAGTTATGGACGGGGCGGGCGTGTACCGCATTTTTTGGTCGATTATATTGCCGATCACAAGACCGGCGCTGGCTACGGTTATTATTTTGAACTTTATATATAATTGGAACGAGTATTTGTTCGCGCTCGTTTTGATCACTTCAACGGAGCTTAAGACGCTGCCGCTTGGGCTGGCCAACTTCGTCGGCATAGAAACCGCCAGCCTGACCCTGCAGATGGCGGCGCTCACGATCGCGTTGATTCCGATCCTGATTTTTTATCTGCTGCTGCAGAAACAACTCGTCAACGGGATGACGGCGGGGGCGGTCAAGGGCTGACCCGGGGAGAGCACACGGAAGGGAAGAGACACCATGAGGAGACATTACCGAAAATATTTGGGAAACTTCGGTCTCAAGCGTAAAGCGCTGGTGATCTTCCTGCTGTTTGTGATCCTGCCGACATTTGGAGTCGGCGTTGTGGTCCAGTATAAGTTTAACCAAATCTTAAGGGATCAGTTTGTGAACTCCACGAAGCGAAATTTGGACAATGTGACCAATCAGCTTGAAGAGCAAACGAGAAGAGTGGAGGATATCGCCAACTATCTGATTCTGAGTCCGGACATGCGGTCGTTCCTGAGGTCTTCTCCGCCGCTCGGCAGCGAGCAGCGCGAGAAGCTCAAGCGGAATATCGAAGAATTTCTCACCTTCCAGCTCATGTCGCGCAGTTATATCCGTTCGATCGAAATCGCTGGATATAATGGAAGCTTGATCCAGATGGGCGAGCCGTTCCGCGGCGACGAATCCCGGTGGGAACTTCAGGCCGAAGCCCGCAAAGGCGGGATGGTCTGGACGGAAGGATACAGCCTGAACAGCGATTGGAACGGAGATGTCCGAATTCTCTCCATGTTCCGGATTTTGAATTCCTACAGTGAAATTACGAAGCCGACGGGCCGCTTAACGATCCGGATGGATGAGGCGAGCATCGTGGACTTGCTGGAAAAAGGAATTTTCGAGGACGGGGCGGGAACGGTCTTTATCATCGGGCCCGAAGGGCAGGTGATCTTGAGATCGAAGGATGACCTGGGCGATCGTTTTGTTCCCGATGAAGCGATGCTGGGCAAGCTTGACTTGGGGCAGGAGGGTTTTTTCTCCTATCCGATAGACGGAAAAGCCTATATGACCTTGTTCTCCTCCATGGATAACACCGGCTGGAATGTCGTGGCCATGATCCCCGAGACGACGGTGTCGGAAGGGTTTCGCGGCGTCAAACTGCTGATGCTGTTTATACTGGCGGCCATCCTGCTGCTCGGCCTTACCGCGCTGATCGGGTTCCATTATACGATTATCATGCCGATTCTGCGGCTAAAGAAAGAAACGTACCGGGTGATGCACGGCGATTTCACCGCACGCGTCCCGATCGAATCCAGGGACGAAATCGCGGAGCTGAATCATAAATTCAACGAGATGGTCGCCACCATTCAGCAGTTGATCGACCATAAGTACAAGCTGGAGCTGCGGGAGCGGGAATCCGAACTCAAGCTGCTGCAAAATCAGATGGATCCCCATTTTCTGTACAACACGCTGGATATGATAAGGTGGACGGCCAGGCTGGAAAAGGCGGAGAAGTCCAGTCAGCTGATCGAAATGCTGTCCAAATTTTTCCGTTCCAGCGTCAATAACGGCAGTTATAAGACTACCTTGCGCCGGGAGATGGAGTTCGTGCAGTCCTATCTGTATCTCCAGCAGCGGCGTTTGGGGGAGAAGCTGAAATATACGCTCCATACCGAAGCGGGTCTGGAGGACACCTTGATGCTGAAGGCGACCGTTCAACCGCTGGTGGAGAATTTCTTGAAGCATGGATTTGACCGCACCAAGGCCGTCAATGAAATCAGCGTAAATTGTTATGCGGCCCATGGCGAGATTTGGATCGACGTCATCGATAACGGAAAAGGCATGAATCGGGGAACCTGGGTGAAGGGAGACGGCAAGCCTGGAGCGATGTCCAACATTCATGAGAGGTTGTCGATTTTTTTCGGACCGGAATACGGCTTGAAGGTCATCGGCACTTCCGCGCAGGGGACTTGGGTTCGCTTGCGGGTTCCCAAGGGGGAAAGTCAAGAAGATCACGGTGGTGAGCGTCATGAACAATAAACTTGGGAATAAGAACGGCGAGGTAAACATGCTGATCGTGGACGACGAGCCCGTCATTTGCGAAGGCTTGCGCTGTACGATCGACTGGGAGAAGCTGGGCGTCCGGGTCGTCGGCGAAGCTTATGACGGAATGGAAGCGCTGAGGCTCGTTCAGGAACATGGGGTGGATCTCGTGCTGTCCGATATTCGCATGGAGGGCATGGACGGGCTGCAATTGGCGAAATGCCTGAAAGAACGGTTTCCGGAAGTGCGCGTCATTATGATCAGCGGGTATGAGGATTTTGATTACGCCCGGCAGGCGATTCGGCTGGGAGTCAGCGATTACCTGCTCAAGCCGGTGGAGATCGACGAATTGACCGAGGTGGTAAAAAAGGTCGTCCTGTCGCTCGGGTCCGAAGCGAAGGCCGGGGGGATGCAGGAGGTCGAACTGTGGCTGTCCCATATGGCCCGCCATGGCATCGCTTACGGAAAGCAAGCTCCCTCTTCTTTGCGCGGGGCGCAATTCCGGGTCTTGGCGACGCAGCTGGACTGCTTCTACGAGCAGTTTGGCGAGCAGCCGCCGGAAGGGTACGAAGAGATCCAGGATGACTGGATCGATCGGCTGCATACCGCGGTTGCGCGTCCGTTCCTTCGCGCGGTATCCGTATTTGACCATGAGAACCTGCTCATTACACTGGTCGTATCCGATGTGAACATGGATCGGGCCGCGTGGGACCAATGGCTTGGCGCCTTGCGTTCTAAACTCAAGGAAGCCCGGCTGTACTGCGGCGTGTCGGAGCCGTATGACGACCTGGAGGAAACGGCCAACCGCTGCGCCGAAGCCAGCGGGTTGCTGCCTTATCACTTGCTGGACGACAAAGCCGTTCTGCTGCCGGAAGATCGGGAAGCGGCGGCGCGGGAGCGGACGATTTCCGCCTTCGACGCGACCGATGCCGCGCAGCGCCTGATGGCCGCGATGCTGAAACAGGATGCGGCGGAAGTCCGGGCCCGGGTTGCCGGGATCTTTACTTTTTTCCGTGAGGAAGGCTATTTGCCCGAAGAAATTTTGCGCTCGTACGAAGAAATGTCGGCCTTGCTCCGGCAGCGGCTGCGCAAAAGCGGAATGACCGGACTGGAATACGGTCCCCGCGGGGCGTGGGATTTGAACATTTTTAACACGTACGGTTCCCTGGAAACCGCCGTCCTGGAAGAAATGAGCCAGCTGATGCAGCGAATCGAACGCCATGGCATCGATAAGTCCTATTGGATCATCGAGAAGGCGAAGAAATTTATGAACGAGCATAACGGTACGGATTTGAAGGCTTCCGAAGTGGCGGCTTGGCTGAAAATTACGCCGAGCTATTTCAGTTACATTTTCAAACAGGGGACCGGAAAGAGTTTTACGGAATACATGAACGAAATGCGGATGGAACAGGCCAAGACGTTGCTGGCCACCACGCACGACAAGGTTTTTGAAATCGCGGACAAGGTAGGTTACAAGGAATACAAATATTTCGTCTCCGTGTTCAAATCGTATACGGGGATGACGCCGAAGGAATATCGCGGGCTCAGCGCGTCCAAAGATGCGGCAGCCGAGATCGACTGAGGACCCGCCTACTTGTGGGGAAGCGAGGGAGACGTGGAATGGAAAAATACAAATCGCCCCGCGTGGCGCTTGAGGAACGCGTCGAGGATCTGCTCGGCAGAATGACGCTGGCCGAAAAAGTGGGGCAATTAAACCAGCGGATGTACGGTTGGAACGCCTACCGCAAGGTGGGAGACGGATACGAACTTACGGACGAGTTCAAAAAGGAAGTGGCCTGGGGCGGGGGAATGGGAGCCCTATACGGTTTGTTCCGCAGCGACCCCTGGTCCGGCGTGGACTACCGCACCGGCATTCCGGCCGCGGACAGCGCCAAGGCGGCCAACATGGTGCAGCGTTATGTCATTGAGCACACCCGGCTGGGCATTCCCGTTCTGTTAACCGAGGAATGCCCCCATGGGCATCAGGCCTTGGACGGAACGATGCTGCCGGTCAATTTGGGCGTCGGCTCGACTTGGAACCCGGTGTTGATGAAGCGGGCCTACGGGATGGTCGCTTCCGAAATCCGGAGCCGAGGCGCGCATGTCGGCCTGGTCTCGGCGCTGGATATTCTCCACGATCCGCGCTGGGGGCGTTCCGAAGAATGCTTCGGCGAGGATCCGTATTTGGCCGCCAGGTTTACCGAAGCGGCCGTCCGGGGCATGCAGGGCGAAAGCCCGGACGATCTGGCGGGGACCGATAAAGTGGCGGTGGTCCTCAAACATTTATGCGCACAAGGCACCGGCCTCGGAGGCCGCAACGCCGGCCCGGCTCCGATCGGCGAGCGCGAGCTGCGCGAAATCCATCTTCCCGGCGCCAAAGAGGGGAAGGATGTGGGCGCGGCCGGCTTTATGGCCGCGTATAACGAGATCGACGGCATTCCCTGCCATGCGAACGAGCGCCTTTTGACCGGGATATTGCGGGAGGAATGGGGGTTTGACGGCATCGTTATGGCGGACGGGGGCGCGATCGACCGGCTGATTGCGCTTACGGGAAGCCATGAGTCCGCCGCCGCGCTCGCCCTGGCGTCGGGAGTGGACCTGAGCTTGTGGGATACGGCGTTTTCGACGCTGGAAGAGGCGGTGAAGCAGGGGCTTGTTTCGGAGGCGCTGATCGACCGGGCGGTGCGGCGGGTGCTGCGGCTGAAATTCAGATTGGGCTTGTTTGATCGGCCCTATGTCAACGAATTGCGGGCAATCTCGGTCGTCGGCAAACCGGAGTTCTGCGAAGTGAATTTGCAAATCGCCCGCGAATCGGCCGTGCTGCTCAAAAACGAGGGAGGACTGCTGCCTTTGGGGCCGAAGCCCGGAAGAATCGCGGTCATCGGCCCGAATGCCGACCGCTTGTACAACCAGTTGGGCGACTATACGAGCGTTCAACGGAAGGGAGTCGGCACGACGATTCTCGAGGGGATCCGGATGATGGCGCCGGAAGACACGGAGATCGTTTACGCCCGAGGCTGCGGCATTCGCGACGAGGACGAAAACGGCTTGGCGGAAGCCGTGGAGGCCGCGAAAGGCGCGGATGTTTGCGTCTTGGTGTTGGGCGGCAGCAGCGCCCGCAGGTTTGACGGCGTTTTCGACAGCAACGGAGAAGCCGTGATCGGGGAAGGAGGCCTTCCCGCGGAGATGGATTGCGGGGAAGGCGTCGATCTGGCGGATCTTGCGCTCGGCGGAGTTCAAGTCCGACTGGCCAAGGAGGTGGCGGCTACGGGAACTCCGGTGGTTGCCGTACTGATCCAAGGCCGGCCGCATGCGATCGGGGACTGGGCGGACGGCTGCGGGGCGATCCTGTGCGGCTGGTATCCCGGAACGGAGGGCGGCCGGGCGGTGGGAGAGCTGCTGTTCGGCAGGGTGAACCCCAGCGGCAAGCTGCCGGTCTCCCTTCCCCGCTCTTCCGGACAGCTCCCGGTCTACTATAACCAGAAGGATCCCGGCCGGCCAAGGGTCTATGTGGACATGACCTCGGCGGCGCTGTATCCGTTCGGTTACGGATTGAGCTACACGGAATTCGAGTATGGAGAGCCGCGTCTGTCGCAATCCGACATCTCCGCCGCGGAACTTGCGGAAGGCGGCAGAGTCACCGTAACGGTAAGGCTGAAAAACACGGGAAGCCGGGTCGGGTCCGAAACCGTCCAGTTGTATATCCGGGCCCGCGAATCGGGCATTACCCGCCGCATCGCCGAGCTTAAGGCGTTCCGGAAGCTGGAGCTGGCGCCCGGCGAGCAGCGCGACATCACGTTCAGTTTGGGCGAGGAGGCGTTCGCCGTCTGGAAGCCGGACATGACGTTCGGCCTGGTCCCTTGCCGGGTCACCATTATGGTGGGCGGGAACTCCAGGGACACGGTGGGCGCGGAATTGAAAATTACGGGTGGCCGCCTGGGGTAATGAATTTTAGCGGATAAAAAGAATGGCGGCAACCGTTTCGCCGCGATTTTGTCGAATTCGACTGGGGGACTAATAGCCGTAACCGCCTCCCTTTGAAGCCGGACGGGTAAATAAGGGCCATTTGCGGCGCTATTTTGTCGAATTTGGCTCTTCGGTGTGAAATAGCGGTCATTTGGGACCTTATTTTAGAGAAAGTCGGGCAAAAACCGGATTTTTGGGTTCGCACCAGTGATATAAGGCCTTTTTTGACCGCTATTTTTCCCGAAAAAGCGAATCGGGCCGAAATAGCAGCCCCAAACGCCGCTATTATAACGGACGGCCAGTAAAAGTTGCGGATCGGCAGCACATGTTTGGGTTTAATGTAACGTCAGTGCCTGAAATGGTGTATATCGGCAATAGGGCCGCGAAATAGATGGAGCTTTTCCAGCTAAATCCGATCCAAGAGCCAAAGAGCGGTACATTTTAACAGGAAATTTCCCCGTTACAATTGTGGATGTTGACAACGTATATCCGAAACTACCCTATCCCTATCACATCCTTTCCAACGCTAATTCTTTAGTTCAACCTATATAGAAACTTCCGTAATAAACATACTCCATACGGTTCTTAGTTCCCACAACTTATTTGCCTGAGAAAAAATCAACCAACATGAGGATTTGCATGGCCCTGACTTCGTTGAAGTAGGGGCCTGCTTTTTTGCTTTTAACATGCCGCTACGATGGGGGGTACAACATATATCACTGAAAACAGGTAATTGATTATGTAAAATAAAAAAACGTAACTAGTTACCTATTTGCAAGGAGGTTTAGCGCGATGAATCAAGAGGAGAAGCAAGCATTCATTTTTGCTACTATACTGACACTGGCGAATCGGCTGCAAATCGTAGGGGATAAATTAGATAAGAATATCACCTTGAAGCAATGGCTCCTGATCGCCATTATTTTAAAGAATGGAAGCCCGGCTCCCACACTAGGTGAAGTTGCGGGCATCTTCGGTTGTTCCAGACAAAACATAAAGAAACTGGCCATGATTCTTGAGAAGCAGGGGTTTGTTGCCCTCAAGAGAGATGAACAGGATGCGAGAGTGGTCCGGGTTCAGTTGACATCCAAGTGCCACGCTTATTTTAAGGGACGAGAAGATCTTGAAAATGAGCTTATGCAAGATTTATTTCATCATTTTGATGAGAAGTTAACGGACGGTTTATTTTACGGTATTCAACAGTTGGCAGACAATCTGGGCCGGATCGAAGAGAATTACCGCGCAAGGGAGAGTTAAAGGATTTGAGGATAAGGAAAGGAGTACGAAAACCTATGTTGATCGGATTGTCCTTACTGGTTTTAACCGTTGTTGCCGTCGTCGTTTTTTTTGTTATTCCGTATTCGCCCCTGAAGGCGGAGTTTAATCGGGATGTCAAGGAGCGTATAGATCGTTCAAGCCAAGTGACAGGGGTGCTTACCTATGAAGAAGTCGAACATTTACCCCTTCCTGTAAAGAGATATTTGAAGACCTGTGGTTATATGGGCAAACCGAAGAGTTCACACATGAAAATCAATTTTAAGGATGTGGATTTTAAGCTATCGCGGGAAAAGCCCATGATCAAAATAGATTACTCGCAGGTTAATTTTGTGCAGAAAGCAGATCGGGTTGCATTCATCGATACACGGATGTACGGCATTCCATTTCAAGGATATGACTCTCTTCTGGACGGTGAAGGAGGCATGAAAGGCGTTTTGGCCAAAGGGATTACCTTGTTCAACGAAACGGGAGGGGATATGGATCAGGCGTGCTTGGCGACCTTTTTATCCGAGTCGTTATTGATTCCCGATGCTGCTCTGCAAAGCTACATTTCCTGGAAAGAGGTGGACAATACGCACGCAAAAGCAATCATTACCTATGGTGGCATCGAAGCTAGCGGTATATTTACTTTCGGCGAAACCGGGGAATTGCTCTCGTTTTCAACGGAGGATCGGATCTATACTTCGATGAATGGCGATCGACAGCAAGTGAAGTGGACGGCATTGTTTAGCGACTACCAAACTAAGGATGGCCGTAAGCAGCCCTCTCGTTTACAGGCGATATGGCATCTTCCGGAAGGCGACATGATTTACTTTGATGGTCGAGATTTTCGAATCGATAGATTTATGTGATAAATATATCGGGGGTTACGCTGCCTACCTGGAATTCGTACTGACGTTGCTTACAAAACATCACATAGATTTTTAGCTCTTGCTATTTGGCGGAAGTCGGAATAAAATATAATCATTATAAGTTGTACGTACAAGGTTGGATTAAACTACATTATTTAAATATTGTATGTACAAGAGGTAAGACAACATAATCGTATAGTAGGAGGCGTATACACATGAATTTGAAACCGTATTCATTTTGGTTCGTGACCGGAAGTCAGCACTTGTACGGTCCGGAGACGCTCGAGCAGGTCGCCGAGCACTCCCGCATTATCGCCGAGCAATTCGATCAAGACCCCGCTTTCGCGTATCCGGTCGTCTTCAAGCCGATCGTCAAAACGCCGGATGAAATTTACAACCTCTTGCAGCAGGCCAACAGCGACCCTTCCTGCGCCGGCGTGATCACTTGGATGCATACCTTCTCCCCGGCCAAAATGTGGATCGCCGGTCTGGCGCAGTTGCAAAAGCCATTGCTTCATCTGCACACCCAATTTAACCGCGATATCCCATGGGAATCGATCGATATGGACTTCATGAACCTGAACCAGTCCGCCCACGGCGACCGGGAATACGGCCATATCGGCGCCCGCCTCGGCATCGCGCGCAAAATCGTCGTCGGGCATTGGGAGGACGGCGAGGTTCGCGGCGATATCGCGGCCTGGATGCGGACGGCGGTGTCCCATGCAGAAAGCCGCAGCCTGAAAGTGGCGCGGTTCGGCGACAACATGCGCGAAGTGGCCGTAACGGACGGCGACAAAGTCTCCGCGCAAATCCAGTTCGGCTGGTCCGTGAACGGCTACGGAATCGGCGATCTGGTCCAGGTGATGAACGAGGTCAGCGACGCCGAAGTCAAGGCGCTGCTGGAGGAATACGCGGACAGATACACGATTACCAAAGAAGGCTTGAGCGACGGACCGGTTCGCGATTCCATCGCTTACCAGGCGCGGACGGAAATCGCCTTGAAACGGTTTCTTGAAGAAGGCGGGTTCGGCGCGTTCACGACGACCTTCGAAGACCTGCACGGCATGAAGCAGCTTCCGGGGTTGGCGGTACAGCGCCTGATGGAAGCGGGCTACGGCTTCGGCGGAGAAGGCGACTGGAAGACGGCCGCCCTCACCCGTGTGCTCAAGGTGCTCGCGGATAACAAGAGCACTTCGTTCATGGAGGACTATACCTACCATTTCGAGCCGGGCAATCATATGATTCTCGGTGCGCACATGCTGGAGGTATGTCCGACGATCGCGGCGACGAAGCCGACGATCGAGGTGCATCCGCTGGGCATCGGCGGCAAGGAAGACCCGGCCCGGATCGTCTTTGACGGGCAGGATGGGCCGGCGGTTAACGCGTCGCTGGTCGACCTGGGCCATCGCTTCCGGCTCCTTGTCAACGTCGTCGACGGCGTGAAGGTCGAGAAACCGATGCCGAAGCTTCCGGTCGCCCGCGTACTGTGGAAGCCGCAGCCGTCGCTGCGGGAATCCGCCGAGGCCTGGATTTTGGCCGGCGGCGCGCATCACACGGTGCTGTCCTACGCGATGACGGCCGACCAACTGTGCGACTGGGCGGACCTGGCCGGCATCGAAGCGGTCATTATCGACAAGAACACCGATGTGCGCCGTTTCAAGAACGAGCTTCGCTGGAGCGATGCGGCTTACCGCTTGAGATAACGGCCCGGCCGCTCCCGTCCGGATTTGCCCGGCCTGTGATACAATAGCGGTTAGAGTGCAAAAAGCGCGCCGCGATTTAACCGTACGGCGGCTGGAGTAAATGAAGGATGGAGCAAAATATGGAGAATCGCAAAATTCCAAAGTACATGCAGTTGAAGCGCGAGCTGCTGACCTGGCTGCAATCGGGAAGGCTGCAGCCGGGACAGCAGTTTCCTTCCGAGAATGAAATCGCGGAGCAGTTCGGCCTCAGTCGGCAAACGGTGCGCCAGACCTTCGGCGAACTGGAGAAGGACGGATGGCTGGAGCGCATCCAGGGGAAAGGGACATTCGCCCGGAACCCGCAGCGTCGGGAAAGCGAGCAGGTCAAGACGATCGGCATCATTACGACGTATATTTCCGACTATATTTTTCCCCATATCGTGCGGGGAGCGGAGGCGGAGCTGCGCAGCAGAGGATACCGGCTTCTTCTCAGCAGCACGGACAACACCAAGGAGAAGGAAATGGAGAGCCTGCAGCTCATGACCAGCCAGCCGCTCAGCGGCCTGATCATCGAGCCGACGCGGAGCGCGGAGGGAAATCCGAACCTGCGGTTCTTTCTGGATTTGCAGGCCAAAGGCATCCCTTATCTGATGATCAACGAGAAATACCGGGAACTGGAGTGTCCCTGCCTGAAAGTCGATGACGAAAGCGGCGGCTACAAAGCGGCCTCCTATCTGCTGGAACGGGGACACGACTCTATCGCGGGGTTTTTCAAGAGGGACGACCTGCAAGGGGTCGGCCGTTTGAAAGGTTTTTTGGCGGCCCACAGGGACTATGGTGTTCCGGTGGGCTCCAGCCGGGTGATCACTTATACGACCGAGCAAAAAAACGACCTCCCCTTTCAGGAAGCCCTGAAATTGCTCGGGAGCCCGCAGGGGGAGCGGCCGACCGCATTTGTGTGCTACAACGACGAATTGGCGGTCATGCTGATGGAGGCCGCGGCCCAGTGCGGGCTCCGCGTTCCGGAAGATTTGTCGCTGATCGGTTTCGACGATTCCAGCCTGGCGGTTGCCTCGGGGACGAAGCTGACCACGCTCACCCACCCGAAGACGGAAATGGGCGAAACGGCCGCCCGGCAGCTGGTGGGGATGATCGAGGACGGGGCCGAATATGAGGACGTTCTCTATGAACCCGAGCTGATCGAGCGGGATTCGGTCATTACCAGAAAATAACGTTTAAAAGGAAGAATCGGGCGTTCCCTTCTCCTCCCTGACAAAGGAAGGGGTAGGGACGCTTGCTGGGTGACTTGTACGTACATTTTGAAATGCTGAAAAGAACATGGGATCAAAACGGGAAAGGAAGTGGCTGTTCATGCTGGAAAAGCTGAAGCGGCAGGTGTTGGAAGCCAACCTGGAGCTGCCCAAATACGGGTTGGTTACCTTTACATGGGGAAATGTCAGCGGTATTGACCGGGAGAGCGGCTTGTTCGTTATCAAGCCCAGCGGGGTTCCTTATGAGGAATTGAAAGCCGAGCATATGGTCGTTGTCGACCTGGAAGGCCGGGTCGTGGAGGGAGAGCTGCGCCCTTCGTCCGATACGCCGACGCATATGGTGCTGTACCGCTCATTCCCCGAGATCGGGGGCGTAGTTCACACCCATTCGCCGTGGGGCACGAGCTGGGCGCAGGCCGGACGTGCGCTGCCGGCTTACGGAACGACGCATGCGGATTATTTTTACGGGGAGATTCCCGTAACGCGTCCGATGACGAAGGAAGAAATCGAAGGCGCTTACGAACTGGAAACCGGCAATGTCATTGTGGAGCGGTTCAAGGACCTCGACCCAAATCAGGTGCCCGGCGTTCTGGTTCATTCGCATGCTCCGTTCGTATGGGGCAAGGATGCCCATAACGCGGTGCACAATGCCGTCGTGCTGGAAGAGGTGGCCAAAATCGCCGCCCGGATGCTGCAAATCCGGCCTGACACGCCGCCGATGGAACAGACGCTGCTGGACCGTCATTTTTTGCGCAAACATGGAGCCAACGCCTATTACGGCCAGAAATAAAGCATAGGGAAGAACTTATATATTTATATAAAACGGTTCAGGAGGGTTAGCGATGAGCAAAAAATATACGATCGGTGTCGATTACGGGACGCAGTCGGGGCGCGCCGTATTGGTGGATCTGTCCGACGGCCGCGAGGTTGCGGACCATGTCACGCCTTATCCCCACCATGTCATCGACGAGTATCTGCCGGGCTCGGGCATCAAGCTCGAACACGACTGGGCGCTGCAGCATCCCGACGATTACCTGGAGGTTCTGCGGAAATCGGTTCCCGCGGTCCTCGCCGAATCCGGCATCGATCCGGCCGACGTGATCGGCGTCGGCATCGACTTTACGGCTTGCACGATGCTGCCGATCGACGAAAAGGGCGAGCCGCTGTGCTTCGACCCGGCGTATGCCGAACGGCCGCACAGCTGGGTCAAGCTGTGGAAGCACCATGCGGCCCAGCCGGAGGCCGACAAGATCAATGAGATCGCGGCCGCCCGGGGAGAGGACTTCCTGCCGCGCTACGGCGGAAAGATTTCCTCCGAATGGATGATCGCGAAGGTGTGGCAAATCCTGGACGAGGCGCCGGACATCTACGAGCGGGCCGACATGTTCCTGGAAGCGACGGACTGGGTCATTTCGCAAATGACCGGCAAAATCGTCCGCAACAGCTGTACCGCCGGCTACAAGGCGATCTGGCATAAGCAGAAGGGGTATCCGGATAAGGCCTACTTCAAGGCGCTCGATCCGCGGCTGGAAGATTTGACGGATACGAAGCTGCGCGGCGAGGTGATCCCGCTCGGCACCAGTGCGGGCGGCCTGACGCCGGAGATGGCGGAGCTGACGGGCCTTCGTCCGGGCATCGCCGTCGCGGTGGGCAACGTGGACGCCCACGCCGCCGTCCCCGCGGTCGGCGTCGTGACGCCGGGCAAGCTGGTCATGGCGATGGGCACCTCGATCTGCCACATGCTGCTGGGCACGGAGGAGAAGCAGGTTGAAGGCATGTGCGGCGTCGTCGAAGACGGCATCATCCCGGGGCTGTACGGCTATGAGGCCGGGCAGTCGGCGGTCGGCGACATTTTTGAGTGGTACGTTGAAGAAGCGCTGCCGGCCTATGTCAAGGAAGCGGCCGCCCAAGAGGGCATCGGCGTTCATCCATGGCTGGAGCGGGAAGCGGCCAAGTACAAACCGGGGCAAACCGGGCTGCTCGCCCTCGACTGGTGGAACGGAAACCGGTCCGTGCTGGTCGATACGGATTTGACCGGCCTGATCCTCGGCATGACGCTGCTGACCAAGCCGCAGGAGATTTATCGCGCCCTGCTGGAAGCGACCGCGTTTGGCACGCGGAAGATCGTCGACGCGTTCCACTCGAACGGCGTGGCGGTCGATGCGCTGTACGCCTGCGGCGGGCTGCCGCAAAAGAACCGGCTGCTGATGCAGATTTATGCGGACGTCACGAACCGCGAAATCTTCGTCGCCGATTCCAAGCAGACGCCTGCGCTCGGCGCGGCGATGTTCGCGGCGGTGGCCGCGGGCGCGGAAGCCGGCGGCTACGATACGATCATTGACGCGGCGTCGCAAATGGCGCGGGTCAAGGAGGAAACGTTCAAGCCGATCCCGGCGAACGTGGAGGTTTATGAACGCTTGTATCAGGAATACAGCAAGCTGCACGACTATTTCGGCCGCGGGGAGAACGATGTGATGAAGCGGCTGAAGGCGATCAAGAAGTCGGCGGAATAAAACGTTATATGTAACGGGTGTTAAGCTATAGAAAAAAGCGAAATCGACAGTGGGGAGGAATCGGAATGTCCATGGTCAAGGAAGCGGCGTTTTTTGAACGAATCGTCCTCGAAACGGGAGCGTTATCGCAGGTGGCGCCGTATTTACGGGAGCGCGGCAGCCGCCGGCTCCTGCTGGCGGCGGACCGCAACACCTATGAAGCCGCGGGCCGGGATCTCGAGCGGATGCTGGCCGAGGCGGGGCTGGAACCGGCGCTTTGCCTGCTTGCGCCGAATGAAACGGGCGATGTGGTGGCCGACGAGGCCTCGCTAATCCAACTGCTGCTCGCGGTCGAGCCGGGCATGACGGAGGCGCTGGTGGCGGTCGGTTCGGGGACGATTCACGATATCGTCCGTTTCGCCGCCCATAAGAGCGGGATTCCGTTCGTTTCCGTGCCGACCGCTCCCTCGGTGGACGGCTTCACGTCGGCCGGCGCCCCGCTGATCATCCGCGGGACCAAAAAGACCGTGCCGGCCGTGCCGCCGGTCGCGATCTTCGCCGATCTGCGCATACTGATGGAGGCGCCCCAGCCGCTGGTGGCCGCCGGATTCGGCGATATGCTCGGCAAAACGACGTCCCTGTTCGACTGGAAGTTCTCCAGCCTGACGGCGGGTGAACCGTACAACGAACAGGCCGCGCTGATCACCGAGCGGGCGCTGGCCTCCTGCGTGGAGCACGCCCGCGAGATCGGCGCGCGTACGGAGCGGGGCATCACCGTGCTGATGACGGCGCTGATCGAGTCCGGCATCGCCATGCTGTTGTTCGGGCAGTCGCATCCGGCCTCCGGCGCGGAGCACCATCTCTCCCATTACTGGGAGATGGAATATTTGCGCCGGGGTCGCCGGGCGCTGCTGCACGGCGCCAAGGTCGGCGTAGCCTGCGCCGAAATTTCGCGCCTCTACCATGACGCCGCCGAGCGCGGCGTCTATCCGGGCGGCGAGCCGGAGGCGCTCCGCCAGCATGGCGGGCAGGTGCGCGAATGGCTGGCCGCCGTGCCCGGGGAGGCGGCCATACGCGAGCTGCTCCGGCTCGCGGGCGGGCCGTCCAGCCGGCAGGAGCTCGGCATTGACGACGAGCTGCTGGCGGCCAGCCTCCGCGAGGCGCACCTCATCCGCGACCGCCATACGCTGCTGCGGGCGCTGAACGAGGCGGGCGGGCGATAAAGCCCGCCCAATCAAAAACGAGCTGACGAGGGATTTCCGTCGTCAGCTCGTTTTTGGGTTAGTGGCTTTAGCCAGTTGAGCACGCGAAGCGTGCGAAACAAAAAACACCCGATGGGTTCGTTATCATAGGAGTGTTCAAGCTGCTATGTATAACGAAAGGAAAAGGTAGTTTAATGGCTAATGGCTAATCGAAGTGAGATGTCACATTATAAAGAGGCGCCTAGTGTGTTTCCAAGCTTCCAACTCTAAAAAGATGCAAATCTGCAGGTATTTAAGCCGATTCCCGGGGGAATGCGAAAAAAGATGTAAATCTGCAGGCATTTCCAGCGATTTTAGAGAAACGAGCCGGTTTCGTCAAAAATTCCTGCAGATTTGCAGGAATTTTAAAATTTTGGGCCCCGAACAAGAAAAAACATGCAGATATGCAGGAATTCTATATATCAAGGTGGTCTGAAGGGGGACTAGTAATAATCGCACCCCTTCAGGGGTAGGCAAAAACGGCAACGGCATAGTAGCTTGAACGAAGTGAAAGCTAGCGCCTTTAGACCCGAGCCGGAGCAATAAAGGCTTATAGCCTAAGAGCAAGCCACCGTTTGACGGGTGGTTATGATTCGGGGCAGGTCTGTTCCTACTTTCGCACCTGCACCTGTTCTCGCTCCTTCGACAGCCCCTGCTCCTTCTCCTTCTTTTGCTTCTTTTTCTGCTTCTGCCCCTGCCCCTGCCCCTGCCCCTGTTCATGTTCCTCCGTGCTCACCCCCAAGAGCTTAAGCAGCGCCCGCAAAGCCGGTGTCATGTAAGCGTCTTTGCGGTAGATGAGTTCGGTCTTCATACGTCTGAGGGCCTCGGGGACTTCATGGATCCGCAGCGAGCCGGCATTTCCCGGCATTTCCGCAACGACCCGGGGAACGAGGGAAATGCCGAGTCCCGAGGAGACGCCGCCCAAAATCGCCTCCAAGGTGCCGAACTCCATCGTCTTCAGTTGCCGGATCCCGCGGGAGTGCTGCCATCCCTCCAGAATTTCGCGGTATGAACAGCCTTTGCTGTATACGAGATTCGGCTTGGTCAGCGCGTCATCCAGCTCGATAATCCAAGGGGCGGAGATTACCACGACCTCTTCGTCGAACACGGAGACCGGCGTAAGCTCGGGATGCCGGCATGGCGTACTGATAAAAGCTACGTCCAGCTCATACTGGAGTACTTTTTCCATCAGGCGGTCGGATAAATCGGTGGTCAGCGTCAGCTCCACCTTGGGATGCATTTCGTAATACCGGCTCAGCAGCCTGGGCAGCCGGACGGCCGCCGTCGTTTGCGAGGCCCCGATCAGCAAAGGTCCGCCCGGTTCGCTGGACGGCGAGAGCGCAAGGGCGGCTTCATCCAGGAGCCCGATGATTTTGTCGGCATAAGCCAGCAGGGTCTGGCCGCTGGAGGAAAGGGTCATTCCCCGGTTATGCCGGTGGAACAACGCCGTCCCGATTTCGCTCTCCAACTGGCGGATCCGGGCCGTCACGTTCGACTGAACATACCCGAGCCGCAGCGCGGCTTTGGTAATCGAGCCTTCATAGGCCACCGCCTGAAATATTCGCAGGTCCGCACTTTCCACAAGCCATCCTCCGTTCGTTATCAAAGAATCAATTTATTAGGTATCGTTTTTTATGATATCGGATATCTGTAACGTTCATTATACATAAAGGCAAGGCTCCTCTACAATACAATCATGATCGACAACCAGATGGCAGGGAGGAAATAAACTTGAGTATTGGCAGGTCCCGATTCACCATTCTTGTTCTTTTGACGACCTTTCTTATGGGGGTGGCGTTTCCGGTTGGAAAAATAGGGCTTACCTACGCCTCCCCTTTTTTGCTGATGGGGCTCCGCTTCGTTCTGGCCGGAGGTTTGCTGGCTATTTTCGTGCGGAAAAGGAAGCAGCCGAGGGGCGCCAAACAATGGCTTCAAGCCGCCGTGCTGGGATTGTTTCAGTCCGCCGGCGTCATGGGGTTCGTGTTTTTCAGCATGCGCTGGATCAACTCGGGGGAATCGGCCATTATCACAAGCACCAGTCCGCTTATGGTAATCGTGCTGGGCGCCGTTCTTTACCGGAAAGTTTACCGGTGGCGCCAATGGCTGGGGGTTGCTATCGGCTTTGCCGGCGTCGTTTTAACTTTTGGTCTCCATGTGCGAATCGAACCGGGAATGCTGTTTTGCTTTGCCGGTGCCGTTTGCTTTACGGTCGCTACGCTTCTGATTAACCGGTATGGACCGGAGTTCGACATGACCGTGCTGGCGGCATATCAGATGTTGGCCGGCGGAATCGCTCTGCTTGTCCTGAGCTCGTTCGCGGAAGCGCCCCGCTTCGCTCTCAACGCAGCCTCGCTGCTCGTGCTGTTTTGGCTCGCGGTGATGTGCTCGATCGTCCAGTTCTCGCTCTGGTTTTATTTGCTTAAACACGGGGATCCGGCCCGCACCAGCGCGTTTCTGTTTCTCGTGCCGCTCTTCGCGGTCCTCTGCAGCTTCGTCCTGCTGGACGAACGGATCGCTTGGTATGTTTATGCGGGGGGAGCGCTGATCTGCGTGGGGGTATTTATGGTCAATTGGTCAGGCGGACGGAAGGACGGTCTGGTCCATAGAAACGAAGGGATGGGGGTAATTGTTAATGGAATTGAAAAATAAAGTGGTTTTGGTCACCGGTGGTGGAACCGGCATCGGGAGAGCGACCAGCCTTCTGCTCGCGAGTCGGGGAGCGATCGTTGCCGTCAATTATTCGCGGTCGGTGGCGGAAGCCGCAGAAACCGTTCGCGCTATCACGGAAGCTGGCGGAAGAGCGATGGCCTTCCAAGCGGACGTCTCGCGAAAGGGGGACGTCGATCGAATGGTTGACGAAATCGTGCGCGAATTCGGAACGGTGGATCTGTTGGTCAACAATGCGAGCATCACCCGTCATATCGCCATGGATGATCTGGAGGCCGTTACGGAGGAGGCGTGGGAAGCGCTTTTTGGCGTGAACGTTGTCGGCATGTTCCATTGTGCTCGGGCCGTGGCTTCCTACATGAGAGCCTCCGGCGGAGGGGCGATCGTCAACGTGGGCAGCGTAGCCGGGCTGACCGGCAAGGGATCTTCGCTTCCTTATGCCGTTTCTAAATCGGCCGTCCACGGTCTGACGAAGTCGTTGGCCCATGCTTTGGCTCCCACGATCCGGGTAAACTGTGTCGCCCCCGGAGCCGTCACAACCCGCTGGTGGGAAGGACAGGAAACCCGGATGCATTCGTTAATCACTCATCTGCCTCTGGAACGGATCTCTCCGCCCGAGGAGATTGCCGAGATGATCTGCGCCCTGCTGGAGCAGCCCTCGATCACCGGGCAAATCATTACGGTCGACAACGGGCAGACGCTGTAAGCGTTGAGCCGAATCGGACCGACCGTCGGGCTTCAATAAAAGCGGCCTGGGGAAGGCGCGCCCTTGCCCTGTTAGGGGTAGGGCGGGGCAGGGCTGTGGCTAGTATCGGGACCAGGTCAAGGGACGGGGCCGTGGCAAGGATCGGGGGCCGTGGTCGGGGCGGAGCCGTTGCCAGGGTTGGTCCGGGCCTGGGACCTGGTCGGAGCTGGGGTCGGCCCTGGCTCTGAGTCTGGCTCTGGCTCCGGCACTCCCGGCCCGCATCATCCCCCGGCCAACCCGAATTAACGGCCATTTGGGGCGCTATTTCGGCCAAATTCGGCTTCGGCGGGACAATAGCGGTCCAAAAAGGCCTTATTTACTGGCCAGGTACCCCGAAACCGGGGTTTTGGCCGTGTTTGCCTCAAAATAAGGCCTCAAAAGTCCGCTATTCCGTCCCGATGAGCCGAATTCGACAAAATAGCGCCTCAAAAGGCCTTTATACTCCCGGGCGGCGGGTGCCTAACCGGATTTTTGGATTAGCCCTGAACAGGTGCGCTAAGCGGCGTTTGACCTTGACCTGGCCCAGGTTTCCCAAAAAACAGGAAACCGGCATCAAAAGCCCAAACTCGTGAGTTTGGGCTTTTTTGCGGTGTGGAGTCTTTAGCGCCGCTACATGCTCAGCTCACTCCCCGTTCACATTGTACAGCACCCGCGCCAACAGGTCCTGGCTGTAGTTGCCGAAGTTTCGGCCGTAGATCGTCAGCCCGCGCTTGTTGAACGACTTCTCCGTTACGGCGATGCGGAACGTGAGCTCGCTTTTGTAATCGAGCTGAATCTGGTCCAGCGTGACATCGGAAATGCGGCAGCCGTCGATAAAGCTTCCTTCATGGTTAATGCGGATCAGCTTCAGCATGCCGTATTGGTTGAGATGCGGGGGCCACCAGTCCGGATTGAATGTGCCGCGGGCGTCGCCGAAGTCTCCCGGGCTGGTCCAATAGCCGATTTCGATGCCGTTGATATAGAAGTAAATGTCCGATGGGTAGTTGTCGCAATATCCCGGGGCCTCCGAGCCCAGCTCCATGGAAAACTGGATTTCGCGGAAGGTCTGGTTGGGCTTGAGATAGTTCGGAATCCGGTATTCCAGGTAGCCTTCGGTCAGCCAGATGATTTCCGAATCGATCCGCTGCGGGTCGGCGAAATAGCGGGGATCGTCAAAATCGCCGATAATGCTGTCCTTGGTCGCCAGTCCGCAGGTCGGCAGGGCCTGGTAATTGCTGTAGTGGCCTACCTGGATTTCCACTTCATACAGATTCTCGACTTCCTTGCTTTTAAGATCGACCATCAGCTTGTCTTTATTAAGGTAGCAAATTTTCTGGATGCCGTGTTTTCCGACCGTCGTATTGATTTCAATCAATCCGCTTTCTTCCAGCTTCTTAATATGCATCGTAATCGCCCCGTTGCTGAGATTCAGCCGCGTCGCGAGTTCATTGAGGTTCAAGGCTTGGTTTTTGGCCAGCAATTCCAGGATCTGAATCCGAATCTCCGAGCTCAACGCTTTGAAAATATCGATCCCGCTCATCAAATCCTTGATGTAAATCATAAGATAACCCTCTTCCGATTATAGTAGACACCATTTTACTTTAAATAATTATAAACTAACCCTTCCTTATAATAAAGAAATATATCCCAAAACTCTAGGGAAAGAAGAAAAAAGACAAATATTTAACAAAAAACGCGCATAACATTTAAATAAATGTGAAATGAACATGGTGAAAATACGGTTTATCGGTTTGAAACATGCTGAAATTTGGCGGATAACCATTTAATTTTATAAAAATATAAAAAGTTTTAGGTTTATATATTTACAGCCTCCTGGTTATATGTTATTTTATACCTGTAAGCGTATTCATTCAAGTTTAATCAAAAAGTTTTAAGAAGATTTAAAACGGAAGGTGATAGAGGTGTCGCCAATGTCAGCAGGATCAAAAGCTAAAATGATCGTGGACAAATCATTCCGGATTTCGGAGATCGATCCGCGGATTTACGGTTCTTTTATCGAGCATTTGGGAAGGGCCGTATACGGAGGGATTTATGAAGCTTCCCACCCGGACGCCGATCCCGCGGGTTTTCGCAATGATGTCAAACAATTGATCCGGGAACTGAAAGTGCCGATCATTCGATATCCCGGAGGGAATTTCGTATCGGGCTATAACTGGGAAGACGGGGTCGGACCGGTGGAGAACCGGCCTAAACGGCTGGAGCTCGCCTGGAGAACCGTAGAGCCGAACTATGTCGGCACCAATGAATTCGTGAAATGGGCCCAGGAAGTCGGTTCCGAAGTAATGATGGCCGTAAATTTGGGCACGCGCGGCGTGGATGCGGCAAGAAATCTCCTGGAGTACTGCAACCATCCCGGTGGAAGCTATTGGAGCGATTTGCGCCGGAGCCATGGTTATGAACAGCCGCATCGCATCAAGACCTGGTGCCTCGGCAACGAGATGGACGGACCTTGGCAAATCGGGCAGAAGACGCCGCAAGAGTACGGAAGATTGGCGTATGAAACCGCCAAGGCGATGCGTCTGATCGATCCGTCCATTGAGCTGGTTTCCTGCGGCAGCTCCAGTACGGGCATGCCGACTTTCCCGGAATGGGAAGCGGTAACGCTGGATCATACCTATGAGGTTGCCGATTACGTCTCTTTACACCAATATTACGGCAACCGGGACGGCGACTCGGCCAATTTCCTGGCCAGAACGATGGATATGGAACATTTCATCAAGACGGTGGCCGCCACCTGCGATTATGTCAAAGCGAAGAAGCGGAGCAAGAAGACGATGTATCTGAGCTTCGATGAGTGGAATGTATGGTATCACTCCAATGATGCCGACGCCAAAATCGAGCCTTGGACGGTCGGTCCGCCGCAGCTTGAGGATATTTATAACTTTGAAGACGCGCTGCTGGTCGGCAGCATGCTGATAACCATGCTCCGCCATGCCGACCGGGTGAAGATGGCCTGCCTGGCCCAACTGGTGAATGTGATCGCGCCGATCATGACGGAGAATGGAGGCCGGGCCTGGAAACAGACGATCTTCTATCCGTATATGCACGCCTCATTGTATGGCCGGGGCGTTTCTCTGCAACCGATTGTCGACTCGCCGCGTTATGACGCGCAGGATTACACCGATGTTCCTTATCTCGACACCGCCGTTGTTTATAACGAGGCGGAGGAAGAGGTTACGATATTTGCAGTCAACCGGAACCTGAACGAAGCGCTGGATTTGGAATGCGATGTCCGCAGTTTCGAGGGCTACCGGCTCGTCGAGCACATCGTGATGGAACATGAAGATTTGAAAGCGGTAAACACTGCGGCAGAGGAGAAAGTCAAACCTCATTCCGGGGGAGGCGCTTCCTTGCGCGACGGCTATCTCACCGGCAGACTTGCCAAAGCGTCCTGGAATGTCATGCGTTTGAAAAAGGCTTAGGCCAATTAAAGAAGCGGAGGGGTCAAGTATGAAGAGAAAGTGGTTTATCACACTGCTGGCGCTGATGATGACTACGGCGTTATGGGGCTGCAGCGGCAAATCGTCCTCCTCGGCCGGAGCGGGCGGGGAAACGTCCGTGCTCGAAGGCGGAGCGGGGGAAAACGCTACGGAATTATCCTATTGGACATTCGTCGAACTTCATGGCCAACACTTCGAGAAGATGCTGCAAAAATGGAATCAAGCGAATCCGGACCGGCAAATCAAGCTGAATGTTACCGTAATGCCTTATGACGATATGCACAACAAGCTTTCGATCGCCGTTCAAACCGGTGTGGGCGCTCCGGATATTTCCGATATCGAGCTCGGCAAATTCCCGGACTTTTTGAAGGATACACCGCAGTTGGTACCGCTGAACGATGTCATCGATCCTTACAGGGATACCATCGTCAAATCGAGAATCGACATTTACAGCAAGGACGGCCAAAATTACGGCATTCCCACTCACGTAGGCGCTTCGGTGGCGTTCTACAACACGGAGATTTTGGAAGAAGCGGGCGTGGACTACAAGAGTATCGTTACGTGGGAAGATTTCAAGCAGGCCGGAATCAAAGTCTATGAGAAGACCGGCAAATATATGGGCACTGCGGATACGAGCGCAACCTGGCAGTTGTCCCAGTTGTTAGCCCAACAGGGCACCGACTTTACGGACGACCAGGGCAACCCGCAGATCAATTCGGAAGCGATGGTCAAAGCCCTCACGATCCTGAAAGATCTCCAGGACAACAACGTTATCGCCACGATCGCCGGCGGCCAGCCGGATACGGAAGAAGCTTACGGCGAATTCAATGCCGGCAATTACGCAACCGCATTCATGCCTTTATGGCAGATGTCGAGATACACCAACTATATGCCTGAACTGAGCGGCAAGATCGCCCTTGCTCCGATTCCGGTCATTGAGAAGGGCATGCCTAGATCCGTCGGCGGCGGCGGTACGGGGACCGTCGTAACCAAAACGGCCAAGGACATCCAACTGGCCAAGGACTTCCTGGCTTTCGCCAAGCTGTCCGAGGATGCCAACATCGAAATCTGGAACACGCTTGGTTTCGATCCGGTCAACATGGACATTTGGAGCAAAAAGGAAGTTACGCATAACCCGGAAAATGCATTTGTGAAGTACTTCCAAAACAACCCGTTTGATGTCCTGAACGACATCAAGGATGAAATCCGGATGATCAAGTCGACCTCGGCCTCCCCGACGATCAATAACGTGCTCTGCACCGTAACGTTAAACGAGATCTTTGAGGACGGCAAGGACATTAAGCAGGCGCTGGACGATGCGCAAGCCCAAATTTTGCAGGATCTGAAATAAGCGGTACGAATCCAAGCCAGGGAGCTGCCCCGTCACGGGAACGGCTCCCTTCCCAAAGGAGTAGGAGACTATGATAAAAAGATTTCTGTATTCGCAAAAGGTCGCTCCTTACGTGTTTGTGCTGCCTTTCATCTTGGTTTTTGTGATTTTCTGGGCGTATCCGCTGGCCAGCTCCTTTTCCATGAGCTTTCAGAAGCTGACCCTCGGGCAGGAGCCGCAGTGGGTAGGGATGGATAACTATGCCAAGCTGATGGGGGACGGCATCTTCCTTAAAGCGGTGATCAACAGCGCGGTTTATATGGTGCTCACCTTGATTATTTTGATCCCATTTCCGATGCTGTTTGCCGTCTTGATCAACAGTAAATTCATGTGGGGACGGGAATTTTTCAAATCGTCCTTCTTTTTCCCGGCACTGACTTCGGTTGTCGTTGCGGGGACGATTTTTCGGCTGATGTTCGGAGAGATGGAAGGCTCGCTGATCAACAGCGTTCTGGGCTACTTCGGCATCGACCCGGTCAAGTTTTTGAAGGGCCAAGTCACAGGCTATATCGCACTCGTTGCGCTGGCGACTTGGAGATGGACGGGAGTCAATATGCTGTACTTTTTGTCGGGATTAAAAAGCATTCCCGATGAATATTACGAAGCCGCCTCCATCGACGGAGCGACCCGGTTCCAGAAATTTACGCAAATTACGATGCCGCTGCTCAAGCCGACGACGATCTATGTGCTGACCATCAGCATCTATGCCGGCCTTGCGATGTTCATCGAGAGCATGATGCTTTGGAACGGCAACAACTCGCCGAAAAATATCGGTCTCACCATCGTAGGCTATCTGTACCGTCAGGGGATCGAAAAGAACAATCTGGGCTACGCGGCGGCGGTCGGGATCGTTCTGCTGGCGATTACGATGATTATTAATCTGACGCAGTTGACATTCTCCGGAATGTTTAAGAAGGAGGACTGATCTCATGAAAAAGGATACCGCGATCAAAGTGTCCCTCTTTCTGCTTTTTTCCATTCTCTGCCTTCTGATTCTCATCCCTTTTTATGCGGTGACCATCGCTTCGTTTAAGCCGGGTGAGGATTTGGTCCGGTATGGACTGAATTTGCGTTTTGATTTGAATGTCATGAGCTTCGACAATTTCATTTACTTGTTTACGGGAGAGCACGCCTATTTCAGCTGGTTCTTTAACTCATTGTTCTTAACGGTCGTTCAGGTCGCTCTAACCTTGTTTGTGAGCGCCACCGTTGCTTATGGATTTTCGGCCTACGAATTCAAGGGAAAAAACTTCCTTTTTATATGCGTGCTTCTGATCATGATGGTTCCGTTTGAAATTTTGCTGCTTCCGCTGTACACGCTGACCTACAATATCGGGCTGATGAACAGCTATTCGGCGATTATTTTGCCGGGGATCGCGGGCGCGGCGACCATTTTCTTTTTCAGACAGTATTTGAGCGGCATTCCCAAGGAGATCATTGCGGCCGGCCGGGTGGACGGAGCCTCGGAATACGGCATCTATATGCGTTTGATTTTGCCCGTGATGAAGCCTTCATTCGCGGCTATGGCCATCCTGAACGGGATGAACAGCTGGAACAATTTTCTCTGGCCGTTTATGGTGTTGAGCGACGCCAATAAATACACGCTTCCGATCGGGCTGAAGACGCTGCTCACTCCTTACGGGAACAACTATGATCTGTTGATTGTAGGCTCTTTCTTTTCGATTCTTCCGATATTTATCCTGTTCGTGGCTTTCCAGAAATATTTCATTGATGGGATGACCGCAGGTGCCGTGAAAGGCTAAGCCTTTTGCGTTCAACCTTATAGATAGAATATAGAAAAAAGGAGAGAACAAGGGATGAACACAAAACGAGATTACGTCAATCCGGTGGTGGAACAGCGTGCGGATCCATGGGTTTACAAGCATAGCGACGGTTACTATTATTTTACCGCCTCGGTTCCCGAGTACGACCGGATCGAGATCCGGCGCTCGGCCACCATCCAAGGCTTAGGTGAGGCCAAGCCCGTAGTGGCATGGCGCAAATACGACACAGGTCCGCTCAGCGCCAACATTTGGGCCCCGGAGATCCACTATATTCAAGGGAAATGGTACATTTATTTCGCGGCGGCCCGGACGACCGAAACGCAGGACGGCCTGTTCGATCATCGCATGTACGTGCTGGAGAACGGCTCGGCGAACCCTTTGGAGGGGAAGTGGGTGGAGAAAGGACAAGTTCGAACCCGTTGGGAGAGCTTCGCGCTGGATGCCACCACCTTCGAACATCGGGGTGAACTTTACTATGTCTGGGCTCAGAAGGATCCGGAGATCGAGGGGAACTCCAACCTGTACATTTCCCGGATGGAAAATCCGTGGACGCTAAAAGGGGAGCAGGTCATGATCTCAACGCCGGAATACCCTTGGGAAATCATCGGGTTCCGGGTGAATGAAGGCGCCGCGGTACTGAAGCGGAACGGGCGGATTTTCATCGCTTATTCGGCCAGCGCGACCGACCATAATTACTGCATGGGATTGCTCTGGGCCGATGAATCGGCCGATTTGCTGGACCCTCGTTCCTGGAGCAAATCGCCGGAGCCGGTCTTCCGGACGTGCGAAGAAACGGGACAGTACGGGCCGGGGCATAACAGTTTTACCGTATCGGAGGACGGCGAGGATGTGATGATTTATCACGCCCGGAACTACAAGGAGATTACGGGAGATCCGCTTTATGATCCGAACCGGCACACCAGAGCGCAAGTGTTCGGTTGGACGGAAGACGGAATGCCCGATTTCGGAATTCCGGTGAGGGACGGGGTCCGAAACAAATAAAAATGCGGGACAACGGAGGATCGCCTGCGGCATTTGGCCGAGGCGGTCTTTTTTTGCGGGAATAGGAGAAACAACCTTACCCAAACATCAAAATTGTGCAACAAATGAACAGAATTATGTTTGAGGGATGCTGGAATAATCATTATAATTATATATGTAAACGCTTTATTCCCTTCTCTGTGGAGAAAGGTTTTTTTGCGTTCAATCAAGTGTTATATGTCGGGTAGGAACGCTGGACAGAACACACGGTAATACTTCCGACAGGGGGAACCTGCATGATTAAAGTGCTGATTGTGGACGACGAACCTAAGCTGCGCGAAGGTTTGCGGACTTTCATAGATTGGAACGAATACGGATACACGGTCGTGGATACGGCCGCCAACGGCAACGAAGCATTGGAGAAGTACCAAGCCCACTTGCCCGATCTCGTTATCGCCGATATCCGGATGCCGGGGATGGATGGTCTGCAGTTGATCCAGCGGCTGCGCCAGCTCGATCCGATGCTGCATATTTTGATTCTGAGCGGCTATGCCGACTTTGATTACGCCAAGAAGGCGATTACCCAGCGGGCGGACGGCTATTTGCTGAAGCCTGTGGACGAAGAGGAATTGATCGATTATATCGAAAAAATCAAGCTGCAGATCAAGCAGGAACGGTTAGCCGAGCAGTGGAACAGCGTAACCAGGGAATGGAGCCGGGAAGCGTTTATTCAGGTGCTTCTGGCTGGCGCCGAGAAGGATGAAACCGAACTCCAGCAGCGAGCGGATGACCTTGATCTGCGGTGGAAGTGCTACCAGGTCCTGCTGATCACCCTGCATATGGATGAGGATGCCGACGACGAAGCCTCCAGCCACATTCGGCAGAAAATGGTATCCCGATTTGAAATGACCGGCCGGGGTTGTGTATTCAGCTTCCATACGCATATCGGCATTTTGTTGAAAGCTCCGATTCTCGGGGTCGAAACGGACAGCGTTTACCAGGGAATTCGCGAAGCCGTTTCCGAGACGGGCGCGGAATTTTCGGTTGCGGTTGGACCGAAGGTCGGCGGGTTGAGCGAAGTGGCTCGTTCCTTTCATGCCGCACGGGAATTGAGCAAGCATCACTTTTTCCTCGGCAATGACCGGCTGCTGACTTGCGATATGTTGGAGCATTTTCAGAAGGAAGTCCCGTCTGTGGCGGATCACGGTTCGGCGGAGTTTTATGAGCAGCTTTATTACGCGGTTGAAGTAGGCAACCGGGAGACTGTCAAGGCGCTGATCCGCCGCAAAGGTCAGGCTCTCGTGGCCGAAGGACAGAGTGAAGGCGATATCAAGCGGAGGTTTGCGGAGCTGCTGACGGCGATTCTCGGTAAAGGGCTGAAGCAATCGCCGGAGCTGCAAAGCCGCAGCAAGGAATTTTCGGACTATCTCTCCGAAATTTACAAGGTTCGCACACTGGAAGGGCTCTATGCCGAAACGGAATTTTTCCTGGAGCAGATGATGAGTCAATTGAACGAAGGCGGAAAGCACCGGGAAGTCAAAGTTATGCTGGATTTGATTCACCGCAATTTCAGCGACAATTTAAAGCTGGAGACCCTGTCGGGCATCTTTAACTACAACAGCGCCTACCTCGGCAAACTGTTCAAGAACGAAACCGGCGAGTATTTTAACACTTATCTGGACAAAGTCCGGATCGAAAAGGCCAAATCCCTGTTGGAAGAAGGGCTGAAAGTTTACCAGGTCGCCGAGAAGGTCGGGTATACCAATGTAGACTATTTTCACAGCAAATTCCGCAAATATGTGGGGACGTCCCCGTCCGCTTACCGGAAAACGGCAAACCATGCATAAAACCCGGCTGATCAGCCGGGTTTTGTTTACGGGTAAAAAGGCAGCCCTTGGCATAAACTAATCTTTTAAACTTCGACTCCGGTACGGAGTTTCTTGCGGAATTCCGAGGGGGAGCATTTCATCGTTTTCCGGAACACCCGGATGAAGTAGCTGATATTGTCATAGCCGACCTCAAGAGCGACATCGGAAATCTTGCGTTCGGGATCCCGGAGCAGCTCGGCGGCCTGGCGAATCCGGTAAGAGTTGATATAATCCATCGGCGTTTGCCGGGTCATGGATTTAAAGAACCGACAGAACTGCCCCTCGCTCATGGGGATTAACGAGGCCAGTTCGCTCAGCCGAATCGGGTTCTCGTAATTGTGCTGGATGTAATGGATGACCGTCTTCAAGCGTTCCAGCTTGGAAGATTCGCTCCGGTTGCTTGCGGTCCGGTTGCAGGTCTTGCCCTGCCCTACCGTTTCGGCCAGCATCAGGTAGAGATGGCCCTTGACAGCCCCGGCGAATCCGGGCAATTCGTCGCTGCAGCTTTTCATGATGGAGACGATGTGGTCAAGCAGGCCGGATTCGCAAGGATCCCCCCTTTTGATATGCCTCGGGAAGGTCGCTTTTCTTTCTTGCAGGGGCAGGATCAAATTCTCCTGAACGGCGTCGTAATGGGCGCTGGCCAGCAGATTCGTATCGAACACGAGGGAAAAGAAGGCGCAGCCCGCTTCACCCAACGCATGGGCGGCATGGATGTCGCTTCCGTCCACAAAGACGGCTTCCCCGGCCCGTACCGGGAAGTAATCCGTATCGATTTGAAAGAGGGTTTCTCCCTCTACACAGTAAAAAATTTCAGCTTCCTCGTGCCAATGGCAATCGATGACATGTTCCCCGGGACCGTAGCGGAACCAATAGGTTCCGAAAGGCAGGTGCTCGTCGCCGTGGGCCCGGCTTTCCTTTAAAGAGCGCCGCAGAGCTTGATCCATGATGTTCACCTCAAAATTGTGTTATATTATCATCGAATTATGTTAGAATGATTTCTTTTTAATCAGTATAATGCAAGTGTAAGAGGATTTATAGTGGAAATAAAGACAATATTGTAAATCGAAAGGCGGTATATCTCCAATGAAATTTACCGATGGAAACTGGCTGATTCGCGAAGGATTCAAACTTTCCACCGCAGTTCAGGCCTACGATTTTATGGTTCAAGACCAAACGCTGACGGCCTCCGCGTCGACGACGCCGCTTCGCGGCCGCGGCGATATGATTAATACAACCTTGCTTACCGTGCAGTTCCACTCGCCGCTTCCCGGCGTGATCGGCGTCAAGTTGATCCATTTTGCGGGGACCGTCGATCACGGCCCGAACTTTGAACTTGCGTCCGGCGGCGATCATGCCGTAATTACGGAAACGGAAGAGTACGCCGAATTGAAGAGCGGCGATCTCAGCGTCCGTATTTCCAAAGGGGCCCAGTGGTCGGTGGATTTCTACCGCGGAACGCAGCGCCTGACCGGCAGCGCCTTCAAATCGATGGCACACGTCACCGATCCGAACGGCGAAACCTTCATGCGGGAAGAGCTGGACTTGAGCGTGGGCGAATTGGTTTACGGTTTGGGCGAGCGCTTTACGGCCTTCATCAAGAACGGGCAGATCGTGGATATCTGGAACAAGGACGGCGGCACCAGCTCCGAGCAGGCTTACAAGAACATTCCGTTCTACGTAACCAACAAAGGTTATGGCGTGTTCGTCAACGATCCGGGCGGCGTTTCGTTCGAAGTGGCCTCGGAAAAGGTCAAGAAAGTTCAATTCAGCGTTCCCGGCGAATCGATCGAGTATTTTGTCATCGACGGACCGCAGCCGAAGGATGTGCTGGACAAATATACGCAATTGACCGGTAAACCATCCCTGCCGCCGGCTTGGTCGTTCGGCCTCTGGTTGACTACGTCCTTTACGACCGATTACGACGAGGCGACCGTGAACTCGTTTGTGGACGGTATGGCGGAAAGAGATTTGCCGCTGCACGTCTTCCATTTCGACTGCTTCTGGATGCGCGAATTCCATTGGACGGACTTCAAATGGGATGAGCGGGTGTTCCCGGACCCGGCGGGCATGCTGAACCGGCTTAAAGAGAAGGGCCTCAAAATTTGCGTTTGGATTAACCCTTACATCGGCCAACGCTCCCGCTTGTTCGAGGAAGGCAAGAAAAACGGCTACCTCGTGAAAAAACCGAACGGCGACGTATGGCAATGGAACCTGTGGCAGCCGGGAATGGCTTTGGTGGACTTCACCAATCCGGAGGCTTGCGAATGGTTTGCCGGTTACCTGCGTGAACTTGTGGACATGGGCGTCGACAGCTTCAAAACCGACTTCGGCGAACGGATTCCGACCGATGTCGTGTACCATGACGGTTCCGACCCGGTTAAAATGCACAACTACTATCCGTACCTTTACAATAAAGTTGTCTTTGAAGTGCTGGAAGAGAAGCTGGGCAAGAACGAAGCCGCTCTGTTTGCCCGTTCGGCGACGGTCGGCGGACAGAAGTTCCCGGTTCACTGGGGCGGCGACTGCTACGCGGACTACGAGTCGATGGCGGAAAGTCTGCGCGGCGGTCTGTCCCTCGGCCTGGCGGGCTTCGGGTTCTGGAGCCACGATATCGGCGGATTCGAGAACACGGCGCCGGTTCATGTATTCAAACGCTGGCTCGCCTTCGGTTTGCTGTCCAGCCACAGCCGCCTGCACGGCAGCAGCTCCTATCGCGTGCCTTGGGCCTATGACGATGAGGCGGTGGATGTAACCCGCTTCTACACGAAGCTGAAATGCAGCTTGATGCCATATCTGTACGATACGGCCGTCTACGCCACGGAGAAAGGCGTGCCGAGCATGCGGGCGATGTTCCTGGAATTCCCGGACGATCCGGCCGCCGAAACGCTGGACCGCCAGTATATGCTGGGGGATTCCCTGCTGGTCGCTCCGGTGTTCAGCGAAAGCGGCGAAGTTTCGTACTTCCTGCCTGAGGGCAAGTGGACTCATCTGTTGAACGGCAAAACGGTGGAAGGCGGCAAATGGCAAAAAGAGAAGTACGACTTCTTCGGTCTTCCGCTGTATGTACGCCCGAACAGCATTCTTCCGATCGGTGCGAACGATACGCGTCCGGATTACGATTTCGCGGACGGCGTGAAGCTCGGCTTGTATCAGTTGGACGAAGGCGTCACCGTTACCCGTTCGGTTCGCAACATGAAGGGTGAAACCGAGCTGCTCGTGACCGCGGTTCGCGAAGGCGGCAAGATCAAGCTCACCGCGGAAGGCGCAGGTAAGGCCTTTAAAGCGGCGGTTTACGGCATGGGCGAGATCGCATCCGTGGAAGGCGGAACCCTGAACGGCGAAGGTGTCGTTGAAGCGGCTTCCTTCACGGGCAAAACCGAGCTGGTCATTTCCCTGAAATAATCAGATTGCTCTTTTGCCCGTACTTAAATTAATATGATCCTAGCGAGCCGGACAGCCGGCTGCGCCCGAATATCCCCGCTTTGCTCAAAGCAGGGGATTTTCGGTTTTTATCGGGCGATTTGGTTATTTCTCCATTTTGTCCGAAATGCGGGAGGCATGGCGATGTTAAAGAAAATCATCCGGTTTACAAATAATCTGAAGCTGAAGCACAAGCTGATCATCTCTTACATTCTTGTGGTGATGATTCCGGTCTTGATCGTAGGTGGGAGCCTCGTCGGCTTTTTTCGGTCGGAGGCGATGGAACGGGCCATTGACCAGGCGACGAATAACGTGGAGAAGACGAAGTCCCAACTGGGAAATATGCTTAGAGTCCCGGTGGACGTCTCCAACACGCTCTTGCTGGATAAAGATTTGGAACGCGTCGTATCGACGCGGTACGACAATGTTTTGGAATTGACGAAGGCTTACTTGAACTATTCCGGATTTCAGCAGTTTCCGAGAACCTACCGGGAAGTCGCCTCCGTTCGTTTTTATTACGATAATCCGACTTTGATTAACAATACCCAACTGATTCCGGTGACCGACAGCATCGCGAAGACGGAGTGGTACCAGGAGGCGCTGAAAACCAAAAGCATCCGTTGGGCCTACATCGCCGTTGACGACGTCCTTCCCGTCGGGAAGTTAAGTCTGATTCGCCAGCTTCCTTTTCCCGATCAGCGGACAAGCGGGGTGCTGATGGTTTCGCTCGACCAAGAGGAATTGAACCGGATCCTTCGCCAGGAGCCGTTCGAGACGTTGATTGTCGACGATCAAGGAATTATCGTCGCCGCCCAGAAGCCGGGGCTTGTCGGAAGAGTGCTCGATCAAATGGATTACGGAAGAAACCTGAGTACTAAGGGAAAAGGGACGCACCAATTGGAGATCAAAGGCGAGAAATCCTATGTCGTCGTGGACGATGTGTTCCCGGAGTCGAGCGCCAACGGTTTAAAGATCATCTCTTTTTTCAGTACGGAATCGATTGTGAAAGATGCCAACAGAGTCAGTTTGATCGGTCTGCTTATTATATTGCTCGTGCTGCTGTTCGCGTTGGCGTTTGTTTATATCGTTTCCTTCCTGACAAGCAACCGTCTATTGCGCCTCAGCCGGCACTTGAACCGATTGGCGTTGGGAGATTTAAACGTCGTTTCCCGTATTGACGGGAACGATGAAATCGGTCAGCTATACCGTCAGTTCAACTATATGGTGGAGAGCATCCGAATGCTGATGGACCAGGTCGTCGAGAAGACGGAGCAGAATACCGCGCTCGAGCTGGCACAGCGCGAAATCAAACTAAAGATGATGGCCAGCCAGATCAATCCTCACTTCTTGTTTAATGCCCTGGAGTCGATCCGCATGAACGCCCATATGAAGGGCGAAAAAGAGATCGCTAACGTCGTAAGGCTGCTGGGACGGTTGATGCGGAAAAATCTCGAGGTCGGCAGGGAGAGAACCCCGCTTAAGGAAGAAGTGGAGATGGTTCGTTCTTATTTGGAAATTCAAAAATTCCGCTATGAGTCGAGGCTGCAGTATGAACTGCACGTCGATCCCGAGGCGAATGAGATCCGTTTGCCGCCGCTCATTATCCAGCCGCTAGTCGAGAACTCCGTCGTCCACGGCGTGGAGGGCAAAGAAGACGGCGTTGAAGTGGTCATCGAGATCAGGAAGCTGGAAAACCATATCCTGGTCAAGGTGAAGGACAACGGCCTTGGCATGACCCCGGAACGGCTTGCGGAGGTGCAAGGCTCGATCTCCGGCAGCGAGGAATCGGAAGAAAAGCGGATCGGGCTTCGCAATGTCCATCAAAGGCTCGTTTTGTCATACGGGGAGCCGCATGGCTTGAAGATTTCCAGTGAATACGGCAAAGGGACGGAGATTTCGTTTACCATTCCATGTAATGTCTAATTTTTATATGGTTTTCTCTAAAATCTACCGGGTATTTCCGATTTTCCCCCTGCTTTATCATAGAGGTATAGCAGAGAAGGGGGGATTGGACACATGGAAACGCTGTCAGCAAAACCCGGGACCAGAAATGAAAGCGCCATCCCAAAGCCGCCCAAGAAGCGGAAGCAAGGGTTTTGGAAGAGTGTGGTACAGCAGAAATATCTTTACCTAATGTCCTTACCATTCGTTATTTGGTTATTCGTATTTAACTATCTGCCGATCTGGGGCTGGACGATGGCCTTTCAGAACTATAAACCGGCTAAGTCTTTTACCGATCAGAAGTGGGTGGGTTTTAAAAACTTCGTGGAATTGTTCCAGGACGAGAGATTTTATCTGGTCTTGAGAAATACGCTGGCCATGAGTCTTATGGGCCTGGTCGTAGGATTCATCGTTCCGATCGCTTTTGCCGTATTCCTGAACGAGCTTCGGGGAAAACACTTCAAGCGCACCGTACAAACGGTATCCTACTTGCCTCACTTTGTGTCTTGGGTCGTTGTAGCGGGGATCATTACGAAAATGCTCTCCAGAGACGGCGGGGTCGTGAACGATATCCTGCTGTCGCTAAACATCATTAACGAGCCGATCCAATTTATGGCCGAAGGGAAATGGTTTTGGGGAATTGTAACCGCTTCAGATATGTGGAAGGAAACCGGTTGGAACGCCATTATCTACTTGGCGGCGATTACCGGGATCGATAAAGAACTTTACGAAGCAGCCCGGGTGGATGGTGCGGGCCGGTTCAGACAAATTTGGAACATCACGCTTCCGGGGATCCGAACTACGATCTCTGTGCTTCTGATTATGTCGATCGGTCACCTGATCGGAATCGGGTTCGAGAAACAGTTCCAATTGAGCAATTCGCTTGTAACGGATTACTCCGAAGTGCTTGACTTGTATGCATTGAACTACGGCATTAATATAGGCCGCTTCTCCTACGGTACGGCGATCAGTATGTTTACTTCCGTAGTAAGTATCATTCTGTTGCTGTTGGCCAACGGCATCATGAAGAAAACAACGAAAGAAAGCATCATGTAGGAGGAGGGGACGAAAATGGCGACACAAGCATCATTTAACGCTACCAAGTCCGAACGGATCTTCGATGTCGTTAACGTGATTATTATGACGGTCATCCTCGTCATAACGTTATATCCATTCCTGAACGTGCTGGCGATATCATTGAACGATTCAACGGATACGGTCCGCGGCGGCATTCATATCTGGCCGCGTGAATTCACATTAGAAAACTATAAAACGATTTTCAGCTACAGCGGTTTGATCCAAGGGTTTAAGATCACGATTCTGCGTACAATTTCAGGAACGCTGCTGGGCTTGCTGAGCGCTTCGATGCTGGCATACACCCTAAGTCGACCGGATTTTACATCACGAAAATTCGTTTCCGTGTTCCTGGCGCTTACGATGTATTTTTCCGGCGGTCTGGTGCCGACGTATATGCTGATGAGACATTTGGATCTGATCGGCACATTCTGGATTTATATTCTTCCCGGGATTGTCAGCGCCTTTAACGTCTTCGTCATCCGCTCCTTTATCGACGGGTTGCCTTATGCGTTACAGGAATCGGCGAAACTCGACGGAGCCAATGATTTTACGATTTACTGGAGAGTGATTCTTCCGCTCTGTAAGCCGGTTTTGGCGACAATCGCGCTGTTTCTGGCGGTAGGCCAGTGGAATTCCTGGTTCGACACGTACTTGTATAACGGGAATAAGCCGCATTTGACAACGTTGCAGTTCGAATTGATGAAAATTCTCCAAAGTACAAACCAAGGCGCCAACATGGTGAACGCCAATGACATGGCCAACCAGATGGCACAGGTTTCGCCGGAGTCGATCAAGATGGCTATCACGATTGTTGTTACGCTTCCGATTTTGTTCGTCTATCCGTTCCTTCAGCGGTATTTCGTTTCGGGCATGACGCTTGGCGCGGTTAAGGCGTAATAATAGGTGCAGCAAACTGAATGTTACAGTTCCGCCGCTGTCAGGGTTTGGCGCGGCGGAACACGTTTCTTGAAGTAAAGTCAGACCCTTTTAAAAGAGCAACAATGTAAGCCCTTACTTCATTCGAATGGATGAGGGATGTTTCGAAAAAGAATTTAAACACGCTTAAATTGGTAAAAGGTTTCTTGATTGAGGTATATGCAGGAGTACCTGTTATACAATATAGCTTCTATATTTATATGAGGGGGAACTAGAAATGAAGTGGAAAACGCCTAAGACTTTTGCAGCGCTTCTATTGGCAAGCACTCTGCTTGTCGGGGGCTGCGGTAACTCCGGCAAATCCGGTAACGATAGCGCTACAGGAAACAAGGGGAATGCGGGGCAGGAGCAAAAGGCGGACGATAACAGTCCAATTACGTTTACTTTCTTCGGCGCTGACGCCAGCCCGAACTGGAACAACATGCAGGACGATGTCGGTAAAGTCATCACCGAAAAGACGGGCGTTACGATCGATGCCGAATACGACGTAGGCAGCGGCGGCGGCGAGCAGAAGATTTCGCTGATGGCGGCGAGCGGCGAAGTGCCGGATATCATTTTCGCTAAAGGCAATCTTGGAAAGCTAATTGACGCGGGTCTGCTGGTTGACCTGGCTCCGTTGATCGAGGAGCACGCTCCTAACATCAAGAAAATTTTCGAAAAAGACATGAACCGTTTGAAATACAGCAATGAAGACCAGGCTATCTATTCGATCATGACCAATGGCGGCGTGGACCAACAATCTTTCGACGCTACCGGCGGTTTCGAGATCCAGCAGCGGGTTCTGAAAGAATTGGGGTACCCGAAAGTTCGTACGGTCAAAGACTTCGAAAACGTACTGAAGCAATATGTGGAAAAGCATCCGACCACCGACGGACAACCTACGATTCCGCTTACTTTGAATGCGGACGACTGGAGAATCATGATTACGGTAACGAATCCGGCATTCCTGGCGACGGGTGCTCCGGATGACGGCGAATACTATGTAAATCCGGAAACTTATGAAGCTAAACTGCATTACAAACGTCCGGAAGAGAAAGAGTATTTCCGCTGGTTGAATCATATGTACAATGAAGGTCTGCTCGATAAAGACAGTTTCGTCCAAAAAGAAGACCAATACAAAGCCAAAATCGCCAGTGGGCGCGTTCTCGGTCTGATCGACCAAGAATGGGGTTATCAAGATGCGGAAAACGCCTTGAAAACGGCCGGTAAAGACGAATACACTTACGCTCATTTCCCTGTAACCTTGACGGAAGAATACGAAGATCATTCCTTCCAATCCGCCGGAGTCGACGGGTACGGTATCTCGATCACGACAGCTTGTAAAGATCCGGTTCGCGCCATTAAATTTCTGGACTGGATGTCCTCCGAGGAAGGCCAAATTCTCCGCAACTGGGGGATTGAAGGCAAGCATTATACGGTTGATGCAAATGGAACGCGCGTAATTCCTGCAGAGATTCAGGATCGTAAAGTCAACGACGCTACGAACTTCCAAAAAGAATCGGGTATCGGGATGTACCTGACTTTGGGCGCCCGTTACGGCGATGGCGTTAAAGATTCGACAGGCAATTATTATACAACGAACTTCCCAGAGCAAATTATTGCCGGCTATACCGAAGCGGAAAAAGAAACGTTGAAGGCTTATAACTTGACAACTTGGAAAGACCTGTTCCCGGCGGAAGACGCCTTCCCTGCGAAAGAGTGGGGCGCACTGTATAACATGCCGGTTCCGACCGATGGCGATTACCAAGTTATTTTCAAGAAGACCCAAGACATTATCCGCAAACGGATTCCGGAAGCGATCCTCGCAAAACCGGCGGATTTCGACAAAATTTATGACGCTTTCCTCGCGGAACTTGACAAAGCCGGAGCAGAGAAGATGGAAGCGGAATACACCGAACTGGTTAAAGCCAGAGTCTCGCTGTTCACAGGCAAAGAGATTCAATAAAATAAAGCGTTTGAAGCAGCCAATATTATAGTATATTTTATGGAAAAGGCCCGTCGTTACGTTCGGGCCTTTTCTACAAGTTTCAGGGAGTGGAGGCGTTAGAATGAAGGATGGGAACAAGCGAACGGACAGGCACTTGAAGCTGTGGTATAAAGAGCCCGCTTCCCGCTGGGAGGAAGCGCTGCCGATCGGAAACGGTCGGATCGGCGGGATGGTATACGGAGGCGACCACAAAGAGGTGGTCGCCTTGAATGAAGATACGTTATGGTCCGGATATCCCCGGGATACGCAAAACTACGACGCACTCCGTCATTTGGAGCGGGTAAGAGAAATGATATTTTCCGGGAAATACAAAGAGGCGGAGCAATTGATCGATGCGAAAATGCTCGCCAGAAGAACGGAGTCCTATCAACCTTTGGGTAACTTGGAGCTGGAGCATCCCGGGGATGCGCCCGCTACGGACTATTACCGGGATCTCGACTTGGAAACCGGGATTGCCGGTGTTTCCTACAACCGTGGGGACCGGAGGTATAAGCGGGAGATTTTCGTCAGCGCACCGGATCAGGTGATGGTTGTCCATTATACCGCTGCTGAAGGAGCTAGTCTGGACTTGACGGTTGCCTTAAATTCGCCGCTTCCCTATGAATGCAAGGCCATTCCTGAAGGAACGGGTTTGCAAATGAAGGGAACCGCGCCCAGCCATGTCGCCGACAATTACCGGGGAGACCATCCCCAATCGGTTCTGTTTGAAGAGGGGCGGGGGATTGCGTTCGTAACCGAGGTGCGGGTCGTTCAGAAGGGAGGAACTGCCGCTGCCGACCAAGAGGAAATTCGCATAGAAGGTGCATCCTCAATCACCATTCTGCTGGCGGCGGCGACGAATTTCCGCGGCTACCAAGTGATGCCGACGCCGGAAGGAGCCGAAGAAGCGGCCGACGCCTGCGCGGCTGTTTTGGATGCCGCCCAAAAGCTCGGGTACCCTGAGCTTCGCCGCAGGCATGTGGAGGATCATCAAGCGCTGTTTAGCCGGGTGGAGATCGAATTGGGCCGCAGCGACAGCAGCCTGCTGCCAACGGATGAACGGTTGGAACGTTACCGCGCGGGTAATGAGGATCCCGCTTTGGAGGCGCTTTATTTTCAATACGGAAGATATTTGCTGATGGCCAGTTCCCGACCGGGGACCCAGCCCGCTCATTTGCAGGGGATCTGGAATCCGAGAATTCAACCGCCGTGGAACAGCAACTATACGACCAACATTAATACCCAGATGAATTATTGGCCTGCCGAAGTCTGCAACCTGAGCGAGTGTCATGAGCCTTTGTTCGACTTGATCCGGGATTTGAGCGAAACGGGCTCAAGAACCGCCCGGATTCATTATGGAGCGAGGGGATGGGTCGCCCATCACAACGTCGATCTCTGGCGGATGTCCACCCCGAGCGACGGGGAGGCCAGCTGGGCGTTCTGGCCGATGGGCGGGGTCTGGTTATGCCAGCATCTCTGGGAGCATTTCGCTTTTACCGTAGATGAAGCCTTCCTGCGGGAAACGGCTTATCCGTTAATGAAAGGCGCCGCGGAGTTCTGCCTCGATTGGCTGGTTCCGGCCTCCGACGGGCGGCTGGTCACCGCTCCGTCCACGTCCCCGGAGAACAAGTTTTTAACCGGGGACGGGGAACCCTGCAGCGTATCCGCAGGCTCCACCATGGATATCACTTTGATTCGCGAGATCTTCGAGCACTGCATCCAAGCGGCGGGGCTGCTCGGCACGGATCATGAATGGTCCGGGCAGCTCAGCGCAACGCTGGAAAGAATGGCGAAGCCGCAAATCGGTCCGGACGGCCGCCTGATGGAGTGGAGCGAGAATTTCAAAGAGGCGGAGCCCGGACACCGACACGTCTCTCATTTGTACGGTCTATATCCGGGGAACTCCATAACTCCGAAAGAGACGCCGGAATTGGCCGAAGCCGCCCGCCTGTCGTTGGAGAACCGGATCGGCCAAGGGGGAGGCCATACGGGCTGGAGCTGTGCCTGGCTGATCAACCTATATGCCAGACTCGGAGACGGCGAATCGGCGTACCGTTTTGTGCACACGCTTTTGGCCCGGTCGACTTATCCGAATTTGTTTGACGACCATCCTCCGTTCCAGATCGACGGGAATTTCGGAGGCGCGGCGGGTATCGCCGAAATGCTGCTGCAGAGCCACCGTGGCGGAATCGACCTGCTGCCTTCGCTGCCGGAAGCCTGGTCGACAGGACGGGTCGGCGGGTTGAAAGCGAGAGGAGGGTATACCGTCGACATCGTTTGGCAAGAGGGGCGGCTTGCCGAAGCCCGTATCCAAGCCTCACGCCCAGGGTGGTGCAGAATCGTTTATTTGAACCATACGCTACGCGTATCCCTTTCGAACGGTGCGCAGGCGAAGCGCGAAGGGGACGCCTTTTGGATGGAGGTCGGGAAAACGTATACAGTGACCTTAGCCTAAAAATCGATCAGGCCGGTTTAACGCCCTTCGCTTTTCCGGCTTAGTGAAGCTTGCGGAATTGCTGCGGCGTCATGCCCGTATGTTTGCGGAACGTGGCGACGAAGTGGCTGGTGTCGCGAAAACCGGTTTCCGCCGCAATGCTGGCCACCGTATGGTCCGGAAAGCCGGCCAGCCGTTCTTTGGCTTTGTGAATCCGCTTCCGCACCAGGTAGGCGTAAGGGGACAGCTCGAAAGTCAACTGAAAGAGTTTGCTCAGATGCCGGCTCGAAATGCCGAGCACTTCGGCTAGCGTATCCAGTCCGATATCCGGGTTGCCGTAGTGCTGTTCCATCCAGGCAAGCAGGGGCTCAAGCTTTTCCATGTTGCGCGTAACCGAGATGGCGCTGGGTTGGCCATACTTGCTGAGAAGACCGAGAAATCGGTAGATCCCGGCCGAAGCTTCCAGACCGAACCGGTCGGTTCCGGCTTCAAGCATCCCCAGCATGGAGCTAAGCAGTGCCGTCAAGGGAGCATCGGATTCCCAACGAAAAAAGGCCGGCTCCCGAATCATATACGAAGACAGGATCGAGGGGGCCGCATGACCGCCAAAAGTGAGATACATCGTTCTCCATACACCGCTGCCGCTGGCCTCATACCAATGGGGAAGACCGGGGGGCAGCAGAATACCGCTATACGGCTCCAGAAGGACCGTCTCCGTTCCGTATAACAACGTCCCTTGCCCGGACTCGGTCTGAATCCAATGGTAACAGGGATAACCTTCGGGGCGGACGATGGGTTCCTGGTAAGGATTATAGCCGATGCTTTCGACCACCAGCGGAAGATGGGGGTTACCTGCTGGCGAAAAGACAAACCTGCGAACGACAGGGGGGTTCATTCGAGTCACCTCAAGTACCATATTATTATATACCGTGACAATAATATTATATGTAAAGCCATTTCAATACATTTTACAATGAGAATATAATTATATCATGAATAAAGGATGTGTTCCGCAGTGATCAATGAAAAGCTGCCGAAAATATGGTACGGCGGGGACTACAACCCTGAACAATGGGAGCCCGAGATCTGGAAAGAGGATGAACGGATGTTCAAACTCGCCGGCATCGACGTGGCTACGGTCAATGTCTTTTCCTGGGCGCTGAACCAGCCCGATGAACATACTTACGATTTCACGCAACTGGACGAAACGATGGATCGACTTTATAAGAGTGGCGTTTATGTTTGCCTCGCGACCAGCACAGGGGCTCATCCCGCTTGGATGGCCAGAAAATATCCCGATGTCCTGCGCGTGGACGTGCAGGGGAGAAAACGCAAATTCGGCGGACGCCATAATTCCTGTCCCAATTCGCCGACATACCGGAAATATTCCACGCTTATGGCCGGAAAGCTGGCGGAAAGATACAAGGACCATCCCGGCCTGCTCATCTGGCATATCTCCAACGAATACGGGGGCTACTGCTATTGCGACAATTGCGCGGCCGGCTTCCGCGAATGGCTGAAGGAGCGTTACGGCAATCTGGATGCTTTGAATAAAGCTTGGAACACCCGGTTTTGGGGACATACCTTTTATGATTGGGAAGAAATCGTCCCTCCGAGCGAGCTGAGCGAGGAATGGGGAGGAAACCGCACCAATTTCCAAGGCATTTCCCTGGATTACCGCCGCTTTATGTCTCACAGTCTGTTGGAATGCTATCGGCTGGAATACGAAGAGATTAAGAAGCACACCCCGAATATTCCGGTCACGACCAACCTGATGGGCTTTTATCCGGAGCTGGATTATTTCGAGTGGGCGAAGTACATGGATATCGTATCATGGGACAATTATCCGTCTCTGGATACGCCGGTCAGCTTCACGGCGATGACGCATGACCTGATGCGCGGCCTGAAGAGCGGAGATCCGTTCATGCTTATGGAACAGACGCCGAGCCAGCAAAACTGGCAGGCCTACAATTCCCTCAAACGCCCTGGGGTTATGCGGCTTTGGAGCTATCAGGCTGTCGCGCGCGGCGCGGACACGGTGCTGTTCTTCCAGCTCCGCCGCTCCATCGGAGCCTGCGAGAAATATCACGGCGCGGTCATCGAGCATGTGGGCCATGAGCATACCCGGGTATTCCGGGAGGTTGCCGAGCTTGGCCGCGAGCTGCAGCAACTGGGCGATACGCTGCTGGACGCCCGCACGGAAGCAAAAATCGGCATCGTCTACGATTGGGAGAATCGATGGGCAACCGAATTGTCCAGCGGTCCGACCATCGCTTTGAACTATGTTAATGAAGTCCACAAATATTATGACGCGCTCTTCCAAATGCATGTGGAAAGCGATATGGTGTCGGTCGAAGAGGACTTTGGCAAATATGAAATCGTCATCGCCCCGGTCATGTATATGGTTAAACCGGGCTTTGCCAAGAAAGTGGAGCAATTTGTGGCCGCGGGCGGAACGTTCGTAACCACTTTCTTCAGCGGCATCGTCAATGAGAACGATCTGGTGACGACCGGCGGGTATCCGGGCGAGCTTCGTTCCGTTCTGGGGATCTGGGCCGAGGAAATCGACGCGCTGTTCCCGGACCAAAAGAACCAGATCGTGATGAAGCGGTCTTGGGGGAGTTTGGAAGGGCCGTATGAATGCGGATTGCTCTGTGACCTCATCCATTCCGAAGGCGCAGAAGTGCTGGCGGAGTACGGTTCCGATTTCTATAAAGGTATGCCGGTGTTGACGGTGAATAAATTCGGAAAAGGACGCGCTTATTATGTGGCCAGCAGCCCCGAGGCCGATTTCCTGCAAGGGTTGATGAAGAACCTGTGCGAGGAGAAAGGCATTAAGCCTCTTCTCGATGCTCCGGTAGGGGTGGAAGTGGCCCGCCGGGTCAAGAACGGGCTGGAATATCTGTTCCTGCTGAATCACAACGCGGAAGCTTCCGCGGTGGAAATCGGCGCCTCCGAACGCAAAGATCTGCTTGCGAATGCCGTGGTAACGGGTTCCGTGACGGTTCCGGGCCGAGGGGTTGTCATTTTGGAAAGCAAACCACAGTCCTAATCCTATATAATAGAAGCACAACGAAGAACCGCCGACCCTCGAACAACCGGCGGTTCTTTTTGTTCATTATCCGACGATTCCGTCGGCCAATATTCAGACGATGGGAGTAAGCCGTAATGCAAAATGCGATTAAGCCCCAGCTGTCCGGCCAGGAACTCGAGACTTTGGTTCATCGGGCTTTTCAAGGACAAAGAACGCTGGCACACTATGAAGAATTAACGGACGGGTGGTTCAACTCGGCCTATGCGCTTACCTGCAATGACGGGTTGAAAGCGGTTTTAAAGGCAGCCCCCCGATCAGGGGACGGAATGATGTCTTATGAACGGGACGTGATCCAAGCGGAGGTGGAGGTGCTGCGCTTATTGCGAAACGCCGGGAGTGTTCCCGTTCCGGCCGTCTTTTACGATGAAATCGGATCCGAGGACGGGGCTTGGTTTCTGATGGAGTTTATTGAAGGCAGTCCTTACAACAAAGTGAAGGAAAGCCTACCGGGTGAGGAACGCGTCCGGATCGAGGAGGAGTTGGGCCGACTGAACCGGTGCATCAACCGTATTCAAGGTGAACGGTTCGGATATTACGCCCGGGAAGAATGGCAGGGGGAGGATTGGCCGACCGTGTTTTCGGACATGGTTGCGGGATTGTTGAAGGATGCCCTGGTAAAAAGCATAGCCCTTCCAGCGGGCGAAGACGCCATTCTGGATCTCATAAGCCGGCGTAAAGCCAGTTTGGCGGAGGTAACCGTTCCGAGCCTGGTCCATTGGGATCTATGGGACGGCAATGTGTTCGTAAAAGAAGGGCGGATTATCGCGCTGATTGACTGTGAGCGGGCGTTGTGGGGCGATCCGCTGATGGAATTTTACTTTCGCTCCGTGGCCGGAGGGAGCCAGGCCTTCTTCCGCGGTTACGGGAAGGAGTCGTTTACGTCCGCCGAGCGGGAGCGGAGGGAGCTGTACGATCTGTATCTGGCCTTAATTTTTCATATTGAGTGCTATTATCGGGGATACAGCGACGAGAATCATATCCGTTGGGCCCAGGAACATTTGGTGAACACCTGGAACACGGTTAACCGGTGATCACCTTCGGGTAAACGGCGGGATGCCGAACAACAAAAAGCGAGGGTATCAGGGGATCACTCTCCTGTACCCGCGCTTTTATTTGGGGCTTTAGCCAGTTGAGCTGGCGAAGCGTGCGAAACCAAAAACCACCTGCTATGCGGATGGTGTAGTGCTGCTTATGGCAAAAAACGACCTGATGGGTTCGTTAACATAGGAGTGTTCAAGCTGCTATGTATAACGAAAGGAAAAGTTGGCTTAATGGCTAATCGAAGTGATATGTCACATCCAAAGAGGCGCCTAGTGTGCTTCCAGGCTTCGAACTCCAGAAAGATGCAAATCTGCAGGCATTTAAGCCTGATTCCCGAGGGAATGCGAAAAAAGATGCAAATCTGCAGGCATTTCCAGCGATTTTAGAGAAACGAGCCGGTTTCGTCGAAAATTCCTGCAGATTTGCAGGTATTTAGAAATTTTGGGCTCCGAACAGGAAAAAAACATGCACATATGCAGGAATTCTATATTATCAAGGTTGCTGAAGGGGTACAAGTAATAATCGCACCCCTTCAGGGGGAGTCAAAAGCGGCAGCGGCATAGTAGCTTGAACGAGGTGAAAGCTAGCGCCTTAAGACGCGAGCCGGTAATAAAGGCTTATAGCCTTAGAGCAAACCACCCGTTCACACGGGTGGCTTTGATTACGGTTAGCTGCGCTCCAAAATCGTATTCAGCGTGGTGCGGTCCAGCCCTTTGACCAGACGGATCAGCAATTCCTTGGCCGCTGCATAGTCATCCGTGTGAATGATCGAGGACGACGTGTGGATATAGCGGGAGCAAATCCCGATCACCGTCGACGGCACGCCGATCCCGCTGAGGTGCACTTGCCCCGCATCCGTTCCTCCCGGTGAAACGAAATACTGATACTTGATTTTGTGGGTATCGGCCGTGTCCTGAATGTATTCGACCATCCCGCGATGCGTGAGCATGGTCGGATCGTAAATGCGCAGCAAGGCGCCCTGGCCGAGTTGTCCAAAGGCTTTCTTGTCCCCGGTCATATCGTTCGCCGCGCTGGCGTCGAGGCCGAAGAAAATGTCCGGCTGAATCAAGTTCGCCGACGTCCGGGCTCCGCGCAAGCCGAGCTCCTCCTGCACGGTGGCGCCGCAGTACAGCGTGTTCGGCAGCTTCTCCTGGTGCAGCGCCTCCATCAGCTCGATCGCCAGGCCGACGCCGTAGCGGTTATCCCAGGCTTTGGCCATGATTTTCTTCGGATTAACCATCGGCGTAAATTCGCAAATCGGAACGATTTGCTGCCCGGGACGGATACCGGCCGCTTCGGCTTCTTCCCGGCTGTCCGCCCCGATATCCAGATACATCGTTTTAAGGTCGACCGGCTTGCTGCGCTGGGATTCGTCCAGCAGATGTGTAGGGATCGACCCCACGACGCCGATAATGCGGCCTTTTGGCGTAATGATCTGCAGGCGCTGGGCCAGAACCGCCTGGCTCCACCAGCCCCCGAGCGGCTGGAAATGCACCATCCCGTTGTCGGTAATCCCTGTCGTTATAAAACCTACTTCATCCAGGTGCCCGGCCACCATAACCCGGGGGCCTTCGTCATCGCCGCGCAGGACGCCAAACAGACTCCCCAGCCGATCTTGTACGAATTCTTCGGTATAAGGGGACATTTGTTCCTTAAACCAGGCGCGGAGTTCCCGTTCAAAGCCGGGAGCCGCGGGAAATTCCGTAAGCTGTTTGAACAGCTCCATCGTTTTATTGTTCATCTTTTCGTACACTCCTTTCCATCAATAAATAGTATGTACCACCTTCCCCGGATTGTCCATGCTGCCGGAAGGCGGGTTTTTCGGAAGTGGAGTAAATTCCATCTTTGGAGGTAGCAACGCCCCCCGGGGGCTCATATACTACATCAAGTTCGATTAGGAAACTCGGGGGAGGCAAAGGCGGCCATGATGGAGCGCTACACCAAGGACTGGTTGTTGATCCTGCTCTTATTTATCTTGCTGGTCATCATCCTGGAATTACTATAGGGCGAAAATGTATGAAACGGCGGTTTTCCACGGGGAAACCGTTTTTTCAAGTTTGACCCACACTATAAGGGCTCCAAGAACAGAAGTACCAAATTACATGTATTTGCTTGATCGTGAATGAGCGGGTCTGAATGTGCTAGTGTTGGTGGTATTGAATTGTCAGATTAACTGGAAAAACTCCCGCTAATCAGGTGCGGGGAAGCTTGCAGCACACGATTAACGGGAATAACTCCAGTTATTTTTCGGGCGGAGGGCTGATTTATGCCGAAGGGGAAAAATTAGCTGGAGGAATTCCAGCTAATGTGGCCAACCGGGGAGAACAGCACCAAATTAGCTAGAGAAAATCCCGGTAATTTGACGGCTGAGCAGCTTCAGTTAGGACGTAATAGGCGTGGAATCCACTGAATGTATGGCCGCCGTATAAAATAATCTTCCGATCGCCGCCCCGCCCCAGATTTCTTACGGGATCTCGTCCACTTGGACAGGCCGGATTCCATGGATGATTTACCAATCATAACAAGAAGCCCGATGGCAAATACTGAGGATACAGTGCAAGCCCTGTCTTGAATAGTGATGATAAAAGGAGGAATCGCGCTTGCCAGCGAAAACGAAATCTAAGTCCGGGGCTAGGGTGGAATTGAATACGACGTCCCTGACAGAACAGGATTATCAACAAATTGCCAAGAAACATAAGCCCAAGACCAAAGTTTTCACCAACTGTCTTAAGGCTTTTCTGGTCGGGGGCTTGATCTGCCTGCTCGGCCAGTGTATACAGCAGCTGTTCATGACTTACGGCGGAATGACGTCCCGGGAAGCCAGCAGCCCGACGGTGGCGGTATTGATCATTATCTCCGTGATCCTTACGTCGCTCGGCGTATACGATAAAATCGCCCAATGGGCCGGGGCGGGATCGGCGGTTCCTGTTACCGGTTTTGCGAATTCCATGTGTTCCTCGGCGATTGAATCCAAAGCGGAAGGACTCGTACTCGGGGTCGGGGCCAACATGTTCAAACTGGCCGGATCCGTGATTGTGTTCGGCGTGGTTGCCGCATTTGTGGTCGGTGTCATTCATGTGATCTTCGGTTTGGGGGGCGTACACTGATGATATTGACCGGCGCGCAAACCTGGGAGTTCAAATCGAAGCCCGTTATTATCGGGACGGCGTCCGTCGTCGGCCCGGAGGAAGGCGAAGGCCCGCTGGGCGGGGATTTTGATTTTGTTTACGATAATCTGGAGATCGGCGAGAAGACCTGGGAGAAGGCAGAGCGCAAGCTTCTGGAGCACGCCTCTTCGCTGGCTTTGACGCATGCGGGGATCACTCGGGAAGAGCTGCAGTTTTATATCAGCGGGGACTTGATGAACCAGATCATCAGCGCCACGTTTTCCGCCCGCAAAATCGGAGCTCCTTATATCGGTGTTTTCGGAGCCTGCTCCACCTCCATGGAAAGCCTGGCCATGGCGGCGCTGATCGTCGATGCCGGCGGAGCAAAGTATACGATGGCGGCCACGGCGAGCCACAATTGTACGGTGGAGAAACAGTTCCGGTACCCCACGGAATACGGTTCGCAAAAACCGCCTACCGCCCAGTACACGATTACAGGCTCGGGAGCCGCGGTCGTCTCCTCTTCCGGTTCGGGACCCCGAATTACGCACGCCACCATCGGCCGCATTCAGGATCTCGGCGTCAAGGACCCCTTCAATATGGGGGAAGCGATGGCTCCGGCGGCGGCGGACACCCTGGTCGCCCATTTTCGCGATACCGGCAGAAAGCCGGAGGACTATGATTTGATCGTTACCGGGGATCTGGCGACGGTAGGACATGCCATTGTGAAAGACGTGCTGAAAAAGGACGGCGTCAACATGGGGGCCACGGATTTCAAGGATTGCGGCTTGATGATTTACGACCGGGAGAAACAGCCCTATGTCATGGCGGGCGGCAGCGGTTGCGGCTGTTCGGCGGTGGTGACGTACGGGCATATTTTGAAAAAAATGAAGAAGGGTGAATTGAACCGGGTGCTGATCGCCGCGACCGGTGCGCTGCTCTCCCCGCTGTCCTATCAGCAGGGTGAGACCATCCCCTGCATTGCGCACGCGGTAGCTTTGGAAAGGGAGGGATTCGAAGGATGATTTTTCTGTGGGCCTTTGTCATTGGCGGCCTGTTTTGCGTCGTAGGCCAAATTATGTTCGATGTGTTTAAAATGACCCCTGCCCATACGATGAGTACCTTGGTCGTGGCCGGGGCCGTCATGGATGCGCTGGGCTGGTACGATCCGCTCGTCAAATTCGCCGGAGCCGGGGCGTCCGTGCCGATTACGAGCTTCGGCAACTCTCTGGTTCACGGGGCTTTGACCGAGCTGCACCGCGACGGCTGGATCGGCGTGATTACGGGGATTTTCGACGTCACCAGCGCCGGGATTTCCGCAGCGATCATCTTCTCGTTCCTGGCCGCCCTCGTCGTGCGGCCGAAAGGATGAAGGAAAAAATGTACGATGAAGACCCAAAGGCTTTTAGGCCGACTGGGTCTTTTTTCTTTATGGTGTTCTTTTGTCTACCAAAAGAGTGCTTTAATAAGGTTCAGGGTTAAAGTATACTTCCATATCTAACATCATGTACAATAGAAGTAATATGAAGCCAGCTATAGCACATGTTGAAATTATGTCTGGAGGGAACAACGTGCCCGTGAAAGAGCCATCAATTTCCGTTATAGTCGCTGTTAAAGAAAACTTGGAATCCTGCATTCTTGGCAAATCCTTTGAAATCCAATTGCTGCTTACGGCCTTGCTCGCCGGCGGCCACGTGTTGATTGAAGATGTACCCGGGACCGGCAAGACGCAGCTGATCAAGGCGCTCGCCAAATCCATGGACGGGGAATACCGGCGGATTCAGTGCAATCCCGATATTCTACCGAGCGATATTACCGGTGTTTCGGTATTTCACCCTCATGAGGAACGGTTTGTGTTCCGGCCGGGTCCGGTAATGACAAACATCCTCCTGGCGGATGAAATCAACCGGGCGACGACCAAAACGCAATCCGCGCTGCTGGAGGTCATGGAGGAACGCAGCGTGACCGCCGACGGCGTCACCTATCCGCTTCCTCATCCGTTTATCCTATGCGCTACGCAAAATCCGATAGATTTTGAGGGAACATACATGCTCCCCGAGGCACAGTTAGACCGTTTTATGCTGAAAATCGCGATGGGTTATCCCGATGCGGCCACGGAAAAAAGCATGCTGCAGACCCATAGCCAGGGGCAACCTGTCGACCACTTGAAGCCCGTAACGACGATGGACCGAATTGCGGAGATCCAGCGGGAGATCCGCGAGGTGCATATCAGCGAGGCGCTGGCGGATTATCTGCTGGAGATCGTCAGACGTACCCGCGAGCATGAAGCCGTGCTTCTGGGAGCTTCGCCGCGGGCTTCGCTCGCCTTCATGACCGCAACCAAAGCGTACGCATTCTTGCAGGGACGCGGTTATGTCCTGCCCGATGACGTGAAAATACTGGCGACTTATGTGCTGGGGCACCGGATTTTGCTGCGGCCGGAATCCCGCCTGGACAGCGTGAATTCGACCCAGGTACTGCAGCAAATTTTACGGCAGGTACAGGTGCCGGTGTCCGCGGGACGGTAACCGATGCGCGCGGTTCTGGATTATTTCAAAACGGGGATGACCTCGATCAATTTTTGGAAGGTGGCGTCCCTCTGGCTGATCTGTCTGTTTTATGTTTTGTTTCAGGGCGGCAAGACATCGTTGATGCTGTTCGCTATGGTTTCGTTGCTGGTCGCTTACTGGACCCTTAGCGGGCTCGGCGGAGTCAAAAGAATCAAAGGGACGCGAACCTTATCGCTAACGGGGGACCGGACCGGGCTTCTCAAGGCGGGCGAACAGGTTCAGGTAAAACTCCATGTTCAGCCTCCGCGGTTTCTCCCGCTTCCCTATATCGTGATCCGGGAGCATCTGCGCCGGCATAACGGGGATTCCTGGATCTTCGAGGACAGCATCATTCCTCATTTTAACCAAGAGGGCTTTCTGGTTTACCAGACACCTCCTTTGGAAAGAGGCAGGTATGTTTTCGCCAGCACGGAGTGTCAATCCGAGGATATCTTCGGATTAATGAAGCATAAGGGCGAGTTCCAAACGGGCGGCGAATTCCGGGTTCTGCCGAGAACGGTGTTTGTGCCGAAGTGGCAGTTGTACAGCCGGAACTCCCGATTGGCCGGTCCCGAGACGGCGGTATCGCTGTCCCGGCGGGAGACGACGCAAATCAACGGGGTCCGGGATTATATGTACGGGGACCGGATTTCGCGGATTCATTGGAATGCCACGGCAAAAACCGGAGCCTGGAAGTCGAAGGAATTCGAGCACGAATCGCTGCCGAAGACGGTTTTGGTGCTGGACGCACATTCGTCCAGTTATTTGGACCCGGCCCAGTTTGAATTGGCGGTATCGACCACGGCTTCGCTGATCGAATATGGAATCCGGGAAAGGATCAGCATGGGAATGTGTACGCTCGGCAGACCGTTCCGCGGGTTTCCGCCCGCGGAGGGATTGCTGGAGCGTCAGCAAATGCTTCAGCATCTGGTGGATATCAACGCCGACGGCTACGGAAACCACCGGGATATTTTGGAGGCCAAACGGGACTTTTTTACGCCTGGTGCGTTCTTTATCCTGATCAGCCCGTTGGCTGATGAAAAATTGCTGAACATCATGCGATGGGCCCGTACCCGCCAAATGATCCCTTATCACATTCACACGGGAAGCTCCTTTCAGGCGGCGACCCGTGAGGGGAGCAGGAGGGTGAACCTTCACAAGCATGGGTTCAGAGGGGTTACGGTTTCGTCGCTGAGCGAGCTTCCGATCGCCTTGGGAGGTGGAAAGCCATGAAACGAGCCGTAAACCGCCAGTATTCGTGGTATCGGATTTTCGCCGTGTTGTGGCTTCTGCTCATAGGCATGCAATGGGTGGATTACACGGAGCCGCTCTGGTTTTCGGAAACTACGACGTTGGTTACGGTTACCTTGCTGACGATTGCTATCATTGAAGTATTGCCCGTCCCTTCGCCATGGAAATGGTCGATCAAGATCATCGCGGTGGTCCTGGGATGGCGAGCCGTACTGGTGGTAATGGGGGCATATGTGCCGTACGGTCCCTTTTTTCCCGATCAATTACAGGGAATGGCCCAGCAATTCGTACCCTATATTTGGTTCTCGCTGGGGGCTTGGGTTCTTTTCGAGTTGGCGCTGGAACTGTTGACCGGAAAAAGAAGCGTATTGTTGTTCATGGCCGCCAATCTGATAACCTTCACGATTCTGGATTCCTTTACTTCCTATTATCTTTGGCAAAATGTAGCATGGACCGTCTTCGCCGGTCTTGGTTGGCTGGCCAGCCTTCACTTTCGAAATTTTCAATTGAAATATCCGCTGGGCTGGAGAAGAATGCGCAGTCAGCCGCTAAAGCTCGCTTTCAACATCCTGGCTATTTTTTCTTGTATTTTGCTGGTGGGTATCAGTATGCCTACGGTGTCCCCGATTTTAACTGATCCATACACGGCCTGGAAGAACAGGGAAAGCGCCTCCGAACCGGCGGATAGCGCGGCGCTGCCCGCGGTTGCGGCCGCCAACACGCCGACGGATCAAGGCGGCGACCGGACGGAGGTTCAATCCGGCTATAGCCGGGATGACAGGGAGCTCGGCGGCGGATTCGAATTCAGCTATACTCCGGTCATGTCGGTGGAAACCCCTGTCCGGTCTTATTGGCGGGGGGAGACCCGGAGAACCTATACGGGCGAAGGATGGGCCGGTCTGGGTCAGGAAGGACGCGATTACGAGCTGTTCCATGAAAATCCGACGGGGACGCTGCCGCACAAGGAGCAGGCGCCCAAAACGGAAGTTAGGCGGGTAGAGCAGACGATCACGATGCAAAATGAAGAGGTTTATCCGGTTTTATTCGGCGGGTATGCGATGAAAAGCGTCGAAGTGTTGGATGAAGGCGTCTTCTCGTCCAACCTGGAATGGACCGAGAAGGAAGGGGAGCTGTTCTGGCTCGGGATGGGACAGGCGGTGAATCGTGGCGAGGAGTCGACCCGCCTATACCCGCGGAAATATAAAGTCGTGTCGGACATTCCGATCATCCCTCTGGAAGAGGTGCGGCGCGCGACATATGAGGAGCTATATCCGGAACGAAAGTATAGGGAATACCTGCAGATTCCCAACGGTTTTCCGGACCGGGTTCGTGAATTGGCCGAGCAAGTTACGGCCGAGGGCGCGACGCCTTACGCGAAAATGGAACTGCTTCAGGCGTATTTGCGGCAAAACTACGAGTATACGAACAAACCGGATTTATCACGCAAGAAGAGCAAGGATTTTGTCGACGGATTTTTGTTTGACGTCAAACAGGGCTATTGCGATTATTTCTCCACTTCCATGGTCATGATGGCTCGCTCTTTGGGCGTCCCGGCCAGGTGGGTCAAGGGCTATGCGCCGGGTTCCCAACCGGACCCCGAATTTTTGCAGCGTTACCCGGAGAACGGTATGGCGTACCGCGTCAACAATGCGGATGCCCATTCCTGGGCCGAGCTGTATTTCGGGGATTACGGCTGGATTCCCTTTGAAGCGACCCCGGGATTCGACGCCCCGATCTTGTACGATGAAGAAGAGGATGTTCCGGCTCTCGCCGAGACTACGCCGCAGGAAGAAATCACATCCAAAGCCAATCCCGGCTTGATGGACCAACTGAATCCGGCCACCGTCCGGACGGTATTTCTGATCGCACTGGCAATCGTTGTAACCTGGGTTGTCTACCACCTGCGGTCCGCGATTTATTACGGGTTCTTCCGGCTGCGGCTCGGCCGGCCTTTGACGTTGTCGGAGAAGGCGGTCATGGAAACGCTGCGTATCGTCGGAAAAATGAAGCGCCGAGGTTTTGCGCGCAGCGGCGACGAAACGCTTCGGGAGTCGTTCGCCCGCTGGAAAGAGCAGGAGCCGGGCATCTCGGCCGTTCTCGACGGACTGCTGCGGGAATTCGAGCAAGCCAGCTACAGTCCGCAGGCGTTTTCGGTAAGCCAGTGGAGAATCGTGCAGGAGCTGGGCCACAAATTAAACCGCATGACCCGCAAGAGGGTACGGATCCCGTTCTTAACCCGATCCTGATACTCATCTGCGTCAGAACATTTAGCTCCATCCCCGGTGCTTGCGCCGGGGACAATTTATTTTTTAAAATAAAATGATAAGATGGAGTAAGGATATGGTATAGTTTGTCGTATGAAACCGAGGTGAACGTATTTTGTTTGAGAGATTTTTGCCCAAGTTACGCGTGAACAACGTGTTTGATATCGATCTTCAGAGCCTGTATGATCAAGGCTACCGGGGAATTATTACCGATCTGGACAACACGCTGGTCGGAGCCAAGGCTCCGCTGGCCACGCCGGAACTCGTGGAATGGTTTGAAAAGGTAAAGAAAGCCGGGTTTAAACTCGTGATCGTGTCAAACAATAATTTGGACAGGGTATCGGTGTTTGCGACCCCATTAAATATTGAGTATGTATATAAGGCCAGAAAACCGGCCGGGTCCGCTTTCCGAAAAGCGATGGATATGATGGGGCTGCGCCCCGAAGAAACGATCGTGGTCGGCGACCAGTTGATGACCGACATTTTCGGCGGGAACCGGCAGGGCTTGTTTACCGTGCTGGTTCTTCCGATTTCCGTGGCGGACGAAGGGTTTGGAACCCGCATCAACCGCAGATTGGAACGAATCGTCAAGCATCGGCTCGGGAAGTCGGGATTATGGCTGGAGGAGGAAAAACAGAAATGACGGACAAGCGAAACGAAGGGCCGGAACTTCGCTGCAGCGGCTGCGGGATTCGGCTGCAAAGCGAGGAGCAGAACAAACCGGGGTTTATCCCGCAGCAAGCTTTGGACAGGGAGCCGGTGATCTGCCAACGCTGTTTTCGCATTAAAAATTACAACGAATCCTCTTCCGTTACGGTGGAGCAGGACGAGTTTTTAAGACTGCTGGGACAAATCGGCGGCCAAGAAGCGCTGGTGATCCATATCGTTGACCTCTTCGATTTTCACGGCAGCGTGATTTCGGGGCTGCAGCGTTTTATCGGGACCAATCCGGTATTGCTGGCCGTCAACAAGATTGATCTGCTGCCCAAAGTCACCAATTGGAACAAGGTTCGCAACTGGGTGCAGAAAGAAGCGAAAGATCTCGGTCTGAAAGTTGAGGATGTGGTGCTCTGCAGCGCGAAACAAAGCAGCGGCTTCGACCGTTTGCTGGATGCCCTGCAATCTTACCGGGGAGACCGTGACGTTTATGTGGTAGGGGCGACGAATGTCGGCAAATCGACGCTGATCAACCGGTTGATTCGGGACTACAGCGATCTGGAGCAGGAGCTGACCGTCTCCAGATACCCCGGTACGACGCTCGATATGGTGCATATTCCGCTTGATGACGGCAAGGCGATTATCGATACGCCGGGGATTATGTATCCGTCCCGCTATACCGAGTGGGTCAGCCCGCAGGATTTGGGCGTGCTGCTCCCGGACAAGCCGTTAAAACCGGCGGTGTACCAATTGAACGAAGGGCAAACCCTTTTCTTCGGCGGCTTCGGACGTTTCGATTTTATTCAAGGGGAACGCCAGTCGTTCACCTGCTTCGCAAGCGGCCGGGTGCCGCTGCATCGTACCAAGCTGGAACGGGCGGACGATCTGTTCAGGGATCATGCCGGTGAATTACTCTCGCCGCCAAATCGCGAAAATCTGGAGAAACTGCCCGAGTGGACCCGGCACGAATTCCGAATCCCTAAAGGAAGCCGTTCCGATCTGTTTATCTCGGGTCTCGGCTGGATGAAAGTCAATAATGATGTCGGCGCGGTTGTAGCCGTCCATGTGCCGAAAGGGATCAAAGTATTGGTCCGGCCATCTTTGATCTAAGACGGCCCGCACTTATGGAACGGACCAAAGGGGGAAAGCTATGAATGCCTTGAAACATACGATGAGTCCCGAACTTCCGCTGCTGCTCGGCGTGATGGGGGACCCCGTCATCCAATCGAAATCGCCGGTCATGCACCAGGCGGCGCTCCGCGCTTCCGGGCTGGCGGGGACGTACGTTCCGCTTCACGTGGAGGCTCGGCGCTTGGAAGAAGCAATTATGGGCGTCCGTGCGCTGGGTTTTCGGGGCGTAAACGTGACGGTCCCCCACAAAGTCGATTGTATCCCTTTCTTGGATGAAGTCGATGAAGGGGCGAGGGCGATCGGAGCGGTGAACACGATCGTCAATGACGGCGGCCGGCTGAAGGGATATAACACGGACGGCATCGGCTATATCCGCTCCTTGAAAGAGGAGGCGGTTTCGGACCTGGCCGGGAAGAACGTCCTCGTGCTCGGCTCCGGCGGCGCGGCACGCGGCATTGTGCATGCGCTGCTCGGCGAGAACCCGGGCCGGGTCACCGTAGCGAACCGAACCGCGGACAAAGCGCGCAGCCTCGCAGCGGAATGGAGCGGGCTGGGGCCGCTGGCGGGCTGCGGAATGGAAGAGATCGCGGGGATCCTTCCCGAAATCGATATTCTGATCAACACGACATCGGTCGGCATGTATCCGCATCCCGGACAAACGCCGATCGATCCGGCGCTGCTGCCTTCCGGCATCGTCGTGAGCGACCTGATCTACAATCCCTTGAAGACGGAGCTGCTGATCCGCGCGGAGCAAAAGGGCTGCCGGATTCACAACGGCCTCGGGATGTTCGTGTATCAGGGCGGTTACGCTTTTGAATACTGGACCGGCCTTACGGCACCGGTCGAAGCGATGCGCAACGCGGTTTTAGGTACACTGGGTTAACCCCTTCCTTCGCAAGAGGTCTTGGGATATGATAACCATTATTAATTTTAGAGGAGTTATGAACTTACATGCTAAGCGGAAAACAAAAACGTTATTTACGGAGCCTCGCCCATCATCTCCAGCCTATTTTTCAGGTGGGCAAAGGGGGAACGAACGATCAGATCATTCGTCATATCTCCGAGGCTTTGGAGCGTCGGGAACTGATCAAGGTTTCCATATTGAACAACAATCTGGACGATCCGAAAGAGATCGCCGAAGAACTGGCCGAAGGCGCCGGGGCTGAACTGGTGCAACTGATCGGAAGAACGATCGTTTTATACAAGGAGTCTCAAGAATATAAGCAGATCGAGCTTCCATAAACGGCTGGGGGGAGAACGGCGATGAGCAGAGTAGGCATCATGGGGGGCGCGTTCGATCCGGTCCATCTGGGCCATTTGCTGGCGGCGGAAGCCGCGCGGGAGCAGTATGGGCTGGAGGAAGTCTGGTTTATGCCTTCCCATATTCCTCCCCATAAACATCAGGCCGGTGTGAGCGGCAAACAGCGCTTGGAAATGGTGGAAGCCGCCACCCGCGCCAATCCGGCGTTTAAACCGCTCGATATCGAGCTCCGCCGCGGCGGGGTATCGTATACGGTGGATACGATCCGGGAGCTGCGGCGCGAGCATCCGGATCTGGACCTCTATTTTATCATCGGTGCGGATATGGTCAATTACCTGCCCAAATGGGAAGGGATCGAAGAACTGACCGGCATGCTCAAATTTATCGGATTGCAGCGCCCCGGGAGCTTTCTGGAGCTGGATGCGCTGCCGGACCATATTCAGCAGGCGGTGCATCTCGCCGATATGCCGCTGGTCGACATCTCGTCCAGTCTCGTGCGCAAAAGACTGGCCAGCGGAAAGTCGGTGCGTTACATGGTTCCCGACGAGGTGCATGAATATATCGTAAGGAGCGGATTGTATGGTTTACAACCGTGAACAACTGATCGGGATCGTCTCCGGTCAGATGCCCGCCAAACGGTGGAAACATGTCGAAGGCGTGATGCAGACCGCGGTAGAATTGGCTCGCCGCTACGGAGCGGATCCCGTTAAAGCGGATCTGGCGGCCCTGCTGCACGATTTGGCCAAGTTCTGGCCGGTGGAGCGGCAGGAAGCCGTTATCCGGGAGAACGGCCTGAATGCGGAGCTGCTGGACCATGACAAACAGCTGCTTCACGCCGAGGTCGCGGCTTTTATTTCACAAAGGGATTACGGCGTCGACGATCCGGAGGTACTGGATGCGATTCGCTATCATACCTCCGGCAGGGTCGGCATGACCCAAATGGATAAAATCGTCTGCTTGGCCGACTATATCGAGCCGGGGAGAGAGTTTCCGGGAGTCGAGCGGATCCGGGAACTGGCCGAAGTCAGTCTGGAGGAGGCGCTTCTCGCCGGTTTCGATTCGACGATTTCGTTTTTGCTGGAGAAGAAAAAGGCCATTTTCCCGTTGACGGTGTTGGCCAGGAACGATTTAATCGCTCAGCTCAAGAAGAGAAACCCGGAATCTTAACGATTTAACGCTAAATTTATAAAACAACCAACTATAACAGGAGGCTGAATGAATGCCGGTATCACCAAAAGAACTGCTTCAACTCGCGGTATCCGCCGCGGAAGACAAGAAAGCGATGAACCTGGTGGCTTTGGATTTGAAAGGAATTTCGCTCATCGCGGATTATTTCGTGATCTGCCACGGTAATTCGGATACCCAAGTACAGTCGATCGCCACCGAGGTGCGCAAACGGGCTCAGGAGGCCGGGGCGCAGATCCGCGGGATCGAGGGAATGAACACAGCCCGCTGGGTTTTGATGGACCTTGGCGATGTCGTCGTCCACGTGTTCCATCGGGATGAACGGGAATACTACAATATCGAGCGTTTGTGGTCGGACGCTAAAGTTGTGGAGAACGTATGAGTTTGGTAGCCGGAACGATCGTCTCCCTGCCCGTGGACCGGGAGGTTTCGCCTTACGGCTATTTCCTTACCGGGGGAACGCAGGATGTTCTGCTTCATTATTCGGAGCTGACGCGGAAGATTCAGCCGGGCGAAACCGTGGAGGTATTTCTGTTTTATGACACGGAGGACCGCTTGGCGGCCACGATGAAGAAACCTTTCCTGACCCTGGGAGAGCTGGCGCTGCTCGAAGTGGCCGATGTACACCCACGGCTGGGTTGTTTTCTGGAAATGGGCCTAGGCCGGCAGCTGCTGCTTCCGATCCGCGAGCTTCCCGAGCTCAGGGAACTCCACCCGCAGGTGGGGGATCGGGTCTATGTGATCATGGAGCATGACAAGCAGGGGCGTCTCAAGGCCAAGCTGGCCGGTGAACAGGAGCTTGCGCCGCGAACGTTTCACGCCCCGACCTCCTGGAATAATCAATGGATGGAAGCCATTGTGTACAAACCGCTGCAAATGGGGACGTTCGTCATTGTGGATGGCGGCGTACTCGGGTTCGGCGCGATCGGCATGATCCATTCCTCGGAACGCAATCGCCTGCTGCGTTTGGGCGAGCGGGTCAAAGTCCGCGTCGCGCACGTCCGCGAGGACGGACGCGTTAACTTGTCCATGGCGCCGCGCAAGGAGATCGGCCGGGACGAGGATTCGGAGCGCATCTTGGCCTACCTGGAAAGCCGGCCCGGCGGCAGTATGCCTTATTCCGACGCAACGGCGCCGGATTTGATCAAGCAGAGGTTCGGCATCAGCAAGTCGGCGTTTAAGCGGGCGCTCGGCAAGCTGATGAAAGAAGGCAAAATTACGCAAGAAGAGAACTGGACCTATCTGACCTCCGTCTTGAAGAACAAGCCGGATAACCCCGAATAAAGCGTTTGGCACCCGCCATGAATGGGTTTCGGGAACAGAAAGGGAGAGTGCAGAACATCGATGGTAGCCTACCGGAAATTTGCTTATGTTTACGATGAATTGATGGAAGACATGCCTTACCCGGATTGGATCCGGTTTGCCCGCCAGGCCTGGGAGCGGCTCGGGATGCCCAAAACGGTCGTGGATCTCGGCTGCGGAACCGGCAGCATTACGATTCCCCTGGTCAATGCGGGATTTGAAGTGACCGGCATCGATCTATCCGCCGATATGCTGTCCGTGGCCCGCCGAAAAATGGAGGGCACTTCGCAGGGCGTTCGTCTGTTTCGCGACGGCAGTATCCGCTGGGTTCAGCAGGATATGACGGAATGGGAACTCCCCGAGCCGGTCGATGCGGTCATCTCTTTTTGCGATTGCCTGAATTACCTATTGGAAGAAGAGGATGTCGTCCGTACATTCCAGAGGACCTATAAGGGGCTTAAAGAGGGCGGCACGTTTCTGTTTGACGTTCACCATCCGAACACCTTCCGTCGGTATGAGGAGGAACAGCCGTTTATCTGGGACGAAGCTTCCGTAGCCTATATCTGGACCTGTGAACGGGATGCGGCACGGGATGAAATAGAACATCATCTGACGATCTTTGCCCGAGAAGAAGAGAACGGTCCGGGCCTGTACCGGCGTTTTGAGGAGCATCATACCCAGCGGGCTTACGACCCGGCGTGGATGAAGAGCGAGCTGCTCCGCTGCGGTTTCCGCGACGTCGCCTGTTACGCCGATTTCGAGTGGGTGGAGGCTGGCGAGGATGCAACAAGATTGTTTTTCGTCGCGGTTAAATAAAGTGCAGAAGAGCAAGTGACGACTCCGCTAAGCGGGGTCTTTTTGCATCTGTGAAATTCTGTCCTTCGCGCGGGCGCCATTCCTTGCTATAATCGATAATTGGAAAATACGATGTCGTTCATCATGGGAAAAGAGGGATTCGTGTTGAAAAAGAACTGCGTTATTTTGTTTCAGGGCGATTCGATCACTGACGGAAATCGGGACCGGGGGAGCGATCCGAATCATATTTTGGGGCACAGCTACGCGTATATGATCGCCGGCGAGCTTGGGCATATCCACGCGGAGCAGCAGCCGACATTCCTGAACCGGGGAATCAGCGGCAACCGCGTATCCGATTTGTATGCGCGGTGGAATGAGGATGCGATCAGCCTGAAGCCGGATGTCATCAGCATTTTGATCGGGGTCAACGACGCCTGGAGAATCGTGTCTGAAGAACCGAGCGGGGCTACGGACCGATTTGAAAGGGCTTACCTTCACCTGCTGACCGAGACCCGCGAGGTGATGCCCGAGGTCAAGCTCGTGCTGTGCGAGCCGTTTATCCTGAAGACCGGAGCCACCGCCGCCCGCTGGGAACAGTGGACCGAGTTGATTGCCGGGTACCGGAAGACCCTGCGTGAATTGGCCGAGCGGTTCGACGCGGTTTACGTCCCGCTTCAGGACGTCTTTGATGCGGCCGAACAGCGGAGAGAGGCGGCTTACTGGCTTTGGGACGGAGTTCACCCGACGGCCGCGGGCCATCACCTCATTGCGCAGCGTTGGCTGGAGGTCGTAAACAAAAGCGGCATCCTGGACTAATCATCGCTACCCACGTTTTTATAAGTTTTAGAATTTGAAAGAAAGTTTAAAAGTTTTGCGGCGCGGGTAAATCTCCTTTATGGCTTGCAATAAGCCGGTGCTCGGCGGTGTCCGGGTTCCGGCTTGTTTCTTGTGCGCGGCCTAACGAAATATCAAATATAAAAATTAAATAGTTATTATGAGTAGTTTTCAGTATAATTGAGCATAGATTAGTCTGCATAATTCTAGAGAGGATTAACCGCATAATGAATGAAGCAAAATTGAAGGAAGCAAAAACGAAGCCAGCGAATACAGCAAATACAACGGGTGCGAACGCAGCAAACGGGAAGTCCGGCCGACGCTCCAAGTCGTCTCCGCCGCCCGTGCGGATTTTTTCGCTTGGCGGCATAGGCGAAATCGGAAAGAATATGTACGGGATCGAATACAAGAACGAGATTGTGATCGTGGACGCCGGATTGAAATTTCCGGATTCCCGTTTGTCCGGCATCGATTACATCATTCCCGATATCAGTTACCTCACGCAAAATCAGCATAAAATCAAAGGATTGTTCCTGACCCACGGCCACGAGGATCACATCGGCGCCTTGCCGTTCGTCCTTCGGCAGCTGTCGGTACCCGTTTATGGAGGAGCGCTGACGATCGGTCTGGTGCGAGCCAAGCTGGAGGAATACCGGATGCTGGGCGAGGTCAAGCTGCATGTGTTTGATGAGAACGACCGGTTCGATTATCAGCAGATGTCGGTGCATTTTTTCCGGACGACCCACAGCATACCTGATGCCTACGGCATCGTGATCGATACGCCATACGGTGCGGTGGTGCATACCGGAGACTTTAAATTCGATTTTACGCCGGAGGATAAGCCGGCGAATTTGTTCAAAATGGCCAGCGTCGGCGGGGAAGGCGTGCTTGCGCTTTTGGCGGACAGTACGAACAGTGAAAAAGAAGGCTTCACCCCCTCGGAACGGCGGGTGGGCGGCGCCATTTTGGAAGCGTTTCGGCAGTGCGACGGAAGAATTCTGTTCGCGACGTTCGCGTCGAACGTGCACCGCCTGCAGCAGGTGGTAGATGCGGCGATGCAATGCAACCGGAAGATCGTCGTGATCGGCCGCAGCATGGAGAAGGTGTTCGCGATCGGTCAGGATCTGGGCTATATCCGGGTTCCGGAGGGCATGCTGGTCGATGTGAAGCATATCGACCGGTATGAGGACCGGCAGATCCTCATCGTCTGCACGGGCAGCCAGGGCGAGCCGAACGCGGCCCTCAGCCGGATCGCTTCGGGAGCGCACCGCTCCGTGCAAATCTATCCGGGGGATACGGTCATTTTCTCTTCATCTCCGATTCCGGGAAATGGTCAAAATGTAAACCGGAGCATCGATATGCTGATGCGCGCGGGCGCCCATGTCATCTACGGCTCTATTTTCGACATCCATACGTCGGGACACGGCTGCCGCGAGGATCTTAAACTGATGCTGAGCTTTATTCGGCCGAAATTTTTTATTCCGATTCATGGGGAATACCGTATGCTGTTAAGTCACAAGAACCTGGCGCTGCAAACGGGGCTGACGGAGGACCGGGTGTTCGTCATGAATATCGGCGATACGCTGTCGGTTTACCGGAACCGCGCAAAGCGGGGCAGAACGATCCCGGCGGGCGAGGTCTTTATCAGCAACGGCGAAATGCGCCTCAATGAAGATGAGCTGGTTGAAGAACGTATGGAACTGGCCCAGGAAGGCATCGTCGTGGTCGTTATGACCGTAGACAGCCGGACGGGCAAGATTTTATCCGGTCCGGACATCGTGACCCGGGGATTCGTATACATGCAGGACGCCCGGCCGCTGCTGCGGCGTGCGGAAGCCGCTTTGCGGCGCAGCTTGAACCGTATGGGGGAGAAGGAGACGTACAGCCAAAAGCTTTGGCTGCGCACGACCCAACAGGTGATGCGGAGATATTTTCAGCGGGAAGTCGGCAGAACGCCGCATATCATGCCTTCGGTACTTGAGGTTTAGCGATAGATAAGGATTAGAGGGGGTCCCAAGAGTCATCATAGATGACTGAGGGGCACCCTCTTTTATTACGCGAAGCGTGCGAAACAACATACCACCTGCTATGCGGGGGGTGTAGTGATGCTTATATCAAAACCACCTGATGGGGTCGTTATCATAGGAGTGTTCAAGCTGCTATGTATAACGAAAGGTAAGGTGGTTTAATGACTAATCGAAGTGATTGTCACATACAAAGAGGCGCCTAGTGTGCGTGCTTCCAAACTACCAACTCCAAAAGGATGCAAAACTGCAGGTATTTAAGACGATTCCCGAGGGAATGCGAAAAAAGATGCAAATCTGCAGGAATTCCATATTATCAAGGTAGCTGAAGGGGTATTAGTAATAAACGCACCCCTTCAGGGGTAGGCAAAAGCGGCAACAGCATAGTAGCTTGAACGTAGTGAAAGCTAGCGGCTTTAGACACGAGCCGGTAATAAAGGAAAGGCTTATACCCCAAAAGCAAACCACCCGTTGGACGGGTGGTTATGACTGCCATCGGTTTATTTTTTTAAGGAAAGCGTAAGTTCCGCATCCTGCAGATAGACTTTTTTCGGAGCCCCGTTACCGTCTTTTTCCAAGCTATACGGCTTCACGACAATAGAGCTGGGAGTGGCCGCGAAGGAAGGATACGTCATATCGAAGTAGCGTTGATTTTTGACGACGCCCTCCCATGTTTGCAGCGCAGGGGTCAGGACATTTCCCTTATTGTCCGCGATATCGAATCTCAAGTCCTTTAAATCCTTAATCTGCTTATGGGAGCCTTGCGCAACCAATTCCAACCGGCTCGAATAAGGGGTTAGCTCTACGCGCTTTACGGTATAACTTAATTTCCCGGCCTTCTTCGCCACCGCCTTATTCAAAACCGTACTTTGCGCAGCTTGTTTTTTGACAGGCACTTTAAAGGTGAAAGGATCGTCCACGCCCGATACGTAAGCTTTAACCGTAAGTTCGAATTGTTTGGGGAAAAATACGGTTCGCGGACCTTTATCGGACTGGTCGTTGAAGGAGATCACCATACTGTTACCGTCATTTATGGAGGATCTTCCGTAAGATTTCAGATCCTGTTTTTTGCCGTTGATATAAATCTCGTGATATAGCAGAACCCCTTTTTTCTCGGCATTGGTCACGTCATCCAGCGTTGTTTCAAGATTGTCGCCTTCTCTTTGCAAAGCGAACGAAACTCTGGCTCCGTCATAGAGATAATCGGTCAATTTCAAGGTGACGCCATCCTTCGTCACTTTTTGATTTTGAACTTTCGTCGTACCCTGTTTGGCCGCTTTTAGGAGACCGGGGTCATTTTTTACCCCTTCAAAAAGACTTTGGGTAGAAGCGGTTTCTTGATTCGCCGCTTTCGCCGTAACCGTACCGGATAGGGCCGTTCCGCTTGCGGTTAAAACCGAAACGGCAAGCAAGGCGGCGGCGACTTTACTTTCAATTCGTTTGCTGATCATTATGTTCAACTCCTCGCAAGTTAGTTATTATTCAGCGGAATCGTCATTTCCAAATCTTCATGATAGATTTTTTCTTTTTCTCCAGCTACCGTCCAGTCCGATTTATTGACCGTATAGGTATAAGGTTTGATCGTAATGGATTTTGGTGTCGTTTTGAACGGGCTGTACAGCTCTTCGTCATGATATTGAGCTTTTGGCGCTTCTTGATAGGACGGGATCAGAATCTGCTCGATCGAGTTTCCGTTATCATCGACAATATCAAAATACATTTTGCTGGCCGCAAACTCGCCGGTTTGTTTCTCAGTCACAGGGACTGTGCCTTTGCTGTCAATCATCACTTTGGTGGAGCCTGGAGTAAGTTGAACCTGTTTAACCGTATAACTGAAATCGCCTTTGCTCATGGTTTTTTCCGGATTTACGGAAAGAGTCGGCTGAACTTTGGTGATCGGGATTTTCAGTTCGAAAGGTTCATTCACCTGGGTGACTTTGGCTACCAGCGTCAATTCAAATTGATCCGGAAGATTCGCCTCTTCCAGGCCTTTTCTTACGTTGAAAATAAAGGCGTCTTTTTGACCGGGAACTTCCCCGCTATCGATAGATAATCCTTTGACGGGTTTGCCGTCAACGATGGCTTCCATCGTGGAACGCCAGTCAATATAACCTTTTACTTTTTCGCTTTGATCGATGGTTTGCCAAGGCATCATGACATCTTTCAGATCCACTCCCTCGCGGGTGATCGATACGCTTAAACGATTTCCATCGTAAAAGGCTTCGGACACTTTCAGGGTGATGCCATCGTGCGTCACACTTGCATTCGGAGAGGACAGAAGCCCTTTTTCAGCGGCAACCCGAAGGCCGGGGTCCTCGTTTTTAAAGATACTGCCGATCACAGGCAGGTTTTCCAAAGTGGCGGCCATGGCCGGAGAAACGAAACCCGAGCCGATCACGGCTCCTCCCAGTACAAGCGTTGCTGCGGCGGTAAGCCCAAGTCTTTTTACCTTTTTCATATGAATAACAGCTCCTTTTTGCTGATTTGAGGTGCTCATCTCTTGTTCCATAATCATTTGATAGGTTTTATCCATTCTTTGACGCGTACTTTGGGGCAGTTGATTAGGCTGCTGAGAACGCAATTTTGAGATTTCTTCAGTAAGATGTTCCATAGTTTATTTTTCCCTCCTTCTGATCTTGTTGATCGCTATAAGACTGCATCAGTTTTTGCCGGGCACGAAATAGCCGTGTTTTTACGGCAGCCGGTGTCAATTGCAAAATGTTGGCTACCTGATTGATATTCATATCCTGGTAGTAATGAAGGACGATCACAATCTTCAGATTCTCTTCGAGACGATCCACCGCATCCCGTAAATCCACTGCGGAGTATTCATTGCGCTGCAAACTGCCGAATTGCGCCGTATCGCTGAAGGCTACGGTTTTTTTATTCCTTTCCAGGATTCTCAGACATTCATTGATTAAAATTCGAAAGATCCATGTCTTGAAATAAGAAGGCTCTCGTAAAGTGTGGATGGATTTAAAAGCTTTTAAGATGGCCTCCTGCATGGCATCATCACAATCTTCCGCTCTTTTGACAATGGCCCAGGCGGTTTGATAGAGCTGCAATTCCGCCTGTTTCATCAACTCAACAAACGCATTACGATCTCCGGCTATGGCTGACCGTATGTTTTCCTCACTAAATTCCACAAGGTTTCACCTCTCTTCTCTTTTAAATCGACTATTAGATCGGCCAACGGCCCGGAAGGTTACATACAAATTTTTTTTATTGTTATTCTAAATAAGTTGAACTATTGATTTGCGCATTCTTTGGTTCAACTTATATAGAAAACCTTATTTTTAGAGAAAGCGCAAGTTTTGGGAAGTCCGGTTTCTTGCTGCATGCCGGTTTCAAAGGGATTTTTTCGTTCCGGTGTTACTAAAAACATAGTCCGGAAGAGAGAATCATGAGATAATAGAAGGAGCAGCCAATGGACAGATTTGGAACATACCCGACGTGACGGCTCGATCGACTGAGAGAAGGTGAAACGAGAAAATGCATGCTTCCCATTTAACTGAACAACGATTTCCCGAGGTGGTTACTTTTGGCGAAAGTATGGCTCTGTTAATCGCCGAAGGGGGAAAAGGACTGGAGTACGCGAACACCCTGACGCCTTCGTTCGGAGGGGCGGAATCCAACGTGGCCATCGGATTGGCCCGGCTGGGACACACCTCGGGATGGTGCGGACGGCTCGGCGATGATCCGTTCGGGCACCGCGTGATCAAGGCGATCCGGGGAGAAGGGGTGGACGTCTCCCGTGCACAGCTTACCGCTGAAGCCCCCACCGGGTTGATGATCCGGGAAAATGTCGTGGGCAAAAGCTCGGTCTATTATTACCGCAAGCTGTCCGCCGCCAGCCGGATGCGGCCGGAACACCTGGACGAGGCTTATATTGCCGGCGCGAAAATCCTCCATGTCACCGGCATTACACCGGCGCTAAGCGACTCCTGCGCGGAAACGGCGGCCGCCGCCATGGATCTGGCCAAGCGCCACGGCGTGAAAGTCAGCTTCGATCCGAATTTGCGGCTGAAGCTATGGGACCTTGAAGCGGCGCGGAAGGTGCTTTTGCCGCTTGCTATGAAAGCGGATTATTTTTTGCCGGGGCTGGATGAATTGAAGCTTCTGTACGAGACCGAATCCCTGGAAGAGATCCTTTCCCGGCTGAACGAGCTTCCCGGTGTAAGCGTTATTAAGGGCGGGAAGGACGAAACCTATTTGTTCGAGCACGGCAAGTTGACTCCGGTTCCTTATTATAAAGTCGATCATGTAATCGACACGGTGGGTGCCGGGGACGGCTTCTGCGCAGGCTTTCTATCCGGCCTGCTCCGGGGATACCCCCTGGAAGAAGCGGTCCGGCTCGGGAACCTAATCGGATCCCAGGTTATCCAGGCTGTTGGCGATTGGGAAGGACTGCCGAGCGCCGCGGAAATCGACAGGTTGTTGAGCGGAGTAGGGCACGTGGAGCGGTAACCCGCTCGGGATAAGAAGATACTGCAACGAGAAGAAACCCGCCAGGAGATATGCTCCTTGGCGGGTTTCTTCGTTTGCCGGATATCGGCGGCAGGTTTATCTGGCCATCCATCCGCCGTCGACGCAGAGAATGTGCCCGTTTAAATAGTCGGATGCGGAGGAAGCGAGGAACACGGCGGGGCCCTTCAGGTCCTCCGCGGTCCCCCAGCGTCCGGCGGGAATCCGCTCCGTAATGGAGGCGGTTCGCTTCTCATCGGCCCGGATCGGCGCCGTATTGTCCGTCGACATGTAGCCTGGGGCGATGGCGTTCACCTGGAGGCCGCTTTGGGCCCATTCGTTGGCGAAGGCTTTGGTCAAACCGGCCACCCCGTGCTTGGAGGCGGTGTAGCCGGGAACATTGATGCCGCCCTGGAAGGACAACATCGAGCAGATGTTGATGATTTTGCCGCTGCCTCGTTCAAGCATCGGTCTGGCGGCAATTTGCGACAGCAGGAACACTGTGTTCAGGTTGATGTCGATTACGTCAAACCAGTCCTTCTCACTGTGATCCTTGGCCGGGGTCCGACGGATAATCCCCGCGTTGTTGACGAGGATGTCGATCTGCCCGGTCAGCTTGAGCGATTCGTCGAAGACGGACTGAAGCGCGTCATGCCGGCTGAGGTCCGCTTCGATAGCGGAGGCTTTTCGGCCCAGGGCTTCAATACGAGCCGCCGTTTCCTCACTGGAGGTATACGAGACGCAGACGACGTCGGCGCCCGCTTCCGCCAAGCCGAGCGCGATGCCTTGTCCCAGACCGCCTGAAGCCCCGGTCACTAGCGCGGTTTTTCCTGTAAGGTCAAATAAACGATGCATAGGGCGAACACTCCTTTATGAAATTGGATGATATATAAATCACTCGATAGGGATTCCCGCTTCGGCAAAAGACTTCACCATTTCCTCATCCAGGCCATGGTCCGTAATAACCCGGGTAAGCTCCTGCAGGGAGGCGAATGTCCGGAGCGCGGTCTGACCGAATTTGTGATGATTGACGACCGCGATCACCTCGTGAGCCGTTTCGATCAAAGCTCTCTTGAACTCGATGAAGTCGCCGGTATAAATCGAAAGTCCGTGTTCCGGATGAATGCCGGTCGTGGAAATGAACGCCTTGCGGATGTTCAGCTTTTTGATGTAGGCCGTTGCTTCGGGACCGGCAAGCATATTGCGGACCCGGTAACCGCCCGGTACGACGAGACGGATCTGGTCCTTTACAACCAGCTCGCTGATGATGTACACATCATTGGTAACCACGGTGAGCGGCTGGTTGTCGAGACGGCGGGCGATTTCCAGCGTCGTGCTGCCGCCGTCCAGGGCGATGATGTCGTTTGGTTGAATGTGAAGCAGGGCTTTGCGGGCGATCTCGCCTTTCTCCTCGGCATGTTTCACCACGGGCTCCTTGGCGGGGAGAATGCCGAACTGGTCTCCCTGCGCCAGGACGGCTCCGCCGTGGACACGCACGATGAGGCCTTGCTCCTCAAGACGGGTCAGATCCTCGCGGATCGTTTTGCCCGTGACTCCCAGCTTTTCGCTCAGCTCCGCCACGGTAACCTCTTTGTTCGTCAGCAGAACTTCCATAATTTTTTCGTATCGTCGTATCGAGCTCATTGAGGCGTCAACTCTTCCGTTAGAAAATGAATTCGTTACATAGTCCGTAACTGGCTTATCTCCCTTATTTTAAATCCTTCATCGGAACGGCGTCCATATCCGCGTACGCTTTGTTGTCTCCGGCCATGCCCCAGATAAACGTATAATTGCTCGTGCCCACCCCGCTGTGAATCGACCAGCTCGGGGAGATCACGGCCTGCTCGTTCCGCATCACGATATGGCGCGTTTCGTTCGGCTCGCCCATCAGATGGAACACCACCGCGTCTTCGGGCAGATCGAAATACATGTACGCTTCCATCCGGCGGGGATGAACATGCGCGGGCATTGTGTTCCACATGTTGCCGGTTTTAAGCTGGGTCATGCCCATGACCAGCTGTGAGCTTTGAATGCCGTTCTCATGGATGAAGCGGTGGATCGTACGCTCGTTGGAATTCTCAATAGAGCCCAGAGCGCCGGATTCCGCTTCGGCGAGGGTGGTTTTCGCGGTAGGGAACGACTTGTGGGCCGGCGCCGAATTCAAATAAAACTTGGCGGGATTCGCGGCGTCCTTGCTCTTGAAAATAACCTCTTTGGACCCCATGCCCACAAAGAGACAATCTTTATGTTCCAGTTCATACGCTGCGCCGTCCACGACAATCGAGCCCGGACCGCCGACATTAATGACTCCGAGTTCCCGGCGTTCCAGGAAATACGCCACCCCAAGCTCCTTGAGGTCAACTTCAAGTTTCACGTCTTCCCGTACGGGGGCCGCCCCTCCGATGATCATGCGATCCTCATGCGTCAACACCAGCTCTAGACGATCCGGCGTGAACAAGGTCGGGATATGAAACTCCTGACGTAACCGCGCTGTGTCAAACTGTTTGACTTCATTGGGATGGGAAGCGTAACGTCGTTTCATAAAAAACACTCCTCTTTTGGTTTATTTAGGTTTATAATGTTCATATAGGTTTACATTAAATCTTTTAAGTTCATTTTGCAAGCGGTTTACCGAAAAATGAAGGTGGATGGAGTGATGCGCATCGCGGAGAAGCATTTCAGGAGAAGATCTGAATCCGGATGGACAAATAATTCATGAATCTTTAAAAAACAAGCTTTAGCCGACCGGCTAACCATGATAGGATAAAGCATAGGAAAAGGCTTTCAAAACATGGGGCACGGGATAGTTATTCTAAATGTAAAGGGAAGAGGGGAACAGAAGTGAAGAAGCTGCAGCTTATCCAAAAAATCGCCGAAGAGGGCGTTGTGGCCGTTCTGCGCGGCGAGACGCCGGAGCAGGTGGTGGAGATGGCCGAACAAGCTATCGCGGGCGGGATTAAAGTAATCGAGGTGACGATGACCGTTCCGTTTGCGCTGCGGGCGATTGAAACCTTGGCCCGCAAATATGCCTGGAACGCCGCGTATCCATCGGCGTATGCGATTATCGGCGTCGGTACGGTGCTGGATCCGGAAACCGCGCGCGCCGCCATCCTGAGCGGAGCCGAGTTTGTCGTCGGGCCGAGTCTGAACCGGGAGACCGTCATGCTGTGCAACCGGTACCGGATTCCGGTGATGCCCGGGGCGATGACGATCAAGGAGATTCAGGAGGCGCTGGAACTCGGCGTGGACATCGTCAAGCTGTTCCCGGGCAACCTGTACGAGCCGTCCATGATCAAGGCCATCAAAGGTCCGCTTCCGCAGGCGAATATTATGCCGACCGGGGGCGTGTCCCTGGACAATCTGGGCCAGTGGATTCAGGCGGGGGCCGTGGCGGTCGGAATCGGCTCCGATTTGACCAACGAAGCCTTAAAGCGGCAGGACTTCTCGCTGATTGCGAGCAAAGCAGCGGCATACAAGGAAGCGTTCCTCCGGGCCAAGGCCCGGTAATGGGGGAGAGAAGGCGGGGTCCGTGGACTCCGCCTTTTTTTTGAGGATTTCCGCTTACCGAAGATAACGGAAAATGTAATTTAGGCGGCCGTATAGGTGAGCGGGGAGTCGGTGAGCCGAGTGAGTAGATGAGTTGGTGGGTCGGGAGTTGGTGAGTCGGCGAGTGAGGTGAGTCGATAAGTCGGTAAGTCCGCGAGTCGGAAGTCCGAATTAGCTGGAAAAGTACCCGTTAATCTGGTGCGGAGTGAGTGCGAGAGTTAAAATAACTGGAAAATCTCCAGTTAATTTGTGCGTAAGCGGCCGATTTGCACGGATGAGGCGGAATTAGCTGGAACAATTCCAGGTAATAGAGCGAATAGCGAGCAGAGTTTCAAAATAACGGGAGAAAATCCCGTTAGTTAAGGCATTAATCATAGAGCGGGCATACCGAACAGGGCGTCCATGCGAAAAAAAGCCGCTGAGTAATTCAGCGGCTTTGGGTTGTCGCTAGGTTCCGCGCAACTCCGCGCTAGTCCAGCGTGTACGGGGGCAGCCCGGTCGGCAGCGCCGCGGGCCGCTCGCACCGACTCTGCATCGCGTAGTAGCTGCCCGTGTCGGACGAGGCGTGGAACGCCCACATCGCCTCCAGCACATGGTAGGCCAGCTCGCCGCTGGCCCGGTGCGGCCGCCCCCGCAGGAGGGCGCTCGCCATATCGGCCGGGCCGATGCCGCGGCTGTTGGCCTCGTAGCCGGGCAGCAGCGGCTGCTCCGTCCACGTTTCCTCGCCGGTGCGCCGGTATTTTACCGGCCCGCCGAAGGTGTTCGGGTCCGGCACCAGCAAGGTGCCCTCGGTCCCGTGGATCTCGATCGGCGGAAGCGTGCTGCCGCCGAAAATATCAAAGCTCGTGATCAGGCTCGCGATCGCTCCGCCATGAAATTCCAGCGTTCCGGCCACATGCGTCGGCACCTTCACGGCGACCCGGGCCCCGCGCTTCTTCTCGCTCGTGATGGTACGCTCGGGCAGCGCTTTGCCGGTAATGCCGGCTACGCGGCGGATCGGCCCGAGCAGTTGAACGAGCGCGGTCAGGTAGTACGGTCCCATATCGAACATGGGACCGCCGCCCGGCGAATAGTAAAATTCCGGGTCGGGATGCCAGTGCTCATGTCCGCGGCTCATCATGAACGCCGTGGCCGAAACCGGGCGCCCGATCGCGCCTTCTTCGATGAGCGCCAGCGCGGTCTGAATGCCGGCACCGAAGAACGTCTCCGGCGCGCATCCGACCATCAGGCCCCGCGCCTTCGCGGCCTCAAGCACCCGCCGCCCGTCTTCCAGCGAAATGGCGAGCGGCTTCTCGACATAAACATGCTTGCCCGCTTCCAACGCCTGCAGGCTGACTTCGGCGTGCACGGCCGGGATCGTCAAGTTCAGTACAAGGCGGATTTCCGGATCGGCCAGCAGTTCCTCCGGCGTGTACACCCGAGGAATACCGTATGCGGCGGCTTGCTCCCGGGCGCGGTCCGGATTTAAGTCCGCGCACGCAACCAGATCGAGAACGCTGAATTTTTGGCAGTTTTCCATATAAATGCCGCTGATTTTACCGCAGCCGATAATTCCCACTTTAATCTTGCCCGCGTTGTCGTTCGTCTCCAGGTTCATACTCAAATGATAGCCCTCCTATGCTCGATACTGGCTGTCGCCCATCCCGGTATAGCTTGCGCCTGCCGAAGAGCCGGCGCTTGAAAGGGCCAGCTTCTTGCCTTCGGCCGCCCACAGCAGTCCACGGGTCATCAGTTCCTTCACGGGAGGCAGCGCAACGATATCCGCATGGTGGCCAAGCGAGTTGTAATAGACGCGTCCGTATCCCCACCGTTTGGTCCATACGACCGGCATGTCGACCGCTTTGTTGAAGCGATGCGGACCGTCCACTACCGGGAACCGGGTTGTGGCCAGCACTTCGACGGCGGGGTCCACGTGAAGATAGTATTGCTCCGTCCGGACGACGAAATCGTCCATGCCGTCCACCAGCGGGCTGGAGCTCTGCTTGATCTCCACTTTGTACTCCACCCCGTCGTTTCCGGGATGCGCCACCCACTGGCCGCCAGTCATAAACTGCCAGTCCACGTTGTTGCGGAAGGAATCGCACATGCCGCCATGGCAGCCGGCGAGCCCGGTCCCGGCCTGGACGGCCGCGGACACGTTGTTCACCAGCTCCTGGGCGATGTCTCCCATCGTCCATACCGGGACGATCAAGTCCAGTCCCATCAGCTTCTCGGCATCGGCATAAGCCTCCAGCGTATCCGAGACCTCCACCTCGAACCGATGCTCCCGCAGGACGTCGGCGAAAATCGCCGCCACTTGCTCCGGCTCATGGCCGTCCCAGCCGCCCCATACAATCAGCGCTTTTTTCATGTTCTCCGTCTCCTTTGAACCGAATCCGACCGGTTCTCTAATATTTATCGCCTACATTTCCGCAAGGCTGACCCAACGGCGTTCGAGAGCCGAACGCTCCACCGCTTCCAGCACGGCCTGGCACTGCACGCCGTCCCTGAAGTTCGGTACAGGTTGACGCCCCTCGGAGATGGCCTGGGTGAGCTCCAGCACTTCATGGATGAAAGTATGTTCAAAGCCGATCGTGTGGCCCGGCGGCCACCAGGCCTCGGCGTACGGATGCGCCGGATCGGTAGCCAACACGCGCCGGAAGCCCTGCACGTCCTCTTCGTCGGAGGTAAAATAGACCTCCAGCTCATTCATCCGCTCAAAGTCAAACTTCACGCTGCCCAGGCTTCCGTTAATCTCAAAAGCGTTCGTGCTGCGATGCCCGGCCGCAAACCGCGTCGACTCGAAACTGCCCAGCGCCCCGTTCTCGAAACGGGCCAGAAACAGGGTGGCATCGTCCACGGTAACCGGTCCTTTCGGCGCGTCTTTCCCCTTGGCGCCTTTGGCGCTGAGCCCAGTCATTTCTTCGGCCAGCGGACGTTCCTTGATGAAAGTTTCGCTCATCCCGATCACTTCGCGGATGCCGCCTACCAGGTAGTGGGCGAGGTCGATCAGATGCGCCCCGAGGTCTCCGTGGGAGCCGGAGCCGGCGATATCCTTTTGCAGCCGCCAAACGAGCGGGAAATCCGGATCGAGAATCCAGTCCTGAAGGAACCAGGCCCGGAAGTGATAAATTTTCCCGAGCCGCCCGCTCTCGACGAGCTTCTTGGCGAGCTTGACCGCGGGAGAGAACCGGTAGTTGAAGCCGACCATGTGGCGTACACCGGCCTGCTCCGCGGCTTCCAGCATTTCGCGGGCATCGTTTAGTGTAAGCGCTAACGGTTTTTCGCAAAAAATATGTTTCCCCGCACGGGCCGCAGCCAGCGCGATTTCTTTATGCGCGTCGCTGGGGGCGTTGATATCGATCAAATCGACATCGTCCCGGGCGACGAGCTCCTTCCAGTCGGTGACGTAAGCCTGCCAGCCCAGTTGATCGGCCGCTTCGGCCACGGCTTTGCCGTTTCTTCCGCAAAGGACGGCCATTTCGGGTTTTACCGCTTGGGGGAAGAACATCGGGAGGGAACGATAGGCATTGCTGTGGGCTTTTCCCATAAACTTGTAACCGATCATACCTACACGCAATTGATTCATAACATTCCTCCATCACGGGTGATTTGGATCCTTCATAGCATATTCGGGATACCCCTATTATAAAAACCCGGCGGACGATTCTCTCGCCACTTTATGCTCAAGCACTGGCCAAAAATTGCACTTCGTCGCGTTCATTTCATCTCCTTGCGGAATTCGGAAGGAGCATGGCCCTGGAATTGCCGGTATACCCGGTTAAAGGTGCGGATGCTGCCGAACCCGCATTCCAGCGCGATTTCTGTGATGCTGGCTCCGCTGTTTTCCAGTTTTCGTTTGGCGCTGTGCACCCGAATCGTATTGAGAAACGTTTTGAAATTCATGCCTACGTTCTTTTTAAACATGCGACAAAAATAAGAGGGTCCCATTTTAAAATGAGACGATATCGTCTCGACGGACAAATCCTCACGGTAGTGGTTCTCGATGTAGGACAGAATTTGCTGAATGCGTTCCCGCCCGGGGTCCGCCTCGTCCTGAGCCGACGGCAAGTCGGTGAATTCAAGCCGCCGCAGCAGTGTCCCGCACAGTTCGGACAAGCTCGCCTGGATGAACAGTTCGTGGCCGGGCAGGGCGTCTCTTTTTTCGCGGAATATCCTCTCCAGGAGAGGACGTATTAACGGAGCAAGGTCCTGCTGACGTCCGCAAATGAACGGGGTGTCGAAACGGACGCCTGACGGCCACCCCCCGGCTTTGCCGATCATCTCCGGATGAAAAATGACGATGAAGATCACGGAGCCAAGCCCCCGGCTGTCGTAATAGTGAATGTCGTTGCTGCCGATGACGGCCATGTCGCCTTGGCCCAGCAGCCGGCTTTCTTTATTGACTCCGACCCGGATTTTGCCCGATTTGACATACACGAACTCCACCTCGGCGTGAAAGTGGGGGTAAAAATCGAGATCCTTGGACCGGTGAATGACCATCGGCAGCCCTTGATCCAACTCCCAGTTTTGATAAAAAGAATTCATGGGTCCTCCTTTCCCGCAGCCGGGCGCGGCGGTTCTTTTGTCCACATCATATCGGGTAGCTGCGGAATTGTCTAATGCCGGCCTCAAGCTTTAAAAAGTAGGGGATAGATTTACTAATTATTAGGGTAGGAAGGCGGGCGGATTTCCTTTATATTAGTAAAGAATTGGAAACGGAAAGGAAGGGATGGCCACTTGAGTCTGATCGAAACGAAAGGCCTGCGGAAAGTGTTCCGGCAGGCGGTGAAAGAACCCGGATTGGCGGGGGCGGTCAAGCATTTGTTTACCCAGCGTTACCGGGACAAATCCGCGGTGGAAGGCATCGATCTCACGATCGAGGAGGGGGAAACCGTCGCTTATGTCGGACCGAACGGTGCGGGCAAGTCGACGACGATCAAAATGCTAAGCGGCGTGCTGGTGCCGTCCGGCGGGGAAATTCGGGTGGACGGGCTCGTCCCCCACAAGCAGCGGATGGAGAACGCCCAGCGCATCGGGGCGGTTTTCGGCCAACGCACCCAGCTATGGTGGGATATCCCGGTTCGCGAATCGCTCGGACTGCTCCGGGATATTTATCAGGTTCCGCCGGAAACGTTCAAAAGAAATATGGATGCGTTTACAGAATTGCTCGGGATGGAGGATTTTCTCCATTTATCCGCCCGCAAGCTGTCGCTCGGTCAGCGGATGAGGGCCGATTTGGCCGCAGCGCTGCTGCATGATCCCAAAATCGTTTATCTGGATGAGCCGACGATCGGTCTTGACGTGGCGGTGAAGCATCGGATTCGGGACTTTATTAAAGAAATGAACCGGAATAAAGGCACGACGATGCTTCTGACCACCCATGATCTCGGGGATATCGAAGATTTGTGCGAACGGCTCATTATTATCGACCAGGGCCGAATTATCTACGACGGCAAACTGCGGGAAGTCAAGGATGCTTTCGCAAGGGAACGAACGATACATATGCAGCTAAGCTCACCGATTCCGGAAGCGGAGAGCCTGTTCCGGGACCTCCCGGATGTCCGGGTCGTGAGGCCCGCGGAGGATCAAGGCGCCTCCTCTTTATCCGTCCGGTTCGACCGCTTCCGCTGCACGGCCAGCGATATCGTCAAGCGGCTGATGAACCGGGGGGAAGTCGTCGATTTCCGCATTGACGAGCCGAGCATCGAGGAGATCATCCGCCGCGTTTACGAAGGTCAACTGGACTCCGAGTCCTTGTCGTTGGCGGGAAGGGGGAGCGCCTGACCGGTTATGAAAAAATACGTCTCTCTGGCGCTCTGCTCCATGCAGAACACGCTCGCTTACCGGCTTTCCTTTATATTGAACTTTTTGGCTAACTTTATCGGGCTGATCGCGATGTACTGTCTTTGGCAGGCCATCTATACCGGAAGGGCGGAGCTGTCCGGCTTTACGTGGGGGCAGATGCAGTCGTATCTTCTGATTACTTTTTTCGTCAACTCCATGCTGTCCTACTATTCCGAATCGAGCATCACCAACAAAATTATCGACGGCAGCGTCATGATGGACCTGCTGCGCCCCATTCAATTTCAAAAAGCCCGGCTTGCGGAATCGCTCGGCTCCTGTGTTTTGGAAGGGCTGCTGAGCTGTCTGCTGATCGGTTTGGCCGCCGTGTTCACCTTGGGGATTCAGCTCCCGAACGACGCGGCGACGCTGCTGTTGTTCCTGTTCAGCATGGCCTCGTCGATTCTGGTCAAGTTCGGCATCGTTTATTTGTCGGCGCTGCTCTGCTTCTGGACCACCAGCGGGTTCGGCATCTATTGGGCGAGAACGTCGATCACCAATCTGTTGTCCGGGGCGCTTGTGCCGCTGGCGTTCTTTCCTTCTTGGCTGCAATCCACGGCGATGCTGCTCCCGTTTCAGGGCATCGTCAACACGCCGGTGACGATCGGCCTCGGGATGACGGAGGGCATCGAGGCGCTGCGGCTGATCGGGATCCAGTGGATCTGGATCGTTCTGCTGTGGCTGCTCGGCAAGTGGATGTGGTCCGGGGCCGTCCGGCAAATCACGATTCATGGAGGGTAAGATGACCATCAAAAATTCACCACGGCGGATCCTGTATTTATACTGGCGTCTTTACAGCCAGCAATTGAAGGCGATGATGGAGTATTCCGCTGATTTTTACATTATGATCGGGGCGGCCGCCTTGACTCAAATTACCGGTTTTCTGTTTCTGTGGGTCGTTTTTTCCCGCATCCCGGACATTCAGGGCTGGGGGCTCTGGGAAATCGCTTTTATGTACGCGGCGATTTACGTGTCGGAGGGCTTCGGCTCGCTGTTTTTTGAAGGAACCTGGCGGATGCTTCGCCTGGTTAACCTGGGTGAACTGGATCGCTACCTCGTCCGGCCGGTGCCGATCGTTCTGCAGATTTTCTGCACGGGAATCGGCATGAACGGGCTCGGAAACATCGTGATCGGCGGGGCGATCATCGCGATGTCGCTGTCCCACATCGATATCGTGTGGAACCTCCAGACCATTTTTATGGCGCTCCTGATGTTCGCATCCGCCATGACGATACGGGTCGCCATCAACCTGGCCGCGAATTGCTCGGCTTTTTGGATACGGAGCAGCGGCAACGCCTTTCCGATCATGATTCATAATCTTGGCGAATTCGCCAAGTATCCGATTACGATCTTTTCCATGGGCCTGCAACTGCTCATCTCCATTGTCGTCCCGTTTGCGTTCGTCAGCTTTTTTCCGGCGGCAGCGCTGTTCGGCAGGGAGCCCTGGAGCTGGTGGGGGTGGCTGAGTCCGCTCGTGGCCGCCTATTTCGTCGGCCTGGCTTTGCTGATCCTGCGCATCGGTCTGCGGCGTTATGAGAGTGCGGGAAACTGAGGCCGGGTTTCGGAATATAAAGATGAGGGCCGCTTTTTATTTTGATCCAATCGTGGTATAGTTTGGTTAGAAGATACGAACAATGCAAAAGGAACCGTGCGGCTAACACGGTTCCGGATGCAATAGCCGCTTTTAAGGGCGGCGGCTTTACGGCTTGACAGTCAGAAATAGACCGCAACCTTTGGATGAGGGCGGTCTATTTTTTTTTGAGGTAGATCGCTTAGTTTCAGCCTTTCCAAAGCTCGTCGATTTTGACCGGCTGCCCGTTTTGCATGGACCGGTTGGCGGCGATGCCGGTCATGATGGACAGGGCGCCGTCGATATGGGAAGCCGCCCGGTTGAACCGATCGGGCTCGGCTTTGCCGAACAGGTCCCGAAGCAGGAGGGGGTCGCCTCCGCCGTGGCCGCCCGCGCTTTGTTCAATGTTTACCCGATACGGCTCGCTGAAATGAGGATAAACGATCATTTGGATGCCCCCGAGCGCGCCCTCATTCTCCTTTTTCCCGCCGGAGTTGACATAGGATTGCTCCGTAACGCGCACCTCCAGGCGTCCGAGCGTTCCGTTAAATACAACGATAAATCCCTCCCACGGCATGTAGGCGTTGAGCGAGTAATTCATAACGGCTTTATTTTTATATTTCACCATGACGCTCATCGTATCCTCAATGCTGATATTGTCGCCGAAAACGCTCTGATCGCGCTGGTATCCGTCTTCATGCTCGGCTTCGAGGTACATTCGCTTCAAATGCTCGTTCCGGTCCAAATGCAGGGCGAAAGGATCGTTCTCGGCGGCCGGACTTCCGTAGGCACGCTGGTAGAATTGCGTGATTCCCCGTTGTTCGGCGTTTTCCTTCCCGTAAAATCTCAAGTCCCCCATCGCGAAAACCGTATCGGGCTTTGTAGCGAGCCAAAAGTTCATCAAGTCGAAATGGTGGGTCGATTTATGGACGAGCAAGCCTCCGCTGTTGCGTTTATCGCGATGCCACCTGCGAAAATAGTCGGCTCCATGCTCCGTATTCAGCAGCCACTCGAAGTTGACGGACAGCACCTCGCCAATCGCCCCGTCCATGATCAATTCCCGAATCTTCGTGTTATGCGGCGCGTACCGGTAATTGAACGTCACGCGCAATTGCCGGCCCGTTCGCTCGATTGCGTCGAATATATCCAGGCATTTTTCCGCATTGACGGTCATGGGTTTTTCCGTGATCACATCACAGCCCAGCTCCATAGCACGGATGATGTATTTATGATGGGTGCGGTCCATCGTACAAACGAGGACGACGTCCGGTTTCCGCTCCCGGATCATCAAATCGAAGTGCTCCGCCTTATAGGTTGGAACAGGGGAATAATCGTACTTGTCTCTCAACAGCTCGTTCGCATAATTCATACGCGTTTGGTTGACGTCGCAGACGGCGACCAGTTCCGTAGTTTCCTTATAAGCCGTTGCCAGCGCGCTGTAAAAGAATTCCGCTCTACCGCCTACTCCCACGATCGCGTATCTCTTTTTTCCCAAGACCATCCCTCCATTTACATAAACTTGGATCTATCATATAGTATTTAAAATGCAAATTTCTAAACATTTCCTGCTTATTCGGTCAAAAAGTATGCCTATTTTATCCTATGCGGACGCGGAGGATGACACGGATGGTACATGTGCCGATGTTAAGTGTTGAAAAAATGAAACGTACCGGTTCGTTCGATATGGACTTCAGCCATATGCACGATACTTATGAAATCTATTACTTGCTATCGGGAGAAAGGTTCTATTACATCCATGACCGGGTCTACGCCCTTCAGGCGGGAGACGTCGTGTTCATTCATAAGAATCAGCTTCATCGGACAACCAGCAAGGGCCGGAACCCGCACGAACGGATTCTGATCAACTTCGATGATGCTTCGGTTCGGCCTTTCGTCGAGATGGGACCCGGACAGCTTCCTTTGTTTGGGGGCGAAAGTTATTTGCTGCGGCCGAGTGTCCAGGAACAAGGGCGGATCGCCGATTTGCTGTTTTTGATGCTGCGGGAAGAAAAGGAAGGGCAGCTTTGGCGGATGCCGTACCTTCAAACGTTGCTGATCCAACTGCTAATCCTGCTCAGCCGGATTCGGGAGGGAAAGGCGGAGCCGGTAAAGCCGGAGTTTACGGAGCTGCAGCAGCGGGTATACCGGATCGTCGAATATTTGAACGGGCACTACGCCGGGCCGCTTAGGCTCGAGGAAATCGCGGAGCGCTTTTTTATCAGCACCACTTATTTGTGCCGGATTTTCAAGCAGACAACCGGGTTTACCGTGGTCGAATATTTAACTTACGTGCGGGTTCGCGAGGCGCAGGCCCTATTGGTCCGGACGGATTGGAAAATTACGAAAATCGCCGAGGAGGCGGGATTTGACAGTATCGCTCATTTTGGCAGGGTATTTAAAAAGATTACCGGCCGCTCTCCGCTGCAATACCGCAAGCAGAAAAAGGCTGAGCCGGCTAAGGCATAGGCTTCGACCTAAGCCTCGACCTAAGCCTCGGGAGTGGGTCCGGCCCGTTTGTGTTTGCTAGATTCAGCCGGCTTCGCTAGAATTGAATACTAGAGAGGTTCAACGGGAGGTTGGAAACGACATGTTCGGTAATGATTGGGATGAAGTTTTGCAGGAAGAAGTGCAGAAGCCATATTTTCAGGATTTAAGATACGCCTTGGCCAGGGAGTACAAGCAGCATACGGTCTATCCGCCCAAAGAGCTGCTTTTCTCGGCGCTGAAGCTGACGCCTTATGAGCGGACGAGAGTGGTAATCCTTGGCCAGGATCCTTACCATGGACCGGGGCAAGCGCACGGGCTCAGCTTTTCGGTGATGCCGGGGGTTCGCATCCCGCCTTCGCTGCAAAACATTTATAAAGAGTTGGAATCCGATCTCGGGATTTCGGCTCCGAATCACGGATATTTGCTGCATTGGGCGGAGCAGGGCGTGTTGATGCTGAACGCCGTGCTCACGGTGCGCGAGGGGCAGCCTAATTCGCACAAAGGCCTCGGCTGGGAACAGTTCACGGACGCGATCATGATGAAGCTGAATGAGCGTCTTGAACCGCTCGTGTTTATTCTCTGGGGGAGCTATGCCCAGCAGAAAGGCGCCTTTATCGACCGCCGCCGCCACAAGGTCATTCGCTCCCCGCATCCGAGTCCGCTTTCCGCGCATCGCGGTTTTTTGGGCAGCCGCCCGTTTTCGCAGACCAACGACTTTCTGCGGGAACAAGGCTTGGGGCCGATCGATTGGGCTTTACCGGATCTGTAAAATGCCGATAGCGTCGGCAGTTTAATTAGACCGCTGTCTTTATCAAGCGCGCCCCGCTTGTTAGGCATCATCCAACAGTTGGAGGCGCGGTTCAATGCAGGCGGCGGTCTATTTTGGTAAGCATCCGGGTTTGTCGGGGGATGCGGCCACAACCGGAAGCCGACACTTCGGCGCTCCTTAGGCAGCGGGGGCTAAAGGAGGCTAATGGGGGCTGACAGGGGCTAACTGAGGCTAACGGATGCTAACGGATGCTAACGGATGCTAACGGATGCTAACTGAGGCTAACGGAAATAATAGCGGCTATTTTGCGATAAATGGCGGTTTCGGAAATCTAACGGAAATAATAGCGGCTATTAGCGTCCTCCGCCCCCGAAAAGGCGGGGAATTTGCGAAATAGGTGCTACTGTGTCCGTTAGAATGGCAAACCGGACTAAAAGTGCAAAATAGGCGCTACTACGTCCGTTAGAAATCCGGCGGCGAGGAGCGGGGTCTCAAACGGATCCCGGCACTCCCGCGCTTCTTAAGCAGCGGAGGCTAACGGAAATAATAGCGGCTATTTTGCGATAAATGGCGGTTTCGGAAATCTAACGGAAATAATAGCGGCTATTAGCGTCCTCCGCCCCTAAAAGGGCGGGGGCTTTACGAAATAGCGGCTACTATGTCCGTTAGAATTGTAAATCGGCCTAAAAGTGCGAAATAGGCGCTACTGCGTCCGTTAGAAATCCGGCGGCGGGGCGCGGGGTCTCAAACGGATCCCGGCACTCCCGCGCTTCCTAAGCAGCGGAGGCTAACGGAAATAATAGCGGCTATTCTGCGATAAATGGCGGTTTCGGAAATCTAACGGAAATAATAGCGGCTATTAGCGTCCTCCGCCCCTAAAAGGGCGGGGGTTTTGCGAAATAGCGGCTACTGTGTCCGTTAGAATCGCAAACCGGCCTAAAAGTGTTAAATAGCCGCTATTGCGTCCGTTAGAAATCCGGCGGCGGGGCGCGCATTCTCAAACGGTCCCCGATCCTTTTTGACTGCTATTCTTCCCGCAGAGCCTACCCGCTTACAGCGGCGATGACTACGATCACCCAGCCTGCGAGGAAGCACAGGCCGCCCAGGGGCGTGATCGCGCCGAGTTTGCGGATGCCCGATATGCTCAAGGCGTACAGGCTGCCCGAGAATAGCACTACACCGATTAGAAGCAGCCATCCCGCCGTTATCAACCGGGAAGGATCGGCGCTTTGCCCCGCAAGGCTCCCCAGCAGCAGCAGCCCCAAACTATGGGCCAAATGATATTGGACACCGGTTTGATATGTTTTTGCCCGATCTCCCGTCAGCTTATGCTTCAATGCATGCGCGCCGAAAGCGCCAAGCGCCACGGCAAGGAACATCATGATTCCGCCGAGTGCGAGTAATGTATACATAACGTCGATCACCTCGCTACTATGTTACTCTACCGCGAGATAAAAGGGCAATCTTTCCGATATGCATAAATAAACGCTATGCCGTAAACTTTGGCACTTTGAACGAGAGGTGTTCCGGATGTCGGAATTCTGCAGTTGCTAGACGCGTCTATTTTCTATTATTGAGGAGAGAGGGGGAAGAATCCTGTAGAAGCTGAGGCATTTGATTCAGGTCTTGTCCGCCTCGACAACAGGGTTTCATAAAATGCCCATGTACAATTTCAAGGAACTTTTTGCAGCCAGAACTCATTGTATGATTTTTCAAGCTCAAGCAAGTCCGTGTACAGAAGAGAGTCATGGTTGGATTGGTGGAAAAGCACCGATGTTCTTTGACGATAAGACTGAAACGGTAAACAGGAACGGAATTAAGCATTATTTTTATTTAAGCTTGGTTCATCCTTTTCGGCCTGAACGCATGATTTCCGTTTTTATTCCAGAAGAATACGATGAGTATTTAGAGAACAATATTTATCCCAACTGTTCGATTCAAGTATTTGACCACCCCATCTCGAAAGAAAGTACGAGCGAAATCTATTCGCATCCGGGGCTTATAAAGCATTCAATTATTGGTGGAGATCTGATGGGGGATAAGGACTCCGCGGAACAATCGTTTTTAATCAAACTTGGCGGGACTCCTGGGCTCATTCAGGATGAAAACTATTATTTTACGGGGCTGGCCGAAGATGGATTTGATTTTTTATTCCAAGTGGATGAGGATGGTTATCCTGATACCTTGCTTGACGGGAAATTTAGTTATCCTTTCTCTTTTGGTGCAATGTACGTGTTTGCCCAGATAATTAGTGATCGTGAATTTAGCAGTCCGGTCGCCGGGTTCTGGCAATATTCGTAACAAGCTGCTTGCTATAAAAATCCGCTCATTCATTTCTGATTAATGGTATAGGAGGTTGATTGTTGGAAGGGCCTAGGACCTCCCTGTTAAAAAAAGGATGGGTGAAACGCAAACGTGAAAATCTCACTTATCATTCTCGGCGTGATCAGAGGTCTGTTTGTACTGGTGGTTCTCGGCTTGATCTTGCGGCCAGCAAACGGATTGTGACCAACACGCGGAAGGAGAACGCACGGCTGGAGAGCCATTACGGCCTGCCCGAGGAACAACGGCGCTTGCTTGCTTACGGGGCAGTGCTTGCCCTGTACCGCGTTGAATCTCCGCGCATCCTCCACCTCAAAGTCCCGCTGGATCAGCTTCGCGAGGGACTGGAGTCCGCTTGGGGAATCGCTGGCCGGGAAGACGCATTGAACACGCTGGAGTGGCTGCTTGAGGAATGAGTTGCCATACATTCGTAATGAAGGCAAAGCCCCAGGCTTCGCCTTTTTGCATTGAATCATTGCTCTGCATGAACCATAGATTTAGTTTGTGACAAAAAAAAGACAACTCTTACCGGGATCAAACATCCCTAAAGCAGTTGTCTTCTTCATATGCAAGGCGGCTTCGACCCAAACGCATCGTGCAGGGAGGAAGCCTTATATATAATTACAGAAATCGAGACGACAGGATTTGAACCTGCGACCTCTTGCTCCCGAAGCAAGCGCTCTACCAAGCTGAGCCACGTCTCGGCAACGAAAATGAAATGGTGGAAACATTAATAAATTATACTCTTTTCCAACAAACTGTAAAGGGGGTTTTTCATGTTTTTTACGGACCTTCGTTTCGTTGCGGCCCCATTGACGGCGGCGGTTTGGTTTTATATAATGGATGGTGATTTAACTGCAAAATGAATTAAACATTGAAGAGGAATATTAGTTTTCAATGCTGCCACCCCAGAGAGCCGGCGCTTGGTGAAAGCCGGATGGAGATTGAAGACGAACTCGCCTCGGAGTTATGATGCAAAACATCATCGTCTTACCCGCGTTAAGGGTGTAAAGGGAGCGAACGACAAAGCATGTCCGACGCTAACTAGGGTGGTACCACGGGAATTTCCTCTCGTCCCTAGCGATGATACGCTATGGATCGGGAGGTTTTTTTATATTCTGCACAGGATATATTTGACAATGAATGATTTTAGGGAGGATTACATTATGGCGGACAAAAACGTGCCACACGACGTTTACCAAGCCCAAAGCATCGAACCGAAATGGCAAGCTTACTGGGAGAACCATAAAACGTTTAAAACGAGAGAAGATGAGGGAAAACCGAAGTTTTACGCGTTGGATATGTTCCCTTACCCTTCCGGCGCGGGGCTGCATGTAGGCCATCCGGAAGGCTACACGGCTACGGATATCGTATCCCGCTTCAAGCGGATGCGCGGGTATAACGTGCTTCATCCGATGGGCTGGGATGCCTTCGGTCTGCCTGCGGAGCAGCACGCCCTGGATACCGGCGAGCACCCGCGGGATATCACGGTCAAGAATATCAACAACTTCCGGCGCCAGATCAAATCGCTCGGTTTCTCGTACGATTGGGACCGGGAGATCAGTACGACCGACCCGGAGTACTATAAATGGACGCAGTGGATTTTCATCCAGCTTTACAAGAAGGGCCTGGCTTACGTGGCCGAAGTTCCGGTGAACTGGTGCCCCGCCCTCGGAACGGTGTTGGCCAACGAGGAAGTCATCGACGGCAAGAGCGAGCGCGGCGGACATCCGGTCATCCGGAAGCCGATGCGCCAGTGGGTGTTGAAAATTACGGAGTATGCCGAGCGTTTGCTTGAGGATCTGGAAGAGCTTGATTGGTCCGAAAGCATCAAGGATATGCAGCGGAACTGGATCGGCAAATCCGAAGGTGCGGAAGTGGTATTCGCGATCGAGGGGCACGAGGACTCGCTTACCGTGTTTACGACGCGCCCGGACACCTTGTTCGGGGCCAGCTACGCGGTGCTTGCACCGGAGCATGAGCTGGTCAAAACGATTACGACGGACGCCCAGCGTGAAGCCGTGCAGGCCTATCAAGACCAAGCCGCGCGCAAGAGCGACCTGGAGCGTACCGATTTGGCGAAGGAGAAAACCGGCGTTTTCACCGGCGCTTATGCCGTAAATCCGGTAAGCGGGGCGAAGCTGCCGATCTGGATTGCGGATTACGTGCTTGCCGGTTACGGGACCGGTGCGATTATGGCCGTTCCGGGTCATGATGAACGCGACTACGAATTCGCCAAGCAGTTCGACCTGCCGATTATCGAAGTGGTGGAAGGTGGCGATTTGACCAAAGAGGCATACGCCGGGGACGGACCGCATGTGAACTCCGACTTCCTCAACGGACTTCGCAACGAAGAGGCGATCAAGAAAATGATCGCTTGGCTCGAAGAGAACGGTAAGGGAAAAGGCAAAGTAACCTACCGTTTGCGCGATTGGCTGTTCAGCCGCCAGCGGTACTGGGGCGAGCCGATTCCGATTCTTCATCTGGAAGACGGCACGATGAAGCCGGTGCCGGAAGATCAGCTTCCGCTCGTTCTGCCGGATGTGGACGCGATCAAGCCGTCCGGTACCGGAGAGTCCCCGTTGGCCAATGTGACCGAATGGGTGAACACGACCGATCCGGAAACGGGGATGCCGGCGCGCCGGGAAACCAACACGATGCCGCAATGGGCGGGAAGCTGCTGGTACTACCTGCGGTATATCGATCCGCACAACGACAAGGAGCTTTGCTCCAAAGAGAAGCAGGAGCAATGGCTGCCGGTCGATCTGTATATCGGTGGAGCCGAGCACGCGGTTCTTCACTTGCTGTATGCGCGGTTCTGGCATAAAGTCCTCTACGATCTCGGCGTCGTGTCGACGAAAGAACCGTTCCACAAGCTGGTCAACCAAGGTATGATTCTCGGCACGAACAATGAGAAGATGAGCAAATCGCGCGGCAATGTCATCAATCCGGACGAAATTGTGAACGAGTACGGGGCGGATACGCTGCGGGTTTACGAAATGTTCATGGGACCCCTGGAGGCGACCAAGCCTTGGAACGCCAACGGCGTTGAAGGGACTCACCGCTTTTTGTCCCGCGTATGGCGCTTGTTTGTGGGCGAGGACGGCGGTCTGAACGCGAAAATTGTGGACGGCGAAGGCAGCGACGAGTTCAAGCGGACCTGGCATAAGACGATCAAAAAGGTGACGGAAGATTTCGAAGCGTTGCGTTTCAACACGGCGATCAGCCAGTTGATGATTTTCGTCAATGAAGCCTATAAGACCGATATCGTTCCGAAAACGGCGGCGGAGAACTTCGTTCAGATGCTGTCCCCGCTGGCGCCACATCTGGCGGAAGAATTGTGGGAGCGTCTCGGCCACAACGAGACGGTCACCTACGAACCGTGGCCGACTTATGACGAGGCTTGGACGGTGGACGCCGAAGTGGAAATCGTCGTCCAGGTCAACGGCAAAATCGTCGACCGGACGAAGATTTCGAAGGATCTGGATCAGGCGGCCATGCAGGAGCATGCCTTTGCCCTTCCGAACGTGAAGCAGGCGGTGGAAGGCAAGACGGTCCGCAAAGTGATCGCCGTGCCCGGCAAGCTGGTGAACATCGTCGTCGGCTAAGCTTCCTTGTCGGCGCCGCTACCCGGCTTCGCGCCGAACAGAAGATCGAGCCGTCCAAGATCATCGTCGTACTTCCGGTGGGTCGCTTCGATGAGCTGTTTAAAAACACCCTGCAATCCGTTTTGCAGCACGGTGATACCCTCGGAGGTGACGCCACCCGGGACGGCGACGCGCCGCTGCAGTTCCTGCGGCGTAAAGCCGCCCTCGGTCAACAGTTTGCCTGTGCCGTGCAGCATCTCGGCACCCAGCCTGACCGCCTCGTCGAAGGTTATTCCCGTGAGCTTCGCCGCCTCTTGCGCCCATTGCTGAAGGATAAAAGCGATGAAGGCGGGACCGCAGCTGGCGATGTCCGAGGCGATTCTCGTCTCGCTTTCCCGGATGGCTGTCGGCAGGCTGATCGAGGAGATGAGCTGTTCCAGCAGCAGCCGGTCCTCGGGCAGGATGCGGCTGCCGTAAATGCAGAGCGAGGCTCCGGCCAGGGCAGAGTGCGTAATGCTGGGGATGATTTTAGCCACCTTGGAAGGGATGCGTCCTTCCAGCAGAGCAATCCCCACGGGACTTGTAATGGACACGACGATTTGCCCCTCGTTCAATACGTCCGTCAGCTCTGTGACGACGCATGGATAATCGAGCGGTTTCACGCACAAAAAGACGATATGGCTCCCGTTTGCGGCTTCCGCATTACAATGGGTAATGCGAAGTCCGGGATGCCGTTTCGCCAGCAGCTCCGCTTTCGGCTTGGAGCGGTTGCTGGCGCAAATCTGATGCGGGTGCAGCGCACCGGAACGCAGGAAAGCTTCGATCAGCAAGCTTCCCATGGATCCTGTTCCGATGAAGGCCACTTTCATCCCGGTTCCCCCTTCCGTGCGCAACCATTTTTATGCACAACCTATTTATATATATGCACCTTGATGGGATCTTCATGACCATAACCTCGGCGTGAACATGATTCATATAAGAAACGGAAAGGTGTGTTTCGGGTTGAAGAGGGGATATGCTATGACGGCGGTCATATCGGCGGTGATCGGGGCGGGACTGATGTTCCTGGCGCTCGGACCGGGCCGTCCGTCCGGGATTGAAGGCTGGACGCCGTTAAACGAAAGCGTCGAAGCGGCGATCGCGAGCAGAACGCAGCTCTCGGTGAAAGCGGAGACGAGGTCGGCGAGAACGGAAGAGAAGGCCGAGGCGGCAGCCGGCAAGGACGACAAGGAAGCTTCCGGCCGTAGAGGTACGGATCAGCCGGATGCGGCCGTGAAGCCCGGCACAACGAAGCCGCCCGGATCGACAGACGGATTGGCGGCGGGTTCCCTACCGGGAAATGGCGCCGTTTCAAATCCGGGTAATCCGGTCGCGGCCGGAGGACCGGGCGCGGGAGCCAGATCCGAAACGGAACCGGAACCGCTTGTGCAAAACGGGCTGATCAGCATCAATACCGCCGGAACCGTCGAATTGCAGGAAATTCCCGGCATCGGCGAGAAGAAGGCGAAGGCGATCGTGGACTACAGGAATGAACACGGGCCGTTTAAGTTGGTGGATGAATTGACCAACGTCAAGGGAATCGGCGAGAAAATGCTGGAAAAAATGAGGCCTCATATCGGGCTGTAAGAACAGGAGTAATGGCAGGGATGATACCGGATCATCGTAAAGATTGGGATACGTATTTTATGGATATCGCTTATATGGTGTCAACGCGTTCCCAGTGCAGCCGCCGCCATGTCGGCGCTGTGCTGGTCCAAGGTAAAAAGCTGCTGGGCACCGCTTATAACGGAGCTCCGTCGGGCGTTCCCGATTGCTCCGAGGCCGGGTGCATGATTGCCGAGGAATATGAACTTACCATGGTGGACGGCAAGGAGACCATGATCAAGAAGCAGCGCTGTGTCCGCACGATACACGCGGAACAGAATCTGCTGCTGTTTACGGACCGGATCGACCGCGAAGGCTCAAGCGTCTACGTAACGGACGAACCTTGCTGGACCTGCGCCAACATGCTGGCGAACAGCGGGATCACGGAAGTGGTGTTCCATCGTCCTTATCCGAAGGATTCGGGGAAAGTAACGGCGATGATGGGGCAGAAGGGAATCACGTTCCGGCGCCTAGAAACCTATGAGCCACCGCGCGAAACCGCGGCCCAAATTGAAAATTGACGGACTTAATGGATGTAGGAAGAACCTCGTCTGCTTGAAAGCAGAGGGGTTCTTTTTTTACGGACATATTATGAGAGAGACGGGAGCGAGGATGATGCAACGCAGACCTCTAGCGGCGTTCGCCTGCTGTTGGATTGCCGGAAACGGCCTATCCTATTGCGCCGACGGCTATATGTTTTGGCTTTTATGGAGCGGCTTGACTTTGATCGTTCCGCTTCCGGCCGCTTTGGGACGGATATCTTGGAAACGAGGGGTAATGTTGTGGGCGGCTTTTTCACTGGGGGCGGCTTATTGGGCTTACCATGATACCGGAAATGTCAGTGAGATCGGGGCAAGGTTCACGCAACACGGCGATAGTCAACTGACGGAGGAAGCGGAGGGCAGTGTGGAAGGAACCATTATATCCCCGGTCAAAGTGGATGGGGACCGCGCCGATTTCGTTCTGCGTCTTAGCAAATACGTCTGGTTGGGATCACCGGAAGGAAATTCGAATATGGATTCGCGGAACCTTTCGCAGGAATACATAAGCCGGGAAAAGGTGGCCGTTCAGGTTCGTTTGTCCTCGGTAAAGGAAGTTAAGCAGGCATCCGCTTGGAAGCGGGGGCAGAAACTCACCATGCGCGGGACTTTCGAACGGCCGGGCATCGCCCGGAATTTCGGCGGCTTTGATTACCGCAAATATTTGCGCAACCAGCGGATTCATTGGTTGTTTAAGGTGAAAGGTGCTTCGGGGATCAACCTCTTTCCCCCGGAACGTATCGGTGTTCCGGCCTGGCTGGGCAAGGTCGACGGACTACGGGAAGCGCTTGGCAAGCGGGTGGGACGATTGTTCCCGGGATGGCAGGCCGGCTATATGCAGGGGCTGATCATCGGCCTCGAGGATGAACTCGAGCCAGAGAAGTACGACCAGTTTACCAATCTGGGTCTCACCCATATTCTGGCGATTTCGGGGAGCCATGTCGCCATTAACATAGGACTTATCTTCGGGTTACTCCGCTTATGCCGCGTTAGCCGCGAAACTTCGCTGCTGGTGGTGATGGGGTTTGTTCCGGCCTATGTGCTGTTAACCGGCTTTTCCCCGTCCGTCATCCGCTCGGGAGTCATGACCCTGCTGGGCCTCTATCTGTTGAAAAAGCGTCTTGTCAAGGATGGCATAAACGTGCTGTCGGCCGCGGCGCTGCTGATGCTGATGTGGGAGCCGTATTTTTTATTGAACGTCAGCTTTCAGTTGTCCTTTGCCGTCACGGCGGGACTGATGCTGTTTGTGCCGTTGTTGACCCCTCATCTCCGTTGGCTTCCCGAGCGGATCAGGGGAGCCGTCGCCATCACCGTGGCGGCTCAGCTCGTTTCTTTTCCGCTCACCATTTATTACTTCAATCAGTTTTCTCTGCTCTCTTTGGCGGCCAATCTGCTTATCCTTCCGCTGGTCAGCCTTGTGGCTCTGCCGCTCGGCACCGTCGCCTTGCTGATCAGCGGGGTATGGCTCCGCTTGGGACAGTGGCTGGCCTATCCGGTGCGTTTCGTTAATTCATTGACGTTTGTAGCCGCGGAATGGCTGGATGGGCGAAGCGGTTTTATGACTTTCTGGAAATCGCCATCCTTGGCATGGATCGCTATTTTCTATATTGTGACTTACTGGCTTTTAAAGAGAAATGCTTCGGAAATTCGGAGGGATGGTCCGTTTGCGGCCGCCGCCGAGACATCAGATCTGCAAGATACGGCTCCGCTTCCGTTAAAAACGGGGGCAGCCCACCCGGCCGCTCCGATATTATGGAAACACTCCCGAAACCGTCATTGGATAAGAGCGGGTTTTAACGGCTGTCTTGCGCTCGGCCTTCTTGTGCTGCTTGTCTTCGGGTATCAACCGGATTATAAGCCGGGGACCGGCTATATTCAGTTTATCGATGTAGGGCAAGGGGACTGCGCTCTGATCACGACACCCGGCGGCTCACATATTCTTGTGGACGGCGGGGGCACCGTATCTTTTCGTAAACCGCAGGAGGCATGGCGAGACCGGAGGGTACCGTTTGAAGTCGGTGCCAAAACCGTGGTTCCTTTATTGAAGAAGCGAGGGGTCCACCGGCTGGACGCCATCATTTTGACGCATGGGGACCAGGATCATATCGGCGGGCTGCAAGCGATCGTTGACCAATTTCCGGTGGCGGCGCTCGTCACGAACGGTTCTCTTGCGGAATCCGCGACCATGACCAAGCTGATGAAAACGGCGCTCTCGAAAGAAATTCCGATATACGCCGCTTATAGAGGAATGAGGCTTACGCCCGACGCCCGCACGACTCTCGAATTTTTGTCGCCTCCTGCGGATTGGGATTCGCCGGAAGCGGCAGGTATCCCTTACGTAAAAAACCAGAATCGGCGATCGGTGGTGTTTCGGCTGAGGCTGGACGGCAAGTCTTTTATGTTTACCGGGGATATGGATGTGGCGGCTGAGCGGGAGCTGTTGGAGAACGAGGAACAGGTGGTCGGAGAAGATCCTGTCGATGTGTTGAAAGTGGCGCATCACGGCAGCAAAACCTCGACCTCGGCCGAATGGCTTCAGGAGGTCCGGCCCGCCGCCTCCGTCATTTCCGTCGGGGCTACCAATACCTACGGACATCCCAATGGGGACGTACTCAAGCGGCTTACGGAGGGAGGAGGATCGATTTACCGGACGGATCGGATGGGCGAGGTTCAGATGGTGATCGGCAAAGGGGAAATTTGGATAAGGACAAAGATCGGCGCCCCGGTTCTCCAGCATAAATTATTAAAGTTGAATTAAGGATGGCGCGGATGACGCGTCCCCTTTTTTTTGGTATTCTTAGGTGAGGTTAATGAAGAAACTTAGCTATCATACTTATTTCCTAAATTAAAATCAAAAAATAGTAACATAATTGCAACATCTTGAAGGGCGATCACGTCTGTAATGTTGCAAGGAAGGGGGAGCCTTAGTGGTAGAGCAGGGACTCATCAGAGCCGCTCAAACGGGCGATCGCGACGCTCTAATCACCCTATTGCGAGAAATAGAAACTCACGTTTACAGGACAGCCTATTATATTTTGAATAATGAGCAGGATGCACTGGACGCGGCCCAGGAGGCGCTGATCCGGATTTATACCAAAATCGATTCTTATGAGGAAAAAGCCCAGTTCAAAACCTGGGTGCAGCGGATTGTGACCAATATCTGCATCGATAAATTCCGCAGGAAGAAGCCAACCGTTTCCATTGAAGAACATGAACTGGTTTTCCAGGGAAAAGAAAGCGTGGAACGCGAGGTAATGAGCGGATACCTTGCGCAGGATATCCGTGAAGCGATCGACCGTTTGCCTGAACATCACCGGACGGTCGTAGTTTTGAGATACTTGCAGGATTTTTCTTATAACGAAATTGCGGATAGCCTGAATTTGCCGCTGAATACGGTGAAATCCTATTTATTCAGGGCGAGGCAGCAGCTTCAACACTTACTCCAAGATTATCAGAAAGGTGGTGTATCGGGATGAATTGCTCGGAGGCGGTGGAATGGATGCATCGTTATATTGATCATGATCTGGACGAAGAACAAAGTTCAGTTCTGTTTGAACATCTGGAGGGCTGCGCTGAATGTTCGGAGAATTTTGCGCTGCTGCGGGAGATTTCCGCTAAGCTGGAAGATCTCCCGAAAGTGACCCCTCCCTTTAGTCTGGTCGACTCGATTCTGCCTCGGTTGGATGAGATCGACCGAGCGCGCCGGGAAGGCGGCGCCGCGTTTGAGGCTCTTCCCGCTACCATGGTCTCCGGGGAAGCGGCGAGCGAGCTCAGCCGGAATGATCGTCACCGGCAGTCCGGTCCGCGGCGCGGGCGAGTCTACCGTGCGGGTGCTCTGGGCGTGGCCGCTGCCGCCATATTGGGGTTGTTCATTTACCAATATGAACCTCAGCATGTGCCGGAAGCCGAAATGGCTTCCCGAGCCGCTCAGGATCGAAGCGGGGAAGAGACCGCTTCGACCATGAATGACTCCGGAGACGCATTAAACGACGCGGGGGGGAGCGCGCCTGCGGATCAGAAGGGCGATGGGGCCGGTAATGAGCCGCAGGCAGACAGCGGCGCACCTGTGTCGGAAGCAAAACCCCCTTCTCCCGAAACTTCGGCTCCTCCTTCAAGGGAAGCGAAAGACGCCGATTCAGGGCGGAGAGGAAAGGATGCGGCTCCTTCCGAAGAGACAGGGGATGCGAAGGCGCCCAAGAAGGAAGCCCTTGCCCCTCCGGCAGGAACTAAGAGCGGGGACACATCGGGCGGAGTGAAATCCGGCCATGCCGGGAACAGCCAGCCCGCGGGCAAACGGGGAGCGGCGGACGGAGAAGGTGAAGCGGTCAATCCCGATGAGGGTACAGCCAACTCGATGATGGAGCTTCTTCCCCCGAAATCCGCGCTGGAAGATCAGGGCCAGATGTACGGGATCACAGCGGCCCCGTCGGTGTCGGAATGGACCTCTCCGGACGGGAGCTATACGGCGGAGTTTCGGGACAGCCGCTTGTATGTTTACCAGAACGCTGACGGAGAACGGAAGCTTCTCGCCGAACAGCCCGTAGACGGGAGCTTGTTGGGCGGAGAATGGTCAGCGGACGGCCAAACGTTTACCTACGAGACGGAAAAAGACGGGGCTTCGTCCTCGCATCAGATCGAGCCGTCCCCACAGGAGCCTGCAACGGACAACGGTTCGAGCGGAAACCAGCAATAGCGGCTGAATTCAAGAGAGATATAATTTTGACAAAATCCGTAATTCGCCTTTTTATCGGATAGTCACCTTTTCGGGAGATATGGAATAGGTTATATAGATAGTAGAGAGCAAGATGAAGTGCCCCTGATCGTCGTATGACCGCCGGCGGGAAAGTTTCTAGAGCTTTTCCGCCCGCGTTTATATAGATGCTCCGGGACAAAGGGACCTTTCGCCGCGTGCAGAGGTCCCTTTGTTGCCTTTTGCGGCCCGCTTGGACGAATCGGGATTTTCACAGTATCATTAGTAGAGAAGAACATGAATATGTCATGTCCGAAGTAAGGGAGTTGCACCGAATGGATATCAAAGCAGTGATTAAGCAATTAAAGCAGGGGCAGGTCTCCCCGCTATATTTATGCTACGGTACGGAGAAATACCAGATCCAAGAGTTTATCGCTCTTTTGGAAGAACAAGTGGTGGACCGCGAGCAGCGCGATTTTTCGCTCGCTGCGTTCGATCTGGCGGAAACCCCCATCGAAGCGGTGGTGGAGGAAGCGGAAACGTTGCCTTTCCTGGTGGAGCGCAAGCTGATCGTCGTCCGTGATTCCGCCCTGTTTACCGCGGCGGTCAAGGAAGGCGGGAAGGTTGAACATCGAGTCGAAGCTTTGCTGGATTACATGAATAATCCGGCCGAGCACAGTGTCATCGTCTTCGTGGTTCATCATGAGAAGCTGGATGAGCGAAAAAAAATCGTTAAAGCCATAAAAACGGAGGGGACCGTGCTTTCGTTTGCTCCGTTGGGCGGGAATGAACTGACGCAATGGGTTGTGCGCGAGGTGGAGAAGCGCGGCAGCCGCATCGGCCGGGATGCCGCCGAGGCGCTGATTGCCGCCAGCGGCGTACAGATGTCGGCGCTGTCGGTTGAGGTGGACAAGCTCTGCTTGTATGCCGGAGCGAACGGCATGATCGATACGGCCGCCGTGGACCAACTGGTGGCCCGCACCACCGAGCAGAACGTATTCGCGATGGTCGAGCATATCGCCGGCCTTAAATTGGAACGGGCGCTGGGCATTTTCTACGAACTGCTCAAGCAGCGCGAGGAACCGATCAAAATCGCCGCGCTGATCGCCAGGCAGTTCCGGATCATGCTGCAAGTGAAAGATCTGGCGCGTCAAAGCTATTCCCAGCAGCAAATCGCCTCCCAATTGGGACTGCATCCCTATGCAGTTAAAATCGCCGGGGAGCAGGCTCGAAAGTTCGAGCAGGCCCGTTTGAAGCAAATCCTTGCCGATTTGGCGCAGCTCGATTATCAGATGAAAAGCGGAGGCATCGATAAGGTGCTGGGGCTGGAGCTGTTTCTACTGAAGTTGGGCGCAGCATAGCACTAGCGTTGCATTAACCCGGGGGGCAATAGCTGTGGCAGCATAGCATCCTTAGCACCTTCAAATTGCGCAGAAAGACCGGGCGTGAAGTTACCGAAATAACTTCACGCCCGGTCTTTCGCTTCTTACTTCGCCGTATAGACCCCTTCCTTATACTCCAGGGTATATACGATTCCTTTATCGGCCCCCAGAGTCCAACTCACGTTGTCCCGAACCAGGGGGACGTTACGACCGTTTCGATCCACCTTATAAACTCCCGGTTTATAGCCCCTGGCTACATAATAGACGTCGGAGCCGCCGTCCACATGGTAGGAAGCGGTGATTTGATCGCTTAGCTTAACCTCCTTGGCGAGTTTGATATCGTATCGGTAAAGAACGCCCATTTCCGAAGGCGCACTGCCATCGTTCACCAAGTAATAAATAAATCCGTCATGGAACGATACTTGGAAGACGGCCTTTTTCGATAGGACCTCACGGTTTTCTCCGTTCAGATCGGTTTGAACCAAAAATCCGGTTTGAGCATCGATAAAGTAAATACGGTCATCCTTCACCCAAAAGTTTCTGGCGGGAGAGGTCAGCTTAACTTGAGTTTGGTCCGCCAGAGAGATTTTATAAACGGCGCTTTGGTCTTTGGCATCCTCTTCCTTGTAACCCAACACATACAGGTATCCGTCTTTAAGGTGAAGCGTCCCATCGGACGAATAACCGACGCCTCCGCCGTCGCTGATGGTTCGGTGAATCCCGTAAGTAAAACCGGGTTTGCCCGAGGGAACTTCTTGCCCTGTCGCCATATCCATTCGATAGAGGTTATTCGTTGGATCGCTCATGAACTTAAAGTCCGTGTAATAAATAGCTTTGCCGGACTTCACGAATTGAATGAGGCTCTTGGCGCCGAGGACTTCCTTTAATGAACCTTTTTCCACTCTGTATAAGGTATCGGAGCCGATCGTGTTATCCCCGGTATGCAGGTTTACGTACAGTTCGCCATCGATAAGCCGAATGTCGCTTAGCCAGCCATCCGACGGATTCCACGAGCCGAGCGAGCTGACTTTGCGAAATTGGTTTTTGATGAAGCTGTAAGCATAGAGCTCCGTGGAGTCTTTTACAACGGAAACGAAATAAAGTTCGTCTCCGAGAGTCTTCGTGAAGCTGAACGAAGGATTTCCCGGCACAGCCACTTTTTTCGCCTTCTGACCGTCCGCCTTTCTGTACAGCTCATCCGTGATTTTGTTGTTGTCGTAGCTTCTTTTGTAATAATAAATAGAGCTTCCGTTTTTCACGATCGGCGTGAGGGTTTTCTTGTAATCGACAGGCTTGCGGGAATCGGCCAGCTCCGCTTTGACCGCATCCTTGATGGACAGCGTCCGGGCATGCTTCACGTCCAGCGGGGTGTCGCCGATCAAAATCAAACCGTCCAGCCAGTTGATTTGCTTCTCGAGCGCCACGGCGGCATCGCGCAGCGGAAGGACGACCCGGCCGTTTATTTTTTGCGGCGGAACTTCCAATTCCACCGGTTTTTTGTTGACCAGCATCGTCTTGCTGTTGACTGTGAACTTGATGGATCTCCCCTTTGCGGAGTTGTTGATCAGCACGACGTCCGGCGTTTTCGGGTTCCAGACGACGTCCCACGTTCCTTCACCCGGCTTCACGGATTGACTGGCGAGATATCCCATCAGACGAATGGGAACGAGTACCCTCCCTTTTCTTTGCACCACTTCGTACTTTTCATACATCGTGGCTTTATACCCGTCAATAAACACTTTTCCTTGATAATTGAAGGGGAAGATCACGGTTTGATAAAAGATGTCTTCCAGTGGTTTGCTGCCGTTTTCGCTTTCGCCCTCGGCATAGGCCGAGAAACCTCCGGTTCCCGCAACCAGGCATATGGCCAGTAGCCATGCGACAAATTGCTTTTTCATAAATATCCCCTCTCTGCTTAAACCAAAGTTTACCTATGATCCATAGACGCTTTCAGGAAGCGGAAAGTTTCGGCGTTTGGCGGCGCATACATCAAAAAGACCTGAACGATATCGTTCAGGTCTCTTCGAGCTTAAGTTTATAAATAGCGACGCTTACGCTTGGGACGTAAGGGCGTTCAATTTTTTAGCCAAGCGGGATTTCTTACGGGCAGCTGCATTCTTGTGGATCAAACCTTTAGTCACGGCTTTGTCCAATTTTTTGGTTGCAGCGGCGAAAGCAGCTTTAGCTGTTTCCACTTCGTTGTTCGCCAGAGCGGTATCGGCTGCTTTAACAACCGTACGCAAAGCGGACTTTTGCGAAGCGTTCAGAGCGCGGCGCTTGTCGCTGGTTTTCACACGTTTGATTGCGGATTTAATGTTAGGCATTGCATTCACCTCCTGTAAAGCATATATCAACCCAGATGATTCACAACTTAAAATATTTTATCATGCGCCTCGGTAAAATGCAATCTATTCCTTAAAACAAAACCCGCTCGTGCATAATCGCTTTCTTACTCCCGCAAACTACAGGTAATCGAGGAAAAGGAGGTCTTCATTTTATGAATTTGGATTTGCGAGATTACTCCGTTCGAACCGACCTGGCCGTAGAGTCGAAGGAAATGGCGGAGACGGTATACGGCGGCCCGGTACCTGGTTTGAACGAACAGACCGAGGAGCAGGACGGCATCCGAATAACCCGTCTTGATATAACGAACGAAGCGGCGGCCCGGCGGGTCGGAAAGATGATCGGCCATTATATTACGCTGGAAGTTCCGGCCCTGCGCAGCCAGGATACCGAACTGCAGGAGCGCGTGGCCGCGGCGTTTGCTCGGGAGTTCGACCATTTTCTGTCCAAAATCCATATCGGAAACAAAGCCAAAGTGCTGATCGTCGGACTTGGCAACTGGAATGTTACGCCGGACGCGCTCGGCCCCTTGGTCGTGGAAAACGTGCTGGTGACGCGCCACTTTTTTGAACTGACGCCGGATCGGGTGGCCCCGGGATACCGGGACGTGAGCGCCGTCGCTCCCGGTGTGCTGGGGATAACCGGAATCGAGTCGAGTGAAATCGTGCAGGGGATCGTCGACCGGACCAAACCGGACTTGATCATCGCCATCGACGCCCTCGCTTCCCGGTCGCTGGAGCGGGTAAATACGACGATCCAGATCGCGGATATCGGCATTCATCCGGGATCGGGGATCGGCAACAAGCGCCGGGGAATCACCCGGGAAATCCTCGGCGTGCCGTGTATCGCGATCGGCGTACCTACGGTCTGCTACGCCTCAACGATCGTCAACAATGCGTTCGATCTCATGAAAACGCATTTTAGTCAGGAGATCGGCAGCGCAGCGGGCCAGCAGGGGCAGACGCGGCAGATCATGGGACTGCTCTCGGAATTGAGCGAGAACGAACGCCTTGGCTTGGTGAAAGAAGTGCTTGAGCCGCTCGGCCATGATCTGATCGTAACGCCGAAAGAAATCGATGAGTTCATCGAGGATATCGCCAACGTGATCGCCAGCGGGCTGAATATCGCCCTGCATGAGGCGGTGAATCCCGACAACGTCGCCGCGTACACGCATTAGCCTCTCCCCTTCTATGAAGTTCGCAATCTAGCGGACTTCTTTTTTTTGTGAGAATTCCAGGTTCTAACCCCTCCGCTAGGTTCATAGATTTGGAATATACAAGATCGAGCCAAAGGGAGACCGGCTGGAGGAGGAAAGACAAGATGAAATTCAGAGCCTGGAATATCGGGAAAATGAAGAGAAGCCTGCTGCATGTGCTGGCGATGGGCCAAACCTTTTTGCTGCTGTCGGTGCTGTCGGTCGTATTTTTTATTTTGCTTGGAACGTTGGGAATCGCGGAAAAGAACTTGAACACCTCGCCCGTTTCATCCATGAAGGGGCTGGCCGCGTCGCTCTCGAGCCGCTTCTTTATCGATATGGTCGGTATGGAACTGCCGCACTCGGCCAACAAGGATCAGCCGCCCGCCATTTCCGGGAAGGAGATGTCCCGGTTCGTGTTCCAACTGCTGACCGACGTCAACCCGGGTGATCCCAAAAGCCTGGTCGCCCGCGAGGTACCGGGGCTTGGGAAGGGCGGTCCCATCCTGCTGCGCACCGGTTCGGGCAATACGACGGTGCAGGCGCCGGAGGATTACCGGCCGGGAACAGGGGAAGCCCAGGGAAGTACGCCTGACGGCGGCGGTAAAGAAACGGTTCCGGGGAAGCAGTCGTCGGCGGAGACTCCAGGGAAGGGGACATCCGGTTCAAAGGGCACGGCATCCGGAAACGGCGGACCCGGCCAAGATGGAGGACAGCCGATCAAACCGGGTTACAAGAACATCGTGATGATCTATCATTCCCACCCGCAGGAAGCCTACAACCCCCTTCTCGGTGCAAACGGAACCAATCCGAGTTCAACGGACAAGAACAAGAACGTCGGCTTGGTCGGCACCTTTCTGGCCAAGGAGTTGGAGCGAAAAGGCCTGGCCACGCTGCACTCTTTTGAGAACTACGCCGCCACCGTCAGTAATTACAATTACAATTATTCATATAAATATTCCAGGGAGACCGTCAAAACGGCTATGGCGCAAAACGGGCAACTGCAGTATTTCATCGATATTCACCGGGATTCGCAGCGCCATGCCAAGACTACGACGACGATCGACGGCAAAAAATACGCCCAGGTCTATTTCATTATCGGACACGCCAACGCGAATTGGAGAAAGAACGAGGCTTTTGCCAGTATGATCCACGACCGGCTGGAGCAGAATTACCCCGGCATCTCCCGAGGGATCTGGGGGAAGACGAGTTCTCAAGGCAACGGTGAGTATAACCAGTCCCTATCTCCGCAGAGCATTCTGATTGAGGTGGGGGGGATCGACAACTCGGCTGAGGAGTTGGAGCGGACATCCCGAGTGCTGGCCGGCATCATTGCCGATCTTTACTGGGAAAGCCAGGAAGTCAAAAAAGCCGGCGCCGTGGCCAAAGCGGAGAATCCGAAGAATCCGGAAAAGGCGAATAACGCGGCTTCTCCGGTGAACAAGAAGTCCTGAGGGGCGGAAGGGTGAGGCTCATGGGTAAACCGTTAAAAAGAGGATTGCTGTACGGCGTTTTGCTGATCGCCGGGGTCACATTGGGCATGCAGATGGCGGAACCGGAGCCCCAGGCGAACGGATGGAGCCCGAACGGAGGAATTCCCGCCGGCAGCGGGACCCTACAGCCTGGAGCCGCAGGCGCCCAGGGGACATGGTCTCCAACCTCCGGTTATAGCGGAAATGTTCAAGCTCCGGGTTACGGCTACGGCTATCCCGGCGCCGACGGCAGCGGATATAGCGGATATAGCGGATATATCGGAACAGGGGCGGGAGCGGCGACAGGAGCGTTCCCCGGACCCGGCGGGACCGGTTCGGCCGTGCCTAGCCCCGGAGGCGCCCAGGGAGCACCGCAGGGGAACGGCGTTCTCCAGACGCCGGCCGATCTGCTGCTCCCGGCGCCTGAAGCCCCGGCGGTGGACCGCTTTGCGGATAAAGCGGCCCACCTGCTTCAGCAGGTTTCGCGCAAAAGCATTCACTGGTTTGCTTCATGGTTCGGGCCTTCCCCGGAATAAATTCGGAGAAACCTGTCGAATTCCATTTATCCCCGGCACCTCGTTTGTTATAATGTGATGAGGTATATGGTTCAAACAGATATGGTGTCCGGGGGTATTTTGAAGTTGAAAAAGATTACGATGCAGCAAATCGCCGATCATCTGGGCGTATCCAAATTTGTCGTTTCCAAAGCGCTGTCGGGAAAAGGCGGGGTGAATGAAGCTACCAAAAACCGGGTGATTCAGGCGGCGTCCCAGTTGGGCTATTTCGCGCAAAAGAACGCCTATATCAAAAATCAAACCGTCGCGCAGCTGACTGCGCCTTCACCGGGGAAGCAATCCGTCATCGTGCTGATGCCGAATATCCGGTTTCAGACCAAGGACTCGCTCTATTGGGGAAAAATCCTGGAGGGGATTTCCGCGGAGCTGGAAAGCCGGGGATTCGGCATGGTGATCGTATCGGATTCCCGGGTGGACCAGTTTATGCATGTGCTCAATCCGGGCGGTATTTTGGGGATGATCGGGGTCGGCCAGATTGACTCCGCCTTGTTGCTTGAGGTGCACCGGCTCGGCATTCCGATGGTGCTGGTCGATCATGAGGACGCGCTGATCCCGACGGATACCATTTTCGCCAATAATGGAGACAGCATGATGCGGGTATGCAATCATTTGATCGGGCTGGGGCATACCCGGCTTCATTTTATCGGCAACATCGCGTTTTCCCGCAGCTTTCGCGACAGATGGCTCGGTTTCCGCGAGGCCATGGAGGAGAACGGGCTGAAGGCGCCGGACTCGGATGATCCGATGCTGCTGCTCGCCGGCGTGGATACCGGAGAATTTACGGAAACCTTCAAGGAATGGCTGACGGCCCGGCAAAAATCCAAGCAGCTGCCGACGGCACTCGTCTGCGCCAACGATTCGATCGCGATTCGGGTAGAGCAGGTGTTGAGGGAGACGGGAATCGAGGTGCCGGGCGGCATGACGGTGACGGGCTTCGATAACATCGACGACGCCTTCCGCAGCGATCCGCCGCTGACCACGGTTCATGTGCCGAAGGAAGCGATGGGGCGCAGAGCCGTAAGAAAGCTGCTCGAACGCATCGAGCAGCCCGAGCATGCGCTGGAGAAGGTGCTGATCTCCGCGGAGCTGGTTCACCGCGATTCCACAGCCGCGCCGTCGGACGGTTGAAGGTAAGGAAGAAAGGGCTGTTCCCCGCAGTGATCTGCCGGGAACAGCCCTTTTGTTTGGGGGTTAGCCAGTTGAACTCGCGAAGCGTGCGAAACAAAAACCTGATATGCCGGTGGTATAGTGCTGCTTATAGTAACAAACCAACCCGATGGGGTCGTTATCATAGGGGTGTTCAAGAGGCGCCTAGTGTGCTTCCAAGCTTCCAACGCCAAAAAGATGCAAATCTGCAGGTATTTAAGCGGATTCCCGAGGGAATGCGAAAAAAGATGCAAATCTGCAGGCATTTCCAGCGATTTTAGAGAAACGAGCCGGTTTCGTCAAAAATTCCTGCAGATTTGCAGGAATTTTGAAATTTTGGGCCCCGAACAAGAAAAAAGCATGCAGATATGCAGGAATTTTAAGTTATCAAGGTTGTTTGAAGGGGTACTAGTAATCATCGCACCCCTTCAGGGGGAGTCAAAAGCGGAAAACGGCATAGTAGCTTGAACGTAGTGAAAGCCAGCGCCTTTAGACGCTAGCCGGTAATAAATGCTTATAGCCTTAAAGCAAACCACCCGTTCACACGGGTGGTTTGGATTCATGGATTAAACGAGGGAGAGGTTGCGGTCGATCAGCGCGATCCGCTGCTCCACGCAAGCGTAGGAGCGCATGGCGTCTTCCGGCGTGTTCATGACGTAATCCAGCAGCCGGTCCACCGTAGTTGTAGCGACATGGATGCGGGTATCGGAGGAAGCGTAGTAGATAAACACCTCGCCGCGATCCGTCGCGATGACGCCGTTGCAGAACACGACGTTGGATACGTCGCCGACCCGCTCTTCGCCTTCCGGAGCGATTAGATGCCCACCCGGGCGATGCGTGACCTCGTAAGGTTTCTCCAGGTCCGACAGGAAAGCATAAAGCACATATCTGAGCCCGGCCGCCGTATTGCGGACCCCGTGGGCGATGTGGAGCCATCCCCGGTCCGTCTTGATCGGAGCCGGTCCCTGGCCGTTTTTGACTTCCTTGATCGTATGATAATAGCGCTCATCGATAATGATTTCTTTGTCGATCACGGCGTTCTCGATCGATTCGGACAGCCCCCAGCCGATGCCGCCGCCGGAGCCGGTATCGATAAATCCGTCCTGCGGCCGCGTATAGAAGGCGTATTTGCCCTCGACAAACTCGGGGTGCAGCACGACGTTCCGCTGCTGCGGCGAGCCGGTCTTCAGATCGGCCAACCGCTCCCACGTCACGAGATCCTTGGTGCGAGCGATCCCGCACTGGGCGATGGCGCTGGACAGATCGCCGCGCGGGGCGTCGGGGTCTTTGCGTTCGGTGCAGAAGAGGCCGTAAATCCAGCCGTCTTCATGCTGGACGAGGCGCATGTCATACACGTTCGTATCCGGCTCATCCGTCTCCGGCAGCACGACAGGGCGGTCCCAGAAGCGGAACCCGTCCACGCCGTTGTCGCTCTCCGCCACGGCGAAGAAGGATTTCCGGTCGACCCCCTCGACGCGGGCGACCAGATAGAATTTGCCGTTCAGTTGAATCGCCCCGGGATTGAACACCCCGTTAACGCCGAGGCGTTCGGAGAAATAAGGGTTCGTCTCCGGGTTGAAATCGTACTTCCAGATCAGCGGCGCGTGCTCCGCCGTAAGTACCGGATACTTGTAGCGCTCGTATACTCCGTTGCCGTAGGGGATACGTTCATTTTTGCGCTGGATCAGGTTTTCGTAGCGTTCGGTCAACAGTTTCTTTCTTTCTTCGAAAATACTCATATTATTCCCTCCAATAGGATTCATAAATTGAACTGCTCGGGGTCTAGGGCAAGCGCTCCAGCATTTCCATGCAGGCGCGGCCGTTGTGGTAAGGGCATTTCCAAGGGCTGACTTTCGGTTCGTTCGGGAGCGGACGACCGTCCGGATCGACGCCCCAGTGCCATTCGCCGCCCTTGTGATCCACGATATAATTCCGGATAAACTCCCAAGACTTGTGGGCGGCCTGTTGGAATTTATCGTCCTTCGTCATTTGGTAGGCGTTGTAAAATCCGACCATCGCTTCGGCTTGCGGCCACCAATCTTTGTTCGCATCGGTCAACCCTCCGGCATCCGCCTCGTTCCAGATTCCGCCGTCCTTGTCGACGCCTTTGGCATGTACGGCTTCCGCCATGGCCGCCGCCACGTTCTTGACGCGTACCAGCACCTCCGCATCGCCCAACACTTCCGCCGCTTCGACAAGCAGCCAACTGCCCTCGATGTCGTGGCCATAGGAAATATGGTCGCTCTTGACCCGCCACGCTTCATCGAAGAACAGCCAGAAATGGGCGCCTTCGGGATTGATGATGTGATCGAGGGTCACCTCGATCAGCCCGCGCAAGCTGCTGTCGAGCTCAGGGGATTTCCAGATCCGGTACAGATTGGTGTACGCCTCCAGAACATGAAGGTGAGTATTCATGGACTTTTTCTCATTCAAGTCCTTGTCGCTAAGGCTGAGCTCCTCGGTCGGCTGCCAATCGCGGGCGAGAGCCTCGAAATAGCCTTTATACTCGTGGTCGTAGCTGTGTTTTTCGAGCAGACGGTACAGCTCGATGGCCCAATCCAGCGCTTCCTGATTGCCGTTTGCGCGATAGTATTCGGCTAATGCGTAGATGGCGAAGGCCTGGCCGTAAACCTGCTTCTTATCCTGTGACGGCCGGCCCAAGTAATCGACCATCCAATAAAGCCCGCCGTACTCCCGGTCCACAAAATGATTTCGCAAATAATCATAGGCCCGTTCGGCCATTTCAAGATAAGCGGGGTCGCGATACAGGCGGTAAGCGGAGGAATACGTCCACAAAATCCGGGCGTTGAGTACAAGTCCTTTGTCCGCTTGAGGGTTTGCCCGGAGCTGATGGTCGATCTCCCCGATAAATCCGCCGTGTACCGTGTCAACGGTGTTATTGATCCAATAGAGTAAAATGTTGTCCTGCAGTTCCAGGCGGAGCTGCTCCTTCCAATTTTGGGTATCCATAATGGACTTACCTCCTATGCTTTGGTTTCCGCGAGCTTGGCGGCATAAGCGTCTTTAATCACCTCCGCGGCCTCTTTGCCGTAGACGCTATAGCCATCATCGGCCGCGGCCGCCTCGCGAGGATATAGCTTGGCGGGCCAATCCCAGAGCATAAAGCCGCCCACCCAGTCGCGTTCCCCGCATTTTTGAAACATCGTGCGGTAATAATCCGCCTGTTCGCCATGGTGCACATCGCCCCGGAGCGTCCAATCGTTTGGAATTGCGGACGAGCCGGCGCGGCTCGGACATCCGGCTTCCATGAACAAGAAGGGCTTCCCGAACCGCTTTACAACGCTTTCAATGCGATCCAGTTGGCGATCCCAGTCATCGATCGGGTAGTATCCGCTGGAACTGATGAGATCCAGATCATCCCACCATGTCACATTGTCTTCTTGATATTTGTCGCAGTTGTAGGTAATCGGCCCGCTATAGATCTTTCTTACATCGGAAATGAGCTTCCGCCATTCGCTCTCCCGTCGGTCGGTCTGAACCATTTCACAGCCGATGCAGAACATGTCGCATCCGGTTTCCTCGGCGATTTTTGCATAGTGGAGTATAAATTTTCCGTAGGAAGCAAACCAATCCGACCATTTCGGTTCGCAGGGAACATCTTTATCGAAAAAATTGATATGCGCGCGCCACGTCCCGTCCGCACAGTTTACGATCGGTTTCAGACAAACTTGAAGGCCAAGGGACTTGGCTTTCCGGATCGCCCAGCGGACTTCCTCATCGGTCACGGTCGGCTCTTCCCAAAACGGGATTTCGGTGGAAAAAGCGGTGGCCTGAAAGGCGCAGAAGGCGATGGCCGTCCAATTGGCCCCGGTCGCTTCGACCATCGTTTCCATGGAATAACCGGCCGCCTCGTTGGCCCAGGAACCTCTTTCTCCCATAAACCCCCAGGTCATTCCGGCAGCAAACGGTTTACCTAAATTCAAATCATTCACCTCGTTGTTTGGTAAAATATAATTTTGTTATTATTTTGTTATCAAATAAAATAACAAATTTGCTACCTAGTTTTAAATATAAGTCGAAACAGAATCGCTTTCAATACTTTATTTTTGCGATTTTTTGAAGTCCTGCCGGATATAACAAAAAAACCGCCGTTAGTACCAGGCGGTTTGTTCAATAAGATTTAATTATTTTCAATCCGTTTGACGGAACCTCTGTAAATGATTTTTCCCTGAACCAACACCCTTCCGCTGCGACGGTTCGGACTTGAAATTTGCTCCATAATCGCCTTTACGGCGGTCCGGGCCATTTGGGCGATGTCCACTTCCACGGTCGTAAGCGGGGGATTGGTCAAAGTGGCGTATATATCGTTATCGAATCCAACCACAGAACAATCGTTCGGCACTTTATAACCTTGGGCGGTGAGGCGTTCGAAGAGATTATAAGCAACCTGATCGCAGTTGCAGACAAAGGCGGTAGGCATCTTGTCGGGCAGTTCGATATCCACGTATACCCCTTTTTCATCGCGATCTTTCAGGAGCAGCCGCTCCTCAAAAGTAAGGCCGTGTTCGAGGAGGGATTTGTAATAGCCAAGGAAGCGATCCTGAATACTGCTGGTCGAATAAATATTCCCGACGTAGGCGATTTCCCGGTGGCCCATTTGTATCAGATAGTTCGTGATTTCATAGGCTCCGTAAAAATTATCCGTAACGATGGAATCAATGTTCGCGTGCTCATCGTAAAAATCAAGGAACAGCTTGGGCAGGGCCATATTTTGCACGGTCTCGATATAAGGCTTGCCGATTTGCCCGAGAATAATAATACCGTCTACCTTGTTCTCGCTGTATACCCTCGGAAAGTTCAACTGCTCCTCATCTTCGCTGCTCAATATATTCAGAATGCCAAAGTACCCGTAGCGGTCCAGATGGATGGCGATTTGCTGATACACTCTCAGATAAAAAGAGTCGTTGATTCCCGTAAACCGCTGGGGGATCATGACGCCAATATTGTAGGAGTAGCCATCCTTGATCGACTTGGCGGCAGAATTAAAACGATATCCCATTTCGCTGGCGACCGTTCGGATCTTCTGCTTTAAACTCTCGCTGACGCCTTCTTTATTATTAAGCGCTTTGGATACGGTTACACTGCTGACTCCCAATTTATCAGCGATATCTTTCATGGTAATGTTGCTTCTCATTTAATTATATTCACCGTCCTATCAAACTTATCCGGAATCAGCGCCAAACACTAAAGTTAGTATACCTTTATAACTTAAAAATAAAAAGGGCGTTAATGGAATAAGGTAATTAATAAAGTCAAGGTAACTTAACAATAAAGTTAATATAAATTAATAGATTGACTAGTAAACGCTTTAAATATAGAATATGAAAATAGCTTATCGATAACTTAATTTATTAACTGAAAGGGGTATATGTTCGTGAGTAAAAACAAAGCGCTTATGGGGTTTCTGGCATTATTGCTTGTGTTAACGACACTGGCCGGCTGCTCCAAAAGCGGCAACGGCAACGAAAACGCTGATCAAGCGGGGGGCGGTTCGACCGGAGAGATTACAGTCATTACGCAAAGAACAGATATTGTGGACTCGGTATTTAAGGAATATGCCGCCGAATTCAACAAAGAGCATCCCGACATCAAAGTAAACTTCCAGGCGCTGGCCGATTATGAAGGCCAAATTACCGTACGCATGAACTCCGATGATTACGGGGATGTGCTGCTGATCCCAACCAGCATTCCGCTTGTCGATACGCCGGAGTTCTTTGAGCCCCTTGGCGATTTGGCCGAATTGAAAAAGCAATACATCGGGCTGGATGAGCGGGCAATCGACGGAAAAGCTTACGGAATACCGGTCGCTGTCAATTTTTCCGGGGTGTTGTACAACAAAAAAGTGTTTGCGGATGCCGGCGTGACGACCGCTCCGAAAACGCCGGCGGAATTTATCGCTGCTTTGAAAGCGATTAAAGCCAAGGGAGACGCCATTCCGCTTTACACCAACTACGCTGACGGATGGCCGCTGACGCAGTGGGAATCCGTGCTGACTACGGTGGCTGGCAGCGTGGATTACGTCAATGTGGATCAGCCGAACACGGACGACAATTTCGTTCCCGGCAAACCTCACTACGAGCTGTACAAAGTGCTCTACGATGCGGCAAAAGAAGGACTCATCGAACCGGATCCTACGACCACGAACTGGGAAGCCTCCAAAGCGGATTTGGCCAATGGAAAAATCGGCGCGATGGTTGTCGGCTCCTGGGCGATCGGACAAGTCCAGGCTTTGGCTCCGAATAAGGAGGACATCGCCTACATGCCGTTCCCGACCAACGCCAGCGAAGTGATCATGCCGTTGGCCGGCGACTACAACATCGGGATAAACAAGTACAGCAAAAACAAAGAAGCGGCCCGGGCATGGATCGATTGGTTCCTTAACAAATCCGATTACGCTACTGTACAGGCCGGCGGGATGAGTCCCGTGGTGGGTGCTCCGCTTCCTGAAACGTTAAAAGCATTCGAAGGAACCGCGGTTAAATTCGAAATGCAATCCCCGGCCAAAGAAGGCCAAGAGGGGCTCGTCGACAAAATCGACAAGGATGCCGAAATCGGTTTGTGGCAGCCTGAATTCAAAAAACGGATCATCGAAGCGGGCATAGGCAACCTGAAGGAGTCTTATGACGACATTATGAGAGACCTTAATGAAGCATGGGTGAAATCCCGCGCGAAATTAACGAAATAATACGCGAGAACGTTTTTTTACACCGGAAAAACCGGGGAGGCCTGCCTTCGCACGCTTCCCCGCTTAACTTTCACAGATAGATAAAAAGAGAGCGATACAGCAAGACCTTTGGAGGTGCGAGTGGTGTTTAAGAACCTAAGCTACAAAACTCAGCGAAAGATTATTATCTTCGCATTTTCGCTGATTCCGGTGGTCTTATTGTTTACGTTTGCGTATTTGCCGGTCTTCAATATGTTCAAGTACAGCTTTACCGACTGGAACGGATACAGTAAACATTATGACTTCGTCGGATTTGAAAACTACAAAACGATTTTTACGGATTCCAAATATTTCAGCGTCTTTAAAGTCAGCCTATATTACTTTGCGGCTACCTTTATCCAAATGGGGTTAGCTTTGTACTTCGCTACGATTTTGAGTTTTAATGTCCGCTTCAAAAACTTTTTTAAAGGGGTTTTGTTTTTTCCTTACCTATTAAATGGCGTCGCGATCGGCTTCATCTTCCTGTTTTTCTTCAGACCGGACGGCACGCTGGATACGATTATGCAGGCGTTGGGCCTTGGAGCTTATACGCAGGGCTGGCTCCTGAATCCGAACATCATTAACATTTCGCTTGCAGGTGCTTCGCTGTGGAGGTATATGGGGTTTAACTTCATTATTTTCCTGGGGGCGATTTCGTCCATCGGGCGCGATGTTTATGAAGCTGCGGAAATCGACGGCGCCAACCGATGGCATCAGTTTCGTCACATCATTTTGCCGAGCATCAAAAATATCGTGCAGCTTAATCTGATTCTGGCGATCAGCGGGGCGATCAGCGCGTTCGATATCCCGTACATCATGACCGGCGGCTCGAACGGAAGCAACACCTTTGTTATTCAAACCGTAACGACAGCGTTCAAGTACAACAAGCTTGGTCTGGCCTCCGCCATGGCGGTCGTTCTGCTCTTTATCGTGATCATTGTGACTTTACTGCAACGTTTGCTGATTAAGGAGGAGAAGTGATCATGTACAGAATCAAGTATGCCGCTGCGAATTTTATAAAATATGCGAGTTTGCTGCTGGGGACGTTTGCCGCCCTCGTGCCGATTATCGTCGTGTTCTTCGCTTCCTTTAAAACGAACAAGGAATACGGGACGAGCAGTCCGCTGACACCGCCGGACAACTGGTTGAATTTGGCGAATTACTCCAAGGCCTTTACCAATGGGAAAATGCTGCTCGGTTTCGGGAATACCGTCATTATTCTGGTGATTTCAATTATTGGCGCAACGTTGATCGGATCGATGATCGCCTACGTGCTGAACCGCTTTAAATTCCGCGGCAGCAAATTCCTTATGGGTGCGTTCTTGTTGGCCACATTGATTCCAAGCGTTACGACCCAGGTCGCTACGTTCCGGATCATCAACTCCTTGCATCTGGTGGATACGCGTTTTGCGCCGATCCTGTTGTACCTGGGAACGGACATCATTGCGGTATATATTTTCATGCAATTTTTGGACTCGATTTCCGAGTCGCTCGACGAGTCGGCGATGCTTGACGGGGCTTCCTATTTTACAATCTACTGGAAAATCATTCTGCCTCTTCTCGCTCCAGCCATCGTCACGGTCATTATCGTGAAGGGCGTGAATATCTATAACGATTTCTATACGCCTTTCCTGTATATGCCGAGTGAAGATTTGCAGGTGCTGTCCACGGCGCTCTTCAAGTTCAAAGGGCCTTACGGATCTCAATGGGAGGTCATTTGTGCGGGAATCATGATTACCATTGTACCGATTTTGATCGTATTTTTGGCGCTGCAAAAATATATATATAACGGTTTTGCCCAAGGTTCAGTGAAATAACAGAAATTAAAATTCATTTCGTAATCGTCGGAAAGGGGAACTTCTCATGTCCAAAGTTCAAATTATCGGAGAAAATTTGTCCAACCTGCCTTGGCAGGACAAACCGGAAGGGGCCGTCGGCCCGGTATGGAGACATGCCGAAAACCCGGTGATCGGGAGAAATCCGGCAAAGGGCATCGCCCGAATCTTCAATAGTGCCGTGGTTCCTTATGAAGGTAAGTTTGTCGGCGTATTCCGCGCGGAAACGATTAACGGCCGGCCGCATTTGCATTTGGGATATAGCGATGACGGGCTTCAATGGAAGATCGACGAGGAGCGCATTCCGTTCGTCAATGAGGCGGGACAACCGTTTCAGCCGAATTATGCCTATGATCCCCGGCTGGTGAAGGTCGAGGACACTTACTACATTATCTGGTGCACCGATTTTTACGGAGCCTCCATCGGGGTAGCGAAAACGAAGGACTTCAAGTCTTTTATTCGCTTGGAAAATCCTTTTCTTCCATTCAACCGCAACGGGGTACTGTTTCCGAGAAAAATCAACGGCAATTTCATGATGCTCTCCCGTCCCAGCGACAGCGGCCATACTCCGTTCGGAGATGTGTTCCTGAGCGAAAGTCCGGATTTCGTCTACTGGGGCAAGCACCGTCATGTGATGAGCAAAGGCGGCCAAGGCTGGTGGCAATCCGTCAAAATCGGGGGCGGACCGGCTCCGATCGAGACAAGCGAGGGCTGGCTGATGTTTTACCATGGGGTAACGGGTACCTGCAACGGATTGGTTTACAGCATGGGGGCGGTTATATTGGACCTGGACGAACCGTCCAGAGTGAAATATCGGTCCAGCACTTACGTGCTGACTCCCGAGGAATGGTATGAGGAACGCGGTTTTGTTCCGAACGTGGTGTTCCCGTGCGCTACGCTGACCGATGCAGCAACGGGGAGAATCGCGATATACTACGGTGCGGCCGATACTTATGTCGGTGTAGCCTATACGACCGTTCAGGAGATCGTGGATTACGTGAAGGCGACCCATGAAACGGTGGGCGACGACGCGGAAATCGGCGTAATGTAGGCTGTATAATGAAGACAAAAGGAAGAGAACGGATCCCATCCTTATGGATGGGATTATCCGTTTATAATGGGAGGTTTGCCGAATGGCCAATGATAAACTGGACGAGTTGTTAAAATACACGGGAATTAGTCCGAGGCCCCTGGATTTTGACGCTTATTGGGCGAGAGCGTTATCGGAATTGGACGCCCAACCGTTAAAGTTTCAACTGGTTCCGGCGGATTTTCAAACTCCGCTTGCGGAATGCTACCATTTATATTTTACCGGGGTAGGAGGAGCCAGAGTCCACGCGAAATATGTGAGACCGAGACACCGGGAGGGGAAGGGGCCGGGCTTGGCGCTGTTCCACGGCTATCACGGCGGAAGCGGGGATTGGTTCGACAAGGCGGCTTACGCCGCCCACGGCATCACCGTGATCGCGATGGACTGCCGCGGTCAAGGCGGGCTTTCCGAAGATCGGTCCGTCGTTAAAGGAACAACATTAAAAGGCCATATTATCCGGGGGATCGATGAAGAGGATCCCGATCAGTTGTATTACCGCAATTGCTTTTTGGACTTGGCGCAAACGGTCCGTATCCTTAAATCCATGGAACAGGTGGATGCGGACAAAATCGCCGTCCACGGCTGCTCCCAGGGCGGGGCGCTGACGGTGGCTTGCGCCGCCTTAGAGCCTTCGGTCAAGCTAGCGATCCCGGTCTATCCGTTTCTGTGCGATTACAAAAAAGCCTGGGAACTGGACGTGACGTCCTCGGCTTATGAGGAGATCGCTTATTACTTCCGCTTTATGGACCCGCTGCATACGCGGGAAGCCGAGGTGTTCGATAAGCTGGGATATATCGATATTCAGAATCTGGCGGACCGGATCCGGGCCCGCGTGATTTTCGTGACGGGGCTGGCCGATCCGATCTGTCCCCCGGTTACGCAATTCGCCGTATACAACAAGATCAGAGCGGAAAAAGAACTGGTGGTATACCACGAGTACGGGCACGAATATTTGCCGAATTTAAGCGACAGGGTGCTGCAAGAGGTGCTGAAACTGTAAAATCGTCGTCTTTTGCCGGCCCCCGGATTGATGCCGCCCTTTGCAACTGATATAATAAATTGATTGTACTTCAAGGATTTGTGGTGGGGGTAAGGATGACAGATATTCGGGCAAGACAGGAAAAGATACGTAATTTCAGTATTATCGCACATATAGACCATGGCAAATCGACGCTGGCCGACCGGATTCTCGAATATACCGGCGCGTTGACCTCCCGCGAGATGCAGGAGCAAGTACTGGACCAGATGGACCTGGAACGGGAGCGCGGGATCACGATTAAGCTGCAGGCGGTTCGCCTGGCCTATCGTGCGGATGACGGGGAAGAGTATTTGTTGAATTTGATCGATACGCCGGGGCACGTCGATTTTACCTATGAGGTTTCGCGCAGCCTTGCCGCGTGCGAAGGGGCTCTGCTTGTCGTGGACGCCGCGCAGGGGATCGAAGCGCAGACCCTGGCCAATGTTTATCTGGCGCTGGACAACAACCTTGAAATTTTGCCTGTAATCAACAAAATCGATCTGCCAAGCGCCGATCCCGATCGCGTGAAGCAGGAGATCGAGGATGTGATCGGCCTGGATGCCAGCGAAGCCGTGCTGGCCTCGGCCAAAGCGGGCATCGGCATCAAGGAGATTTTGGAGCAGGTCGTGCAGAAGGTGCCGGCTCCGACGGGAGATCCCGATCAGCCGCTGAAGGCGCTGATTTTCGATTCGCATTACGATCCGTATAAAGGCGTTATCGTTTATGTTCGTGTCATCGACGGTCATATCAAAGCCGGCTCCAAAATCAAGATGATGGCGACGGACAAAACGTTCGAAGTCATCGAGGTGGGCGCGTTCAAGCCGAGAATGACGATCGTGGACGAGCTGAATGTCGGCGATGTCGGCTTTATCGTGGCCGGGATCAAGAACGTCGGCGACACCCGGGTCGGGGACACGGTAACGGATGCCAAGAATCCGACTCCCGAACCGCTCCCGGGTTACCGCAAGATCAACCCGATGGTGTATTGCGGTCTGTATCCGATCGATACGTCGGATTACAACGATCTGCGCGAAGCGCTGGAGAAGCTTCAGCTCAACGACGCTTCGCTCAGCTTCGAACCGGAGACGTCGAGCGCGCTCGGCTTCGGATTCCGCTGCGGCTTCCTCGGTCTGCTGCATATGGACGTCATCCAGGAGCGGATCGAACGCGAATTCAACATTCCGCTCATTACGACGGCGCCGAGCGTTATCTACCATGTAACGCTGACCAACGGCGAAACGATCTCGATCGACAACCCTTCCAACTATCCGGAAGTCGGGAAGATCGAGTACGTGGAGGAGCCGTTCGTGAAGGCCGCGATTATCGTTCCTAACGACTATGTCGGAACCGTCATGGAGCTTTGCCAAAGCAAGCGCGGCGAATTCGTGAACATGGAGTATCTCGATACGACGCGCGTCACGATCACGTACCAGATTCCGCTGTCGGAAATCGTCTATGATTTCTTCGATCAGTTGAAATCGAGCACGAAGGGCTACGCTTCCTTCGATTACGAACTGTCCGGCTACCGGCAGTCCAATCTGGTGAAGATGGACATTCTGCTTAACGGGGAACAGGTCGACGCCCTGTCCTTTATCGTGCACCGGGAGCGGGCCTATCACCGCGGCCGGATCATTTGCGAGAAGCTGCGCGAACTGATTCCGCGCCAGATGTTCGAGGTGCCGATCCAGGCTTCCATCGGCACGAAGGTCATCGCCCGCGAAACGGTTAAGGCGATGCGCAAGAACGTGCTTGCCAAGTGCTACGGCGGCGACATTTCGCGGAAGCGGAAGCTGCTGGAGAAGCAGAAGGAAGGCAAGAAGCGGATGAAACAAGTCGGCAATGTCGAAGTTCCGCAGGAAGCGTTTATGGCGGTTCTGAAGATTGACGACAAGTAAGCCGCAAGGCCTTTTGGACAGCCTGATTGTCAAAAAATTCGAATCGGGCCGAAATAAGGTGCGTTGTCTGAAAGTGCACCAGGTCCGCCCAATATGAAGATAAGAGCCTAATTAAAGGAAAGCCCGCGGGCTTTCCTTTAATTTGCGGCTTTACCCAGTTGAGCTCGCGAAGCGTGCGAAACAAAAAAACACCTGCTATGCGGGTGGTGTAGTGATGCTTATAGCCAAAAACCATCTGATGAGGTCGTTATCATAGGAGTGTTCAAGCTACGATGTATACCGAAAGGAAAAGATGGATTAATGGCTAATGGGGCTAATGGAAGTGATATGTCACTTCCAAAGAGGCGCCTAGTGTGCTTCCAAACCTCCAACTCCAAAAAGATGTAAATCTGCAGGTATTTTAGGCCGGTCCTCGAGGGAATGCGAAAAAAGATGCAAATCTGCAGGAATTTCCAGCGATTTTAGAGAAACGAGGCGGTTTCGTCGAAAATTCCTGCAGATTTGCAGGAATTTTGAAATTTTGGGTCCCAAACAAGAAAAAAACATGCACATATGCAGGAATTGTATGTTATCAAGTTCTGACGGGGTCCGGCTGCCTTACAAATAAATCAATAGTTCAATTTATATAATTGAATATTTAATGTTTGAACCGATAGACGAACTAATTTAAGAATTGGAGGCATCGCCCATGAACGAAATGACACCCCCCCATCCTCAGGGAATGCCTGTGACAGGGAAACATCACGCCAACGCTCCGAAGGCGGTTTATATACACATCCCGTTTTGTACCAATAAGTGCTTCTACTGCGATTTTAATTCCTATGTGCTGAAGGATCAGCCGGTTATGGATTATTTGCGCGCGCTTGACCGCGAAATGGAACTGACGGTGCAGGCGACGCCGCCGGAGGAGATCAAGACGATCTTTGTCGGCGGAGGGACGCCGACGGTGCTGAATCCACAGGAAATGGAGTATTTCCTGAATTCCGTCCGCCGCCACTTTCCGAACTGGGCGGACGATATCGAATTCACAATGGAAGCGAACCCCGGGACGACGGACGCGGAGAAACTGGCCGTGATGAAGGCCGGCGGCGTCAACCGCGTGAGCTTCGGCGTGCAGGCTTTCCAGAACGAGCTGCTCTCCGGGATCGGACGGATCCACAACACGGACGATGTATACCGCAGTCTGGAAAACGCGCGGAATGCGGGGCTCCATAATTTATCGATCGACCTCATGTTCGGTTTGCCGAATCAAACGGTCGAGATGCTGGATTACAGCGTGAGCCGGGCGCTGGAGCTGGGGCTGCCGCATTATTCGATCTATAGCTTAAAGGTTGAGGAGAATACCTTGTTCCATACTCTGTATCAAAAAAATCAGCTTCCTTTGCCGGGCGAGGAGGATGAGCTGAAAATGTACCTGCTGCTGATGGATCGGATGAAGGCGGCCGGATACAAACAGTATGAAATCAGCAACTTCGCCAAACCGGGATATGAAAGCCGGCATAACATCACCTACTGGCGAAATGAAGATTATTACGGCCTCGGAGCCGGCGCACACGGCTACGTCAAGCGCCGCCGCCATATCAACATCAAGGGTGTCAATCCCTATGTCGAAGCTTGCAAGCAAGGGCTGCCGCGTTTGGAGCAGTTCGAGGTTACGAAAGAGGAGGCGATGGAGGATTTCGTCATGGTCGGACTTCGGATGCTGGATGGTATCCGGCTCTCCCATTTTGCCGAACAGTTCGGCTCTTCTTTGGAGGAAACGTTTCGCTCGCCGCTGCATAAAATGACCTCGGCAGGGTTGCTTGAAATGCATGAAGACCATGGCGGTTATCGTCTCAGTGAAAAAGGAGTGCTCTTCGGCAACGAAGTGTTCGCCGAGTTTATCGGGGCTTTGACTTCCTAAGCGGGGCGGGTTTTTGGCTCTCCAAAAATCGCTCCGAATCGCGGCTTCTTGAAAAGCTCACTTTCTCTCTTGAAGTTTTATACGCCATACTGTATATTTATTCATATTATAAGTGCACAGTTTAAGGGGGAAAGAGGATGCCGGCCGTAGCCGTTTGCAGACAAGCGAGACTTGAAGATGTTGAGCCGTTATTTACGATGATTGAAGGCTATGCCCGCCAAGGCATTATGCTGCCCCGTTCCCGAGCCGTGTTGGAGCGGCAAATTTCCGATTTTGTCGTCGCCGAAATGGATGGACGGATCGTCGGCTGCGGATCGCTGTGCAGGCTCGGAGAGGAACTGGTGGAAATCCGCTCGCTGGGCATCGCCGAAGGTTATAAGGGCCGGGGGTTAGGCTCCATGCTGGTGGAGGAGCTCGTTTTGCAGGCAAAGCGTCAGGGGATCCCTAAGATTATGGCGCTGACCTATGAGGTATCCTTCTTTTTGAAAAACGGATTTGCCGTGGTGGAGAAAGAAATTTTCCCCGAGAAAGTTTGGACCGATTGCGTGAATTGCGCCAAGCAGCATTGCTGCGACGAGATTGCCGTACTCAAGATACTGGACTGACTTGACAATCGTCGGGTCGGTTTGGTATTTTTGTAATATAGTTTAGCACTCGACGATCTAGAGTGCTAACGAGCAAGTTTAAATTGTTACCAGGAGGGATTTCCATGTTGACGGAACGCCAAAGAATGATTTTAACGGCTATTGTGGATGATTATATTCGCTCGGCGGAACCGGTGGGATCCCGAAGCATCTCCAAGCGCGGCGACGTCGGGTACAGTCCGGCGACCATTCGCAACGAGATGGCCGATCTGGAGGAACTGGGTTTTCTGGAGCAGCCCCATACATCGGCTGGCCGTATCCCTTCTCATAAAGGCTACCGGTATTATGTGGATCATCTGGCACCTTTGAATCTGATTTCGCCCGATGAATTTAAAATGATGAGAGCTTTTTTTGCGGAAAAACTGAATGCGATTGAACAGGTCATCCAGCATGCCGCGACGATCTTGTCCCATATGACGAACTACACTTCCATCCTGCTCGGGCCGGAAGTTTTTCACACGTCCTTACGGCATTTTCAACTGCTGCCGCTCAATGAGACCACGGCGGTGGCGATCATTGTGACGAGCACGGGGCAAGTCGAGAACAAAACGGTCTCGATTCCTTCCGGACTGTCCGTGTCGGAGATGGAGAAGGTCGTAAATCTGCTGAACCGCAAGTTGACGGGCGTGCCGATCTATAAATTGAAGACGGCCCTGTACAACGAAATCGGGCAGGAAATGCAGCGGCATGTGGAGCATTTCGAGGAGTTGATGAGCGTACTGGAAGAAGCGCTGGACAAGGATCAGGACGGGCAGCGTCTGTTCCTCAGCGGTACGACCAATATGCTGAATCAGCCCGAATTCCGCGATGTCGACAAAGTGAAGAGCATTCTCGACCTGTTTGAGGAGACGCCGACTTTGCTAAGGATGATGACTTCGGCTTCCGCAAGCTCCGGCATTCAAGTCCGGATCGGAACCGAGAACGATCATGAGGCCTTCGCCAATTGCAGCTTGATCACGGCGACTTACGCCATCGAAGGCGAAGCGGTCGGCACGATCGGCATTTTGGGGCCTACCCGCATGGAATACGCCCGGGTTATCGGCATTCTCGATATTTTGTCCAAGGACTTGTCCCGGTTTTTGTCCCGGATGCATTGATCCTTTAGGATGACGTATCTAAGGAAACACTAATCTGGCTTTAGTTATTGTTAAGGAGGTGACATCTTGAAGGAACAAGAACCGATTCAAGACAACATCCAGACGGGTGTGGAAGAGGAATTGAAGGTGAACGCCGAGAACGACCAGGAGCCTGTATCGGCCGAAGAGCCGGAGGTTCTCGAAGAGACGGCTGCGGAGAACTCGGAGGAAGGGCAAGCCGAACTAGAAAAGCTGCGGGCTGAAGCGGAGGAGCACAAACAGCGTCTGCTCCGTACTCAGGCTGATTTCGATAATTTCCGTCGGCGTACGCTGAAGGAAAAGGAGGAGCTGGGGAAATACGCCTCGGCCAAGCTCATTACCGAGCTGCTGCCGGTAATCGACAACTTCGAACGCGCTTTGAGCACGACGGCCGAGAATACGGACCTTTCTTCTTATGCCAAAGGGGTGGAGATGATCTTCCGCCAATTGGAAGGCATTCTGAAGACGGAAGGCCTGACGGCGATGGAACCTGTCGGCACTCCGTTCAATCCGGAATTCCACCAGGCGATCATGCAGGTGGAGAGCGATGAATATGAGGAAGGCACCGTCGTGGAAGTCGTTCAGAAGGGATATCTTCTGAAGGATAAGGTGCTTCGCCCGGCTATGGTCAAAGTAAGCGGCTAACAGATCTGTCATAGCGACTATTAAGGAGGATATTTTCCTATGAGCAAAGTTATCGGTATTGACCTTGGAACCACCAACTCATGCGTTGCGGTTATGGAAGGCGGCGAAGCCGTCGTTATTCCCAACCCGGAAGGCGCTCGTACAACCCCTTCGGTTGTAGGCTTCAAGAAGGACGGGGAGCGGATCGTCGGCGAAACGGCGAAACGTCAAGCGATTACCAATCCGGACCGCACGATTATTTCGATTAAGAGACATATGGGTACGAACCACAAGGAAACGATTGACGGCAAAGAATTCACGCCGCAAGAAATTTCCGCCATTATTCTGCAAAAATTGAAATCCGACGCCGAAGCTTACCTCGGCCAACCGGTTACGCAGGCCGTTATTACGGTACCTGCCTACTTTAACGACAGCCAGCGTCAAGCGACCAAGGACGCGGGCAAAATCGCCGGCCTCGAAGTGCTGCGAATCGTCAACGAACCTACGGCGGCCGCTTTGGCCTACGGTTTGGAGAAAGCCGAAGACCAGACGATCCTCGTATACGACCTTGGCGGCGGTACGTTCGACGTTTCGATCCTGGAGCTCGGCGACGGCTTCTTCGAAGTTAAAGCGACCAGCGGGGACAACCATCTCGGCGGCGACGACTTCGACCAAGTGATCATCGATTACCTGGTAGCCGAATTCAAGAAGGATCAAGGCATCGACTTGAGCAAGGACAAGGCGGCCGTACAGCGGCTGAAGGATGCGGCGGAGAAAGCGAAAAAGGAATTGTCCGGCGTTCTGACAACGACGATTTCCCTTCCGTTTATCACCGTTGCGGACGGCGTGCCTCAGCACTTGGAAGTTAACCTGACCCGTGCGAAGTTCGAAGAATTGTCCGCGGATCTCGTAGAACGCACCTTGGGGCCGACTCGCCGCGCGCTCAGCGATGCGGGGATGACGCCGGCCGATATCGACAAGGTCGTGCTGGTCGGCGGTTCCACCCGGATTCCGGCCGTTCAGGAAGCGATCAAGAAATTGACCGGCAAGGAGCCGCACAAAGGCGTGAACCCGGACGAAGTGGTTGCGCTCGGGGCAGCCGTTCAGGCGGGCGTTCTGACCGGCGACGTGAAAGACGTCGTTCTGCTCGACGTGACTCCGCTCTCGCTCGGTATCGAAACCGCCGGCGGCGTATTCACCAAAATGATCGAGCGGAACACGACGATTCCGACAAGCAAATCGCAGATCTTCTCGACTTACGCCGATAATCAGCCTAGCGTTGAAATCCACGTTCTGCAAGGGGAACGCGAAATGGCGGCGGGCAACAAAACCCTCGGCCGCTTCATGCTCGGCGACATTCCGCCGGCACCGCGCGGCGTGCCGCAAATCGAAGTTACGTTCGATATCGATGCGAACGGGATCGTTAACGTTTCGGCCACAGATAAAGGCACCGGCAAGAGCCAAAAAATCACGATCACTTCCTCGAGCGGTCTTAGCGATGAAGAAGTGGAGCGCATGATGAAGGACGCCGAGCTTCATGCCGAAGAAGACAAGAAGCGCAAAGAGCTGGTTGAAGCGAAGAATACCGGCGACCAACTGATTTACAGCGTTGACAAGACTTTGAAAGATCTTGGCGATAAAGTCGACGCGGCCGAAGCGGAGAAAGCGAACGCCGCCAAAGACGAGCTGAAGAAGGCGCTGGAAAGCGACAACCTGGAAACGATCAAATCGGCGACGGAAAAATTGTCCGAGATCGTACAGCAGTTGTCCGTGAAGCTGTATGAGCAAGCGGCTCAGCAGCAGCAAGCCGGCGGCGCGGAAGGCGCTTCGGCGGGCGACGGCAAGGAGAACGTCGTCGACGCCGAGTACGAAGTCGTGGACGAAGACAAGAAGCAAGGCTAACAAAATCACAGGCCGATATACCGGTGAATAGACTTAGGTGAACTGGGAAGGTCAAAGTGCGGGCTGTTTCCGTGCTTTGACTTTCCTTTTGCCGGATTGGGGAACTATGCCCGGCGCATCTATCAAGTCATAAAGGGGTGGAAGGATGGCTGAGAAACGAGATTATTACGAGGTCCTGGGCCTCAGCAAGAACGCTTCGGACGACGAGATCAAGAAAGCCTACCGCAAGCTGGCGCGTCAATATCACCCTGACGTCAACAAAGCGTCGGATGCGGAGGCCAAGTTCAAGGAAGTCAAGGAAGCTTATGATGTATTGAGCGATTCCGGCAAACGCGCCCGGTATGACCAGTACGGGCATATCGACCCGAACCAGGGGATGGGCGGCGGTTTCGGCGGCGGCGGTGATTTTGGCGGTTTCGGCGATATTTTCGACATGTTCTTCGGGGGCGGCGGGCGTCGTGATCCGAATGCCCCGCAGCGCGGAAACGACCTTCAGTACGCGATGACCATCGAATTTAAGGAAGCGGTGTTCGGTAAAGAGACGGATATCACCATTCCGCGGACGGAAAATTGCGACACCTGCTTCGGCTCGGGAGCGAAACCGGGCACGAAGCCGGAAACCTGCTCGGTCTGCCACGGATCGGGACAGCAGGAAGTCGTGCAGAACACGCCGTTCGGGCGGATGGTCAACCGCCGTTCCTGCAGCCATTGCGGCGGACGGGGGCAAATTATCCGGGAGAAATGTCCGACATGCGCCGGCAGCGGCAAGGTCAAGAAGCAGCGGAAAATTCATGTCCGCATCCCCGCGGGGGTCGACGACGGCGCCCAACTGCGGATGTCCGGAGAAGGCGAAGGCGGTCTGCGTGGAGGTCCTGCGGGCGACCTGTATATCGTGATTCGCGTCAAGCCGGATGAGTTTTTCGATCGCGAAGGCGACGACATTTACTGCGAATTTCCTTTAACATTCGCCCAAGCCGCTTTGGGAGACGAGATCGAAGTCCCTACGCTGACCGGAAAAGCTAAGGTGAAAATTCCGGCCGGCACCCAGACAGGCCGGTACTTCCGCTTGAAGGGTCAGGGAGTGCCTAGGCTGCGCGGCATCGGGAACGGCGACCAGCATATCAAAGTGGTGGTGGTTACCCCGAGCAATTTGAGCGAAGAGCAGAAGGAACTGCTGCGCCAGTTCGCCGCATTGGACGGAGAACATACGCACGAGAATGAGCAATCGTTTTTTGATCGTATGAAACGGGCATTCCGCGGAGACTAGCACGCCAACAGGTTGAAGTATAGGTTGAACTAAAGTAAATTGGCGTTGGGCAAGGATGTGTTAGGGTTTCGGAACTACGTTGCCAACTTCCGCAATTGTAGATATAGGGTTCCGCCGTGGGAGTCTGTATATTAACGGGAAAATATCCTGTTAATGTACCGCTCTTGGCCCCTCGATCGGATTTAGCTGGAAAAGCTCCATCTATTTCGCGGCCCTATAGCCGATATACACCATTTCAGTCGAATTAACGGGAGGTTTTCCAGCTAATTCGCTTCTGCAGCCGCATACGCTCCAAATTAACGGGAAGAATTCCTGTTAATTTGAATCAAACCCTTAGTTGCAGGTCAAGAGTGTAAAAAGAACCCTTTCCACCACTGTCTAATATGCAAATTAATAGTTCATCAAACAGGAGTGGCTTAAAATCATCGACCGATGGTTTTAAGGCCGCTCCTTTTTTCTGTGGCATGACCATGTCTAGCACGAAAAAACGGTACAAGGCGGTTTGCCTTGTACCGTTTTGTGTAGTCCGGATTTTATGACCGGATATGGGCGATAATCTCCTCGTCCAAATCGAGGGTAATATCTTCCCGAAACGCTCTGACGCCGTATTCTTTATATACGTACTGCATGATCGCTTCCATGATATTCGCTTCCACAATGTACCTGCTTCGGCCGTTCACCCAGACTTCCCCGGTATATCCGGTGTCCTCGTCCCAGCTCAGTTCCACCTGGACGTCCGTCGGTCTTACGCCGGTTCGGTCCGCGGTGTGAAGGCAGATCGCATTAATGATTTCGTCCATGCTCAATACCATACTTTAATATCTTCCCCCGCGGTAGTGATCGTCGCTAGGCTGCGGACGTCGCTTGAACCGGCGGTAGAGCGCAACCCCGATCGCGATAATTACGTAGATTGCCAGCAGGTTTACCGCAAGGCCGAGAAGGTTGCCCAGGAAGCCCATGCCGCCGAACAATCCGCCGAACAGCATGCCGGCGAGACCGCCGATCATCAACCCTTTCATGAAGCTGCCGCCGCTAAAAAATCCCCGGTTTGCAGTGGTGCCGGCCGTCGTACCGGATTTGTTGGTCCCGGAAGTGTCACCGGATCTTTGCACGTTGTCCGTCGACTTTTTCGGTGCCGGCGTATAGGAACGGGGGCCGGATTTGAAACCGCCGCCGCGTTTGGCATCCACGAGCCCGGGCGAGGTGACGGCGAATATCAAAGTAAACGCCATCATAATCATCAACATTTTCTTTAGCATTAAAGTAATAACCCTCCTAATGAATTTAGTATGTTCTAATGCCATACCTGTAATACGGGCGAGCCGGAAGAACGTTTCAATTTTTAATCAATATTTTTTCGGAGCAAAAATCGAATAAACCCTCTAGAAAAGCCGCATCCTAATATCCCAAGGAACGGGGTTCCTCCTGTTCCATACAGCAGCAAGAGAAAGGCAGGTTCTGCATATGGCCGAAAAGAACATTCTAGCCTATTTCAAAAGCCCCGAGGAGGCCGAAGGCGTGGCCAGAAAGCTGAACGCCCTGCGTGTGATTGACCTATCGATCAACCGGTTCAGCCGTTACCCCGGCGAAGGCTATGATCCGTTTAACCCCATCACCGGCAAGGTGAGCAGTTTATCCGCCATCACCCAGGATGCCGCGATTACCAATCAGTCGGCGGGGATTCTAAGCGCGGCGGACCCCGCGGCCAGCGGATTGAGCCATGGAGGCCAAGGGGGGCCGACCGGGCGGGATATATTGCTTACGGCGGTCGTTGATGAGTCGGTACATCATCAGGCACTCCGAATCATAGAGGAAGCGGGCGGACAGATCTAACGGAGTTTAAAGACAGGAAAGGAGGGCCGTCCATGAACAAGTCCAATCACGACCGCGTAACGCGAAAAGTACCGGCCAGCGGAAAACATTTGGAGGTCGGGTACAACCGGGATGTCGAGTTTTCCGAGGAGCTTGCGGACCAGGAAGACTGGGAGGCGATCGAGCGCAGCGAGCGGGCCGACAACCGGCAGAAAGGACAGCACGACTGGACCTAGAAAAACGGGTGGAGAAACCGCCGGAGCTGCATCCGGCGGTTTCTTTGCCGTTCTCGATTCGTTCTCGATTGACAGTGCGAAGCAAACATATTATTGTAAATGCAATTATTTCAAACTTGAAGAATCGGAAGAAAGGCGGAAGGGGACGGAAATGCAAAAAATAAAGATCGGATTGATCGGTGCGGGCCAAATCGGCAAAATGCATCTGGACCAATATCAACAAATTCCCGCGGTGGAAGTGGCGGCCGTTTGCGATGTCCACGCGGAGGAAGCGAAGCGGGTCGCGGCCGCTTACGGAATTCCCCGGGTCTATACGGATTTTCGTGAGTTGCTTCGGGAGGAGGAGCTTGCCGCGGTCGACGTATGCCTGCATAACAATTTGCACCAGCCGGTGACGTCCGCCGCCCTGGAGGCCGGAAAGCATGTCTATTGCGAAAAACCGATCGCAGGCTCTTACAAAGACGGGCTCAAAATGGTGGAGGATGCGGAGCGGTGCGGCAGAATGCTCCATATCCAGCTCGCCAAGCTTTATGACGCGGAAACTTGGGCAGCCAAACAGCTGATTGACGCGGGCAAACTGGGAAAGCTGTATCACGCCCGGTCCACGGGCTTCCGGAGACGCGGCCGCCCTTTCGTGGACGGTTACGGAACCGCCGCGTTTACGCGAAAAGAGACCGCCGGCGGCGGAGCCATTTATGACATGGGCGTCTACCACATTTCCCGCATGCTGTATCTGCTGGGCAATCCCGAGGTTCAGCGGGTTTCCGGGCAGACCTATCAGGAAATGGCCATGGACGAAGCTCGCAGAAACCTCAGCGGCTTTAATGTGGAGGAGATGGGGGCCGGGTTCGTGCGATTTGCCGGAGGGGTCACCCTCGACATCATCGAATCCTGGGCCCTGCATCTCGGGGGGCTGGAGGGCAGCGCCATCGCCGGCTCGGAGGGAGGCGTCCGCTTTTCGGGGGCGGTGTCGGAATCCGCGTCAAACGCCTTCTCTTACCATACCACGATCGCGGATCTGGATATGGACTGCAGAGTGGATTTGGAGCAGGCGCTTCTCCGGCACCGCCGGTTGAGCGAGTTTCCCGACGCGTACGCCTCCTCCCAGCACCATTGGGCCGCCGCTCTGTCCGGTCAGGTTCCGCTTTTGCCGACGGCGCAAATCGCGCTTAACACCATGCTGATCAGCGAGGGGCTTTATCTATCGCACCAACGGGGCAGAGAAGTCTCCGCGGAAGAGATTAAAGAGGCTTCGGTCTCGACGGTAATCAAGATATAGAGAACGCGTTGTCACCATTATGAACAGCGATTTTGTCACTCTTTTCAATCTATAGTACAATAGATTTCATGCACGAATTTCAAGGAGGAAATCTTACGATGATCTGGAAAGAGCTGACTATACATACAACCGAGGAAGCGGTGGAGATGATTTCCAACTTCCTGCATGAAGCGGGAGCCGGTGGCGTTACGATCGAAGAGCATGTCGACAACGACAAACCGCGCGATACGTCGCTGGGCCAATGGTTTGAAATCCCGCCGAACGATATTCCCGAGGGAGAAGCCAAAATCAGCGGCTATTTCCCCGAGAGCGTCGATATCGATGAAGTGATTCGCGAGGTAAGGGAACGGATTGAAGAGCTGCGGACGTACGACATCGACCCCGGAACGCCGGAGCTTGCGGTGCGGGAAGTCAGTGAAGACGACTGGGCCAACAACTGGAAGCAGTATTTCAAACCGCTGCGCGTGTCCGACCGGCTGACGATCAAGCCGACCTGGGAGGTGTACGAACCGGCATCCCCCGACGAACGCATCATTGAGCTTGATCCGGGGATGGCGTTCGGAACAGGGACGCATCCGACGACCTCGCTCTGTTTGCGGACGCTGGAAGGCATCATTCAGGACGGGGATGAAGTCATCGACGTCGGCACAGGCTCGGGCATTCTGGCGATCGGCGCTTGCCGTTTGGGCGCTTCCCGCGTGCTGGCGCTGGATCTGGATCCCGTAGCGGTGTCGAGCGCACTGGAGAACACCAGACTGAACCAGCTGGAGAGCCGGATTCAGGTGGTGGAGAGCGATCTGCTGTCCGTCTTGAAAAAAGGCGCCGAAGCCACGGTTAACGTAAAGCTTCCGGTCCGGGTGGTGGTCGCCAATATACTGGCCGAGATTATCCTGCTCTTTATCGAGGATGTTTATGAAGCCCTGCAACCCGGGGGATATTATATCGCTTCCGGCATCTACAAGAACAAGGAGCAGGTGGTGGAGGAGGCCTTGACGGCCGCGGGCTTTGAGATCGAACAGACGGCCCGGGAAGAAGATTGGGTCGCTTTCGTGGCGAGAAAGAGGTAGCCGATGGAGTTTTTGGATCGAATATTGCGCGTTCCCCTGGACCAGCTTCCTTTTTATTTGCTGACCCTGGTGATCGCCTTTACGTTACATGAGTTTTCCCACGCTTATTTCGCCAATAAATTCGGAGACCCGACCGCCAAGTTATTGGGCCGGGTAACATTAAATCCGGCGGTCCACTTCGACCTGCTGGGGATCATCCTGCTTTTGATCGCGGGATTCGGCTGGGCGCGGCCGGTCCCCGTCAACCGGGATAACTTCCGCAAACCTCGCGTCATGGGCGTCATCGTATCCGCCGCCGGCCCGCTGAGCAATCTGCTGCTGGCGGTCGTCGGCGCGGCGATCTACGCAGCGCTAATCCTGTACGGGGTGGTTAACCCCTTCGGCCCGCAGGACAAATTGTCGCTCGCTTTGGACACATTTTTTAATTTGTTCGTTGTGATGAACTTTTTCTTGTTCCTGTTTAACCTGATTCCACTGCCGCCGCTCGATGGATACCGGATTTTGGAGGATATCGTGCCGCGCCGGGTTTTGGGCAAGCTTCAGCAGTTCGAGCAATGGTCGCTGCTTATTTTCCTGATTATTCTTATTGTTCCCGGAATGCAGCAGTACACGATTGAACCGCTCTACAAAGCGGCCAACTTTCTTGCGAGCCACTTCCTGGTCTTCTTCCATACGATCCTCGGAGGCTAGGACATGAAATATTGCCGGGAACTAACACTGGAAAGCTGAAAACAAAAGTTGTATGATGTATTTTGGCGATTTTGAAGGCAAGGAATGATTAAGATGCAGCGGTATTTTATAGATCCCGGCCAGTTTCACGACACGTCCGTGGTCATTGCGGGCGACGACGCCCGTCATATCGGCAAAGTCATGCGATCGAAACCGGGCGACAAGCTGATTGTCAGCGACGGCGTAAACCGCGTAGCGCTGGCCGAAATCGTTACATTGGATCCGCAGGAAGTCACGGCGGAGATTATAGAGATGCTGGAACCGACCGGGGAACCGGCGGTGGAGGTTACCGTTGCGCAGAGCTTGCCGAAAGGCGACAAAATGGAGACCGTGATCCAGAAATGTACGGAGATCGGCGCTTCCGCTTTTTTGCCGTTCATTTCCGAACGGACCGTCGTGCAATACGACGGAAAAAAAGAAGAGAAGCGAACCGCACGCTGGCGCAAAATTGCGAAGGAAGCGGCCGAGCAGGCGCACCGCAGTCGAATTCCGGCGATCGAGGCGCCCGTCTCCTGGCGTGAGATGCTGTCTATGCTGGACGGCTTCGACCTCGTATGCATGTGCTATGAGAAAGAGCACGGTCAGCAGCTGCGCGATGTGCTGAAGCCTTTCTCGGCGCGGCTTGCATCCGGACGGACCTGCCGCGTGGCGGTCATCGTCGGTCCGGAAGGCGGATTCTCCGAACAGGAGGTGGCGGAGGCCGAGAAGGCCGGAGCCGTTCCGGCGGGATTGGGACGACGAATCCTGCGCACGGAGACGGCCGCGATGGCCGCCCTGACCTGCATCATGTATGAATCCGGAGAAATGGGGGGAATTTAACATGCCATCCGTTGCTTTTTATACGCTCGGCTGTAAAGTGAATTTTTACGATACCGAAGCGATTTGGCAGCTGTTTAAAAATGAAGGATACGAACAGGTGGATTTCGAGCAGACGGCCGACATTTATCTGATCAACACCTGTACCGTGACCAATACGGGGGATAAGAAGAGCCGGCAAATTATCCGCCGGGCCGTACGGCGCAACCCCGATGCGATCGTTGCCGTAACCGGCTGTTACGCGCAGACGTCGCCGGCGGAAATCCTGGATATTCCCGGCGTGGACCTCGTCATCGGGACGCAGGACCGCGACAAGATCATTCCGTACGTGAAAGAAATCCAGGCCCAGCGCAGACCGATCAACGCGGTTCGGAACATTATGAAAACGCGGGAATTCGAGGAACTCGATGTTCCCGATTTCGCGGATCATACGCGGGCCTTCCTGAAAATCCAAGAGGGATGCAACAATTTCTGCACGTTCTGCATCATTCCGTGGTCTCGCGGACTGTCCCGCAGCCGGGATCCGCAGAGCGTGGTCGCCCAGGCCCGGCAGCTCGTGGCCGCGGGATATAACGAAATCGTTTTGACGGGCATCCATACCGGGGGTTACGGGGACGATTTGGAGAACTACCGGTTGTCCGATCTGCTGTGGGATCTTGACAAGGTGGAGGGGCTGGGCCGCATTCGCATCAGTTCCATTGAAGCGAGCCAGATTGACGACCGCATGCTGGAAGTGCTGAAGGGCTCCTCCAAAATGTGCCGTCACTTCCACATCCCGCTGCAAGCCGGAAGCAATGAAGTGCTTAAGCGGATGAGACGCAAATATACGATCGAAGAATTCGAAGAAAAGATCAAGAAAATCCGCGACTTCATGCCGGATGTGGCGATTACGACCGACATCATCGTCGGCTTCCCCGGTGAAACCGAGGAGTTGTACCGCGAGGGCTATGAAGCGATCAAACGGATCGGTTTTTCGGAAATGCACGTGTTCCCTTACTCCAAACGGACAGGCACGCCTGCAGCCCGGATGGAGGATCAAGTGGACGAAGAGATCAAGCATGCCCGTGTTCAGGAACTGATCGATCTGTCCGAGCAGATGCAGCTCTCGTATGCCGAGAAGTTCGTCGGGCAAGTGCTGGACGTCATTCCCGAGCGCGACGAAAAGGGCGTGTGGGGAGAAGGTTTCGTCACCGGATTCAGCGACAACTACCTGCAAATCCGTTTTGACGGAACGCCGGATCTCGCCGGCAAGATGTGCCGGGTCAAGCTGACAAAAGCGGACGCCAATACGAGCGAAGGCCAATTGGTCCGCGTTCTGGACGGAGCGGCCAGCGCCCAAGCGTTGGCCTAGTCCGCCGGTTCGCTCGTTTGGGACCGAAATTGCATAGGATCGAGTTAACAGGGATTTCACCCGTCAGGGTTGAAGTCCTTGTTGCCGATTGGGGTAATACGGAGTAAGGAGGCGAGGAAATTGCCGGACAAGGAAATATCCGCCGGAGGCGTCGTGTACCGCAGGACCGCCGGACGGCTTCAGATTCAGCTCATCACAGACCGGTACGGCAGGTTTTCTTTTGCCAAAGGAAAAAGAGAGCCCGGGGAGACGATCGAAGAGACCGCGCTGCGGGAAATTCGGGAAGAGACCGGCTTGATCGGGCAGATTGACGGATTGATCGATATCATCGCATACACTTATCACCATCCTGTTCACGGGCCCGTGGACAAGGAGGTGCACTACTACCTCGTCGAAAGCCGGGGCGGCCAGCTCCGTCCCCAAGTGGAGGAAATCCGCGGCGTCGCCTGGTATGAACCGAAGGAAGCCTGGGAGAAGCAACTGAAATCGGGGTATGACAACAACGATTTTATTTTGGAAAAGGCTTTGAAAATGCTGAACCTGAATTTCTAACATCGGATTCTTATCATTCGTTTATCATTTCACGGCGGGTTCCATGCGGCTCCAAATCGGCAAATAGCAAAACGGCAGGGCGATCAGGGAGCAGACGACATTGAATATCGTCTGGGAATGGGCGATCTGGGCGGCCGGGTCGTCGGAGATCCAGGCGGAGGCGGTGCCCAACAGCTGGGTTAGCGGGAGGAACAGCGCCGCCCCCAGCACGTTGAGCGCTACGTGCGACCAGGCGACAAAGCTGCCGGACCGCGAGCCGCCGAGCGAGGCGATGACGGCGGTAACGCAGGTGCCAACGTTGGAGCCGATCACCATGGCGATGCCTAGCGGGAGCGGCAGCGTTCCGGCGGCGACCAGGCCCATGGTCATCGCGATGGTGGCGGCGCTGCTGTGTACGAGCGCCGTCAACGCCGCGCCGGCGGCTGCGCCCCAAAGCAGGCTGTCGCCGGCGTGATCTAGCAGCCAGCCGATGACGCCGTAAGCTTCCAGCGCGGGGCCGGCCGATTGCATCCAGCGGATGGCGATCATAATCAGGCTGAAGCCGGCGGCGGCCAGCGAAGCGAACTGGATCGGCGTCAGCAGCCGGAACCACTTAGCGTCCCGGTAGCCGGGGAGCATCTCTTGGATGGCGACGGCCGCCGCCCAAAGAAGCACGGATAGAATCAGCAGCGGGACGCCGATACTGGAAATGTTCAGGGCGATCAGCTCCGTCGTCAGGCAGGTGCCGATATTGCCGCCGAGGATAATGCCGAGCGTCCGCGCGTAGGACAGGAGCCCGGCATTGACCAGACCGATGGTCATGACCGTCACCGCCGTGCTGCTTTGGAGCGCCGCCGTCACAAAGGTGCTGGAAATCATGCCGGTCCATGGCGTCCGCGTCGTGGCTTGCAGCGCCCGGATCAATCCGGGGCCCGCCCAGGCGTGAAGCGAGGCTTCCATCAGCTTCATGCCGAACAGGAACAGGGCCAGCCCGAAGGTTACGGGGAAGATGAGCTCGTGAAACAATAGTGACGCCTCCTGTCCTACCGAAGTGTACAAGTTACATATATGCTTGGCCGCAGCGGTCCATGCTGCGTAATTTCGCATCGTTGGTTTATCGCTTCAGGGCCCGCCGGGTGCGGCCCTAAGTTCCATCACCTTTTACGGGAGTTGAATATCGTGGCATCGGTTATATTGCAGCGCAGCCGCAAAAAGCGGCTGGAACAAGGTCATCCTTGGGTTTACAAAAGCGAGATTGAGCGTGTGGAGGGGGATCCGGCTCCGGGCAGCCTCGTGGAGGTTCTCGACCACCGGGGCCGTTTTCTGGCAACGGGGTATTATAACGCCGCCTCGCAAATCACGGTCCGCGCGGTGTCTTTTACCCCGTTGGAAGCGATGGATGCCGGCTTCTTCGAGCGCCGGTTTCGGGAATGTCTCAAGCATCGCGAGCGTTTTGTCAAAGACGAGAACGCTTATCGGTTCGTATACGGGGAAGCGGATTTCCTCCCCGGTTTGATCGTGGACCGCTTCGGCGACGTCCTCGTCATCCAGCTGTTGACGCTCGGCATGGATCTATGCCGGGAAGCGATCGTCGAAGCGCTGGTCGCCGTGCTCCGTCCGGCGGGGATTTACGAGCGTAGCGATGTGCCGATCCGCGAGATGGAAGGATTGGAGCAGGTGAAAGGCCCGCTTTACGGTACGCCGCCGCGCCATGTGACCGTGACGGAGAACGGGCTGAAGATCCGCGTCGATATCGAAGAGGGGCAGAAGACCGGGTACTTCTTCGACCAGCGGGAGAACCGCGCCTCCATCCGGCCGCTGATGACCGGTTGGGGGGAGCGGAGCGGGATCGCGCTTCAGGACGTGCCGAACGAAGCCGGAGAAATCCGCCGGCTTCCCGTTAACCGGAACGGCAAGGAAGTGACCTTTCCGTATTGGGATGGCGCCACCGTACTGGAGTGCTTCTCCCATACGGGAAGCTTTACGCTTCATGCCTGTCAGTATGGCGCCAAAAAAGTCACCTGTCTCGACATTTCCGAGCATGCGATCGAAAGCGCCAAGGAGAATGTGGAGCTGAACGGCTTCGGTGAGCGCGTCGAGTTCGTCGTGGCGGACGCGTTCGATTATTTGCGCAGCCAGGTGAAGGGGCTCGCGGAACGAAGCGCCCGGGCGGCGGCCGGCGCCAAGGCCGACACCTCCGTGCCGATGACCGCTGGCGGCGGTCGGACCTGGGACGTGGTGATCCTGGATCCGCCGGCCTTCGCCAAGACGCGCAGCGCGGTAAAGGGGGCTTGCCGGGGATACAAGGACATCAATCTGCACGGGATGAAGCTTGTCAACGAGGGCGGCTATTTGGTCACCGCCAGTTGCTCTTACCATATGCGGCCGGATTTGTTCCTGGAGACGATTCGGGAAGCGGCGGCGGACGCCGGCAAGATCCTTCGTCTGGTAGAGTGGCGGGCGGCCGGAAAAGACCATCCGCAAATTTTGGGCGTGGATGAGGGACATTATTTGAAATTCGCCATTTTTGAAGTGCGCAGCAAAAACTTCTAAAGCAGGCGGAACTTATCCTGTTCAGCGATGCCCGTTTTTCCTTTGAAAGCAGGGCAGGCGGGAAAGCGGCATTTTAGGCACTAGAGGGTTGCAATAACCCGATGGGTCTAATGGTCGTAACCGCCTCCCTTTGAAGCCGAGCGGGTGGATAAGGGCCATTTGCGGCGCTATTTTGTCGAATTTGGCTCTTTGCTGTGAAATAGCGGTCCTTTGGAGCCTTATTTTAGAGAAAGTCGGGCAAAAACCGAATTTTTGAGCTCGAACCAGAGAAATAGGGCCTCTTTTGACCGCTATTCTTCCCGAAAAAGCGAATCTGGGCGAAATAGCGGCCCAAAACGCCGCTATTATAACGGACGGCCACAAAAAGTTGCGGACAGGCAGCATCATATCAGTTTTAATGCAACGTCAGTGGATTTTGGGACCCGTACCAGAGCAATAAAGCCCTTTTTGACCTTTATTATGCCTGGGGGAGCCAAGTCGGGCCGGAATAACGGGCCAAACCCGCTATTACAGCGACAGCGAGGGCCTGGGAAAATTGCGCTGGAGTGCATTTTTAATTGTTTGGCTCAAATTAAAGGGAATTCTTCCCGTTAGTTTGGAGCGTACGCAGCTGCTTGAGGTGATTTAGCTGGAAAACCTCAAGTTAATTCGCTTGAATTGGTGTATATCGGCCAATGTGCCGCGAAATAGATGGAGTTTTTCCAGCTAAATCCGATTCAGATGCTAAAGGGAGGCACATTAACGGGAGATTTTCCCGTTAGTGTGTAGCCTCCGACCCTGGCCTTTTATACAAACTCAGAGAAGACCGTTTGATTATGAAAATCGAACGGTCTTTTTTTAAAGATAACACTATAATGTTAGGTTTATGTCACATAAAACGAAGTGAATATCAAGTTTTTGATGTATTTTCACAATATTTAGAAATCCAATGTTAGTTTTTGTAACATTATTTTTAAATGACATCGCTTTCACTATTGACAGCATATTTCGACATGTTATAATTACTTTAAATTTAGTTTGTTTGTTCTCCGACGAAACTGAATGAAGGAGGGGAGAGGTTGTACAATCGAACCGGAAGTTTGGACCTTATCAAGAAGATCAACCGGAACTTGGTTCTGGACATGATCCGCAGCGAGAAAAAAATCAGCAGAGCTTTAGTAGCCAAGAAATTAGGCTTAAGCCGATCTACGGTTACCTCCATCGTCAACGAGTTGATCAAAAAGAAGTTTGTCGTGGAAACCGGATTGGGCGATTCTACCAAGGAAGGAGGCCGCAGGGGGATCGAGCTCGGCTTTAATCCGAAATCGGGGTACGGCATTGGCGTCGATATCGGGCGGACTCGAACTTTGATCGTACTGACCGACCTCGACGGTGAAATCGAGTATAAAGAAGAATGTAAAACGACGGCAACCGTGGAAGAGACACTGGAACTGATTCAAGCGTTTATTCAAAAATCCGGGATCGAAAAAGATCGTATCCTCGGGATGGGGATCGGGCTTCCGGGGATTGTGGACAGCAGGGAAGGCGTTATCCTCGACGTGCCCGCATTGAACTGGGGAAACATCAATCTGGTTGAGAAGGCGAAAAACTATTTTGCGTTCCCGATTTATGTCAACAACGATGTCAATTTTGCCGCGCTGGGTGAAAGGTGGCTGGGCAGCGAGGGAATGACGGACAATATGTTCTTCATCGCCATAGGAACCGGGGTGGGTGGCGCTATTATCGCCAACGGCGAACTAATAGAAGGCTATCGGTACTCCGCGGGAGAAATCAACCGTTTTATCGACCGGGAAGACCTGGCCCGGAACAGAAGGAACGATCCCGGAGAGACGGGAGCTTTCGAACAGCAAATCTCGGCTTTCGCTTTGGAGAGAAAAGGGATATCTCCCGAAGAGCTTTTTGCTCGCTATACACGCGAAGAGCCTGAGGCGGTTCGCATTATTGACGGATTCGTGCAATACTTGTCGATCACCATTGCGAATATCGTAAGCTTGTTGAATCCGCAGCGAGTCATTATCGGCGGGGGCGTATCCGGCTCCATGTCTACCGTCATTGAGGACATCCGCAAGCAGGTATCCGACCTAACGCCGATTCCGACGGAGATTAAGTTGGCCCGTCTGGGCAGGGATGCCGGAGGACTGGGAGCTGTCGCTTACGTGTTCCAGCAGCTGCAGGATGCGGAGGATCTATAAAAAAAGAAAAGTTCAAGTTCAGTCAACAAGAGGCTCTGAATGGAGAGCCGCACCGTATTTAATTTGTTTGTACTAAGAACAAACTAACATATATCAAATGGGGGTTATTTCATGAAAAAGTCGTTACTCGGTATCATGTCCCTTGTGCTCATTCCGTCCCTGCTTGCCGGATGTTCCGGCGGAAAATCGGCAAACCCGGCCGATGACGGCGGCGTTCAAACGATCCGCATTTTGTCGAGCGATGACTTTGCAGGCTTCCGGGAAAAAGCGGTGGAGGAGTTCAACGCGAAAAACCCGGACATTAAGGTGGTTCTGGATCATGTAGCCTACGATCAGCTGCACGATAAAGAATTGGCCTCCTTCAACGCCAGCGGTGAAGCGGCTTACGACATCGTGGACGTCGATGAAATCTGGACCTCGGAGTATGCCAATGCCGGATTCATCCTTCCGGTGACGGACCGGTACACCGATGAAATGAAGCAGGGCATTCTGCCGGCGAGCCTGCAAATCGCAAGCCTGGGCGAAGAGATCTACGGCGTACCGATGTTTAACGACGTCGTGTTCTTTTACTACAATGAGGAACTGCTGAAGAAAGCCGGTTTTGATCATCCGCCGGTGACTTGGGACGAGTTCACCTCGATGTCGCAGGCTCTTCAGGAAAAAGGAATAACCCCCGGATCGGCCAGCGCTTGGGGATGGAGCGCCAATGAAGGCCTCGTTGCTTACTTTGCCGAATTCCTCGGTTCGTTCGGAGGGAAATTCATGGATGAAACGGGCAAGCCGGTGTTCAATGACGAGAAGGGAGTTCAGGCACTCACGTTCATGGCGGATTCCATGAAGAACGGAGTGATCGACAAGGCGTCGATCAACTACAACGACCGTCAGGTGCTGGATGCATTTAAAAACGGAAAAACGGCGTTTGTTGCCGGCTGGTCCTTTTACTGGGGAGAACTGAACGGCAGCGATTCCAAGGTCAAAGGCAAGGTGAAGGTGGGGATGGTCCCTGCGGCCGAAGGAGCTCCGCATACGGCGGCTACCGGGTCCATGTACCTGGCGATCACTCCGCAATCGGAACATGAAGACGCCGCTTGGAAGTTTATCGAATATTTGGGCAGCAAGGAAGTCCAAAAGCAGCAATCGCTGGACGCCGGCTCTCTTCCGATTTGGAAGGACCTCTACAGCGACGAGGATCTGAATAAGAACTTTGCCGCTTTGAAGGATATGGAGAAACAGCTGGAACAGGTGATTTCCCGCCCTTCGTTGGATGCTTACAATGAATTTTCCAAAAACATGCAAATTGCTCTTCAGTCGGTCTTGACCGGTCAAAAGGATGCAAAGACGGCGCTGGATGAGCTGGTGGCAACGACGGAAGAACTTCAGGCGAACGGCAATTAACCGGGTCCCGCTTCGGCGGGATATCCCGCCAGGCCTGCGGAGTCACATTTGGATGTGGAGGTATGTATGATCAAAAAACTTAGACCATTCGGATATTTGCTGCCCAGTTTTCTTGTCATCCTGAGCGTCACCCTGCTTCCGCTGCTCTATGCGATCTTTATCAGCTTTATTAACTTGACCAAAAACGTGCATAAGCTGGACAACCCCAAGCTTTGGGATTACGTAGGCTTTGAGAATTTCGCCAAAGTTCTTTCGGACTCGTCCTTTTGGCAGGCCGTCGGTCGAACGATGTATTTTACGGTAACTTCGGTAGGCTTGGAATTCGCTCTCGGCATGGCCTTTGCCTTGATTCTGAATGAAAAATTCGCGGGAAGAGGCTTTGTAAGAGGATTTATGCTGATCCCGTGGGCTTTGCCGACCATAGTTAACGCGGTCTTATGGAAATGGCTATATGATCCGGACCATGGAACGATCACTGTATTGCTGGCCACCCTTGGTATCACGGACGGACATTTTAACATTCTGGGTTCCTCCTTCTCGGCGATGAACGCGATCATTATCGCCGATGTGTGGAAGAACACCGCTTTCGTCACTCTTATTTTATTGGCGGCCATGCAGTCGCTTCCCGCAGAGGCCTATGAAGCGGGCAAAATCGATGGAGCCTCGGCGTTCCGGAGATTTTTCAGCATTACGCTTCCGCTGTTAAGCCCGGCCATATTGGTTGCGCTCATCATGCGGACGATGGAAGCCTTCAAAGTATTCGACATCATCTACATCATGACCGGGGGCGGTCCGGCCGGGGGAACGCAAGTGCTGTCCTTCCTGACCTATCAAACCTCCATGATGTTCGGCAAGTTCAGTTACGGCTCGTCCTTGGCGTTTGTGATGTCGATCTTCATTCTGATTTTCGCCTTCATTTACATCAAAATTCTATACAAAAAAGCGGAGTGACCTATGGAGAGAACAAGAGCTCAGAAGTTTTGGATATATGTCGGGGTTTGTCTTGTCATGCTGTTTACGGCGCTGCCTCTGCTCCTGCTGGTGACCGCCACCTTCTCTTCCAGCGGGGATCTGAACGCGAAAACCCTTCACTTGTGGCCATCGGAGTGGACGCTTGGCAATTATTCGCGGGTGTTCTCGGGTGAAGCGAGCGACGGCAGCCTGCCCCCATTTTTAACGGCGATGAAAAATAGTGTGATCGTCGCGCTCAGCTCCACCTTGCTAACCCTGCTCATCGGGATGTTTGCGGCGTATGCCTGCGCCAGATTCCGGTTCCGCGGCAGGGACACCCTGCTCGTTTCGATTCTTGGCTTCCGCATGGTGCCGGAAGTAGTGCTGCTTATCCCTCTGTACGTGATATTCGCCCGGATGGGGATGATCAACCATAAGCCGGCGCTGATCCTGATCTACACGGCGTTTAACCTGCCGTATGTGATTTGGATGATGCAAACGTACTTCCGCTCGATTCCTAGATCGATGGAAGAATCGGCGCAAATCGACGGCGTGTCGCCGCTCGGGATATTGTTCAAGTTTTTGCTGCCGCTGTCGCTTCCGGGGTTGGTGGCAACCGGAATATTCGTCTTGCTGATCGCTTGGGATGAATTTATGTTCGCCAGCATCTTCACTTCGACTTATGACGCCAAGACCATTACGGTGGCGATCTCCGAGTTTTCAAAACGGGGTATGATCGATTTCGGCATGCAGATTACCGGCGGTTTCCTGGCATCTTTGCCGCCGATTGCCTTGGCTTTGTTCTTACAAAAATATATCATCAGCGGCCTGTCGGAAGGCTCTGAGAAGGGATGAGGATTATGAGTCAATTTTTCAACGAGGTTAAACAACAACCGGAGGCGATCCGGGAGACGATTCGCAACAACACATCGTTCAGCGCGGCGGGAAACAAGCCGCTGCTGCTGACCGGCATGGGCAGCTCTCTGGCCGCCTCCGAACTGCTTGTCTCTTATTTGAACCTGCACGGCATCCAAGCTTCGGCTATCGACAATTCCGAAATTTTACACTATTATCCCGATTCTTTCCTGGACAAGCATCAGCTGTACATCGTTTCGCAGAGCGGGGAGAGCTTTGAGGCCAAAGAATTGGCCAAACGCTACCCCTCGGCATCGGCCATCACCAACTCCCCGGACGGTTCTTTGGCCGGATTGGCCCGGGAGGTCCTCCTCACGCATGCCGGAAAAGAAAAGGCTATCGCTTCCTCGAAATCTTTTACAACCACGGCGGCTTTGATGCTGTTGATGGGATCCAAGATGGCGGGGAACGATTTGACGGATTCGCTTTATCGGGCCGCCGACGTCATCGAAGAACATTTGCAGAGAGAAGAGGAGTACCGGAAGCGGATTGTCGAGTTCATTAATCCGGAGAAGCCGCTCGTTCTTCTGGGCCGGGGGCCTTCGGTTTACACGGCGCGTCAGGGTTCATTGACGCTGAAGGAAACCTCGCGGATGTTTGCCGAGGCCGCTTCGGCTCCGCAGTTCCGGCATGGTCCGTTTGAACTGATCAAAGAGAACTTGCAGGCCATCTTCTTCAACCCTAAAGGAACAACATACGAAATTAATAAAAAGTATGTGCTGGAAATGGCCGAACTCGGCGCAAAGGTACTCTATGTCTCCGATGAAGGTCTGCGGCACGAGCGTGTCATGTCGCTCGAAATTCCGTCGGTTCACGAATACGTAAGCCCCATTCCCTACTCGCTGGTCATCCAGTTAGCCGCCATCGAACTCTCGGCGAAACGGGGCCTGGTCGCCGGGGAAGCCGAAATCATCACGAAAGTTACAGGGAAGGAATAACCCCGATGATAAATTTGGTAGGTGTGATCACCGCGGATTTGATCCTGGCGCAAGTGAAAGGACGGCCGGACTTCGGCGAAGAACATATGGTCGATACGATGATTTTGCGGCCCGGCGGCCTGGCCAACACGATTTTTCCGCTGGCCAAGCTCGGCGTCAAACAACGGGTCATCTCCCTTTTGGGCCAGGACGATTACGGAAGCAAAATTTACGATGAGATAGCTCCGTTGATCGAAAATGAGCTTGCGCGAACCGAAAAGGGAACCGTCCTGTCCGTATCGATCGTAAAAGAAGGCGGAGATCGCTACTTCGTGACCTATAAAGGAAATGCCGACGACTTAACCGCGGCTTCGGTCGAAGGGGAAAAGGATTTCGATGCGGCGCGCGCAACGCTTTTGTACGGTTATTTCCTGGCTCCGGGCTTCGGCCCGGAGGCGGCCCGTACCTGCTTGAAACGGGCTAAGGCCGCCGGTCAAATCACATTCTTCGATGCGAATTCGGCCATTGACGGCTGGAGTTTAAAGAGCAGGCAGGAAATTATCTCCTTCCTGCCCCACATCGATTATTTTATGCCGAACGACGAAGAGATTTTGCATTTGACCGGGGCGAGCGACGTGGATCAAGCCGCGGAGGAGTTAATTTCTCTAGGGGCCAACACGATTATCGTCAAGCGCGGAAGCCGGGGGGCGAGTTCTTATACCCGGTCGGGAGCCGTGCATCACGCCGGATTTCCTGTAAAGGCTTACGATACGACGGGGGCCGGAGACAGCTTCAATGCCGGGTTTATCCACAGCGTGCTGGAAGGCAAACCGATGGAGGAAGCGTTGAGGTACGGGAATATGCTCGCTAGCATCGTCGTTTCCAAGAAAGAGGACCGGTATCCCGCGCCCGCTGAAATTGAGAGGAACATCATGGAAATGCAGGCCGGCAACGGATCGAAATAGCCGAATTCCGGCAAAAGGGTTTATTCCACAGGACAAGGTCCTGAGGGAATAAACCCTTTTTTTGCTCGGGGAACGTACATTCCTATTTTTATGCAGTGTGGTATACTTGTTTGTAACTTAACACGTTGTCGCAAGATTCAGAGAATTTTAGGCGGGGGATTCAGGCCTTCGCAGGTGGGAGGCACCTTCATGTCATTACAATTCATTATCGGCCGCGCGGGAAGCGGCAAGAGCAGCCTGGTGCTGGAGCAGATGACAACCCGGCTGCGGGAGGATCCGACCGGACCGCCCATGATTCTGCTGGCGCCCGAACAGGGGACCTTCCAGATCGAGCAGGCGCTTGTCCGGGCTCCGGGGCTGCGTGGGACAGTCCGCGTCCAGGTACTGGGTTTTCGCCGCCTTGCCTTGCGCGTAATGCAGGAGTGCGGCGGTTCCGCCCTGATTCCGATCAGCGAAGAAGGCAAAAAAATGCTGCTCTACAAAATTCTGAGACGCCATAAGGACGAGTTGAAGCTCTACAGGCACGGCGGGGAACAGTTGGGACTGATCGACCGGATCAACTCGCTCTATACGGAGCTTAAGAAATACAACGCTGATTTCACACGTCTGGAAGAGTATCTGCAACTGCTGGAGTCTTCGGCGGGCCAGTCCCGGCTGCTGCGGGACAAGCTGTATGATTTGAACATCCTTTACCGGGAATTCGATGCCGAACTCTCGCGCTTATATATCGACGGGGAAGATCATGTCGTCAAGCTGGCCGAGGGGGCGAAGAATTCGGCCTACTTGCGCGGAGCCGAAATCTGGATCGACGGGTTCCATACTTTTACACCCCGGGAGTACCGGGCGATCGGAGAGCTGATGCAGGTGGCTTCTTCCGTTACGGTGGCCCTAACGTTGGACCGTCCGTATGACGACGGCTTACCGCCGCATGAGCTCAATCTTTTTCATCCGACGGCGACCACCTACCTCAAGCTGCGGTCTCTGGCGGAAACGCTCGGCATCGAGGTGAGGCCGGACGTCCGGCTGACGTCGCGTCCCTTCCCGCGTTTTCAAGGCAGCGAAACGCTGTCTTATCTGGAGTCGGCCTATGAACAGCGGACTCCCTGGAGCGGGGAGACTCCACCGGCGGATCTGGCCGGTTCGCTGTCCCTGCACGCGGCAAGCTGCCGGAGAACCGAGGTCGAAGGCGCGGCCAGGGAAATGGTCCGTTTGGCCAGGGAAGAGGGGGCGCGTTGGCGCGACATGGCGATGTTCGTCCGGAATTTGGACGATTATGAGCATATCGTGACCCCGATTTTGGAGGACTTCGGCATTCCTTTTTTCCTGGATCGGAAAAAAAGCGTCCTGCATCATCCCCTGATCGAAATGATTCGCGGTTCGCTGGACGTGTCGCTTAAGTATTGGAAGTACGAGGATGTGTTCCGCTGCGTAAAGAGCGAGTTTCTGCTTCCGCTGGACGGGAGCCTGACGCGCAACGATATGGATCTGTTGGAGAATTACGCGCTGGCGAGCGGGATCCAAGGTTACCGTTGGCACGACGGACGACCATGGAAAGGGATGCCGAGCCTTTCGCTGGAGGGCGACGAGACCGCACGCCGGGGGGCGGAGAACGAGCGGATGCAGCTGATTGAACAATGCCGCGAGGCGGTTGTGGCGCCGCTGTCCGCCTTCGAAAAGCGGCTGAAGCGGGCCAAGACCGTCAGGGACATGTGTGCGGCGGTTTACCGCCTGCTGGAAGAACTCGAAGCTCCCCGGCGATTGGACCTGCTTGCCCACCGGGCTTTGACGGAAGGTCGGCCGCAGCAGGCGATGGAACACAGGCAACTGTGGGGGGCGGTATTGGATCTGCTCGACCAAATCGTGGAGATGATGGGGGAAGAGAATCTGACCGCCGAATTGTTTGCGGGGGTGTTGGAAACCGGGCTGAAGGAGCTTAAGCTCGGTTTGGTTCCTCCCGCGATCGATCAGGTGGTCGTAGGAAGCACCGATCGGACCCGAACCCGGCATGTGCGCCATGCATTTCTGCTGGGCATCAACGAGGGGATCATGCCGGCCAATCTCCAGGAGGAAGGGGTGCTTAGCGAACAGGAGCGTTTGCTGCTCGGCGAAACGGGATTGGAGCTGGCGCCCGGCACGACGCGCCGCCTGCTGGATGAGCGGTTTTTGATTTACGGTGCCTTGTCCGCGGCAAGCCGTTCGCTCTGGCTGAGCTATCCCATGGCGGATGAGGAAGGGAAAACGCTGCTCCCTTCCGAAGTCATCCGCCATGTGAAGACGATATTTCCGGCGGGGATGCTGCGGGAGAACTTCATCGGCGAAGCTCCGTCCGCGGAGGACCCGCAGGAGCGGCAGCTGGAGTTCGTGAGCCGTCCGGCCCCGACCCTGCCGGTTCTGATCGGACAGCTGCGGGCCTGGAAGACGGGGCTGCCCCTCTCGTCCGTTTGGTGGGAAGCGCTCCGCTGGTTCAAATCGAGACCCGAATGGGAAGGGGACATTTCCCGGCTGCTCGGGTCGCTGGATTACCGCAACCGCGTCAGCGGGCTTACGCCGGCGACCAGCCGCAAGCTCTACGGGAAAAGGCTGCGCACCAGTGTTTCGCGGATGGAGAAGTTTTCGGCCTGCCCCTTCTCCCATTTCGCTTCACACGGCCTCAAGCTGAAGGAAAGACAGCTGTACAGGCTAAAGGCGCCGGATATCGGCCAACTGTTTCATGCGGCGCTTAGCCAAATGGCGATTACCTTCAGAGAGCAGAACCGAAGCTGGGGAAGCCTGACGGAGGAAGAGTGCCTGAAGGAAGCGAACGCGGCGGTCGATCGGCTGGCTCCGAAGCTGCAGGGCGAAATTTTGCTCAGCTCGAAGCGGTACGGTTATATTTCACGAAAGCTGAAAAATATCGTCGGCCGGGCATCGGTTATTTTGGGCGAGCAGTCCCGCCGGGGCAGCTTCGAGCCGATCGGCCTCGAGCTGGATTTCGGGCCCGACCGGCCGCTTCCGCCACTGACGTTCGAGCTGCCGAACGGCTGCGTGATGGAGATCGTCGGACGGATCGACCGGGTCGATGTCGCCGAAGGCGAGGATGGCTTGCTGTTGCGGGTGATCGACTACAAATCGAGCCAAACCGATCTCAAGCTGCATGAAGTGTATTACGGCTTGGCGCTGCAGATGTTGACTTATCTCGATGTGCTGCTTCAGTCGGCCGAATCGTGGCTCGGCGAGTCTGCCTTGCCGGCGGGAGCGCTCTATTTTCACGTCCATAATCCGCTGCTGCAAAGCAGCAATGGCTTGAGTGAAGAGGAGGCCTGGAGCGAGCTGTTGAAACGGTTTAAAATGAAAGGCCTGCTGCTCGCGGACCGGGACGTGATCGCCAAAATGGACGGGCTGCTGGAAAAAGGGCATTCGGAGATTTTGCCGGTGGCGGTGAAAACGGACGGCAGTTTTTACAGCAGCGCTTCCGTGGCGACCCCGGAACAATGGGAAGTGCTGCTCGGTTCGGTACGCCGGACGATCATCGATATCGGCACCCGGATCACGGACGGGGACGTGGAGATTTCCCCGTACCGTTTAGGAACGGAGAGCGCCTGCACCCATTGCGTGTACAAGCCGGTCTGCCGGTTTGAGGAGGCGGTGGAAGGCGGCGGTTATCACCTGCTGAACAAACCGGCCAAAGATCAGATATGGAGCCTGCTGGGCGCAGCGGAAGGAGCGACAGAATGAAAGAAGGAACAGCCATGATGACGATACCGAAGCCGCCAGGCGTTTTTTGGAGCGATGATCAGTGGAAGGCGATCACGTTGTCCGGTGGAGACATCCTCGTCGCCGCCGCGGCGGGTTCGGGGAAGACCGCCGTGCTGGTCGAGCGGATTATCCGCAAGCTGTCGGCGGCGGATGAACCGCTCAGCGTCGACCGTCTGCTGGTGGCGACCTTCACGAAGGCCGCCGCTGCGGAGATGAGGCAGCGGATTCGCGAAGCTTTGGAGAAAGAACTGGAGCGCAATCCCGGAAACGAGCATCTCACACGGCAGTTGGCGATGCTCGGCCGGGCCTCGATTACGACGCTCCATTCCTTTTGCATGGAGGTCATTCAGCGGTATTACACCTTGATCCCGCTCGATCCCGGGTTTCGAATCGCGTCCGAAAGCGAGACGGCCCTGCTCCGCCAGGAAGTGCTGGAGGAGCTGTTTGAGGAGAAATACGCGATGGAGCAGGAAGGCAGCCGCTTTTTGGCGCTGGTCGACTGGTTTAGCGGAGAGCGTACGGATGATGCGGTGTTTGCCCTCGTTCAGAAGCTGTACGACTTCTCCCGCAGCCATTCCTGGCCGGAGCATTGGCTGCGTCAAGCCGCGGCCGCTTTCTGCCCCGCCGATCCGTCGGCATTGGAAGGCGGCCCTTGGATCGCAAGTCTGCTTGCCGACACGGACATGGCGCTAAGCGGGGCGGCGGACCTGTTGACGCAAGCCAAGAAGCTGGCTCTTTCTCCGGGCGGACCGGCGCCGTACGCGGCGACCGTGGAGGAGGACCTGAACACCGTGCTGTCCTTGAAATCAGCCGTCGTGACGGGGACGTGGCGGGAATTGTACGATAGGTTCCAATCCGTCTCGTTCGGAAAATTAAAGCCGTGCAAGAAAGATCAAACGGACCCGGTGATCCAGGAAAGAGTCAAGGGTCTGCGCGAAGAGGCCAAGAAACGGGTCGGCGATTTGCGGAGCCAACTGTTCGGGCGCAGCGCGGAGGCGTTCTTGAACGAGCTCCATCAGGCGGCGCCGGTTATGGAGGAGCTGGCCGCTCTGATCACCGAATTCGGCGAACGGTATCGGCAGGAGAAGACGACGCGCGGCTGGCTCGATTTCTCCGACCTGGAGCATTACTGCCTGCAAATTCTTCGTCATCCGGATTCGACGCCGCTGGAGACGATCCCTTCGGACGCCGCCCGGGAGTATCAGGACCAATTCGACGAGGTCCTGCTGGACGAGTACCAGGACACCAACACGGTGCAGGAGGATATCGTCCGGCTTATCTCCCGTCCGGCGCCGGGCAACCGGTTTATGGTCGGGGACGTGAAGCAGAGCATCTATCGTTTCCGGTTGGCCGAGCCGGGCTTGTTTTTGGAGAAGTACCGGAACTATGGCGACAGCTTCGACGGAGCGGGGCTCCGGATCGATTTGGCGAAGAATTTCCGCAGCCGCAAGCAGGTCGTTAACGCGGTAAACATGCTGTTCAGACAAATCATGAACGAAGGCGTGGCGGAAATCGCCTATGACGCCCGGGCCGAGCTGGTTTACGGCGAAGGCTTTCCCGAAGTGGCGGAAGCCGGCGAAGGTACGGATTATCGGCCGGAGCTGCTGCTGATCGACCGGAACGGGGAAGCGGGCGCCGCCGACCCGGGGGAAGCCGCTTCCGAAGAGAGCAAGGAAGGAGCGGACGAAGAGACCGCCGCCGAAATCGAATCGGTGCGCCTGGAAGCGCGGGCCGTTGCGGCCCGGATCCGCGAGTTGACGGGGGACGGCGGCAAACCGCCGCTGCTCGTTTACGACAAGCAACTGAAGGGAATGCGGCCTGTCTCCTACCGGGATATGGTCATTCTGTTGCGCTCCACGCTTTCCTGGGCTCCGGTTATGATCGAAGAGCTGCGAATGGAAGGGATCCCGGCCTACGGCGAGCTTAGCCAAGGCTACTTCCAGGCCTCGGAAGTGGAGACGATGCTGTCGCTGCTGCAAGTCATCGACAACCCGCGCCAGGATATCCCCCTGGCTGCGGTCCTTCGCTCGCCGATCTATGGGCTGACGGAGGAGGAGCTGGCGGAAATCCGTCTGGCTTCGGGATCGGGCGGCTATTACGATGCGGTGCTGGAGGCGGCGGAAGGGGAAACGGATGATCAGGCCGCGCCGCTGGCCCTAAAATTGCGCGGCTTTTTAAGCCAGTTGGAACGCTGGAGAGCCGAAGCCCGGGAAGGCGAGCTGAGCCGCCTGATCTGGGGGATCTACCGGGAGACCGGGTACCTGGACTGGGTCGGAGGGCTGCCGGGTGGATCGTTGCGGCAGGGAAATTTGAGGTCGCTTTATGACCGGGCCCGCCAATTTGAAATGACGACCTCTTCCAGAGGGTTGTTCCGCTTTTTGCGCTACGTAGGACGCCTTCGGGAAAACGGCGGCGATCTGGGCGCTGCCGCATCGGCCGGTGGTCAGGAGGATGCGGTGCAAATCATGACCATCCACAAGAGTAAAGGGCTGGAGTTCCCGGTCGTGTTTGTGGCAGGGTTGTCCAAAATGTTCAACCGTCAGGATTTGAACGCCAGCTTCCTGATGCACAAAGAGATGGGTTTCGGCCCGAGATTCGTGGACCCGGCACTCCGGGTCAGTTACCCGACGCTGCCGAATCTGGCGATACGCCGTCGGGCGCAAATGGAGCTGCTTGCGGAAGAAATGCGGGTGCTTTACGTGGCTTTGACCCGGCCCAAAGATAAACTGATCCTCGTTTCATCGGTCAAGGACTTGGCGAAGTCGGCTGAAGCGTGGGGGAGCGCGCTGGAGGTCGGCGAAGAGCAACTGCCGGACTATTTGCTGGCCCGGAGCCGATCTTATCTGGATTGGATCGGCCCTTCGCTGATCAGGCATCCGGCCGCGGCGGAACTTCGCCGCTTTGCCGGCTTGCCGGAGCCCGCGGCTTCCATGCCGGACCTGACCGCCGCGGAGTGGGTAATCGGCTTCATCCCGGCAAGGGAGATGCTCCAATCGCAAGCGGAGGCGGCCGTTTCCGCGGCGGTGGACGATGCCGGAACCGGTTCGGATCAAGAGTCGGACTGGAACGCCTCTATGCTTCAGTCGCTGCTGTCGGCAGGGCCGGTACCGATGACGGGGCAGGAGGGTGAAGCCGGAATTAACGATGAGATCGACGCCCGCCTCGATTGGTCCTATCCTTTTGAAGCCGCTACGCGCATTTCGGCCAAAACCTCGGTCACCGAAATGAAAAGAATGCTGGCGGACCAGGAGGAACCGCCGAGCGATGTTTTTGCCGGGCGTGAACTGCGCAGAGAGCTGGAGAAGCCGGAGGAGGCAATCGATTTTACGCTGCATCTACATCGTCCCCGTTTTATGGAACAGGCGCGGATGACGCCGACCGAACGGGGCACCGCCTATCATACGATCATGCAGCACTTGCCTTTTGATCGGGAACCCGGGGAGAAGACGGTTCGGGAAACGCTGGCTTGGCTGGTGGAACGGCAGATCATGACAAGTGAACAGGCGGAAGCGCTGGACACCGGACGCATCGCCGATTTCCTTCGCAGCCCGCTGGGGGCGCTGCTCGCCAAAGCCGATTGGGTTCGCCGCGAGATGCCGTTCAGTTACGGCCTATCGGCCGCGCAGGCTTATCCCCGGCTGGCCCCGCTTGTTGAGGGACCGCTCGGGGACGGCGGGACCCCCGAACTGTCGATATCGGGAGGGTTAGACCAGGAGATCGTGCTGATCCAAGGGATCATCGACTGTCTCTTTTTCGCGGAAGGTCGGCAAATTTTGGTCGATTACAAAAGCGATCGGGTGCTGCCGCATCGCGGCGGCATCGGAGCGCTGACGGAGGCCTACCGTTTCCAACTGGAATTGTACGCATCCGCGGTGGAGGACATCACCGGTGTCCCCGTGGATGAGAAGTGGCTGTATTTCTTCGATACCGGAGAAGCGGTGAAGCTGTGATCGCGCCGGACCTTGACGGAGGATTTGACGATATATGCAGGAAAAGGAATAAAACAGGAGTTTTCTGTTTGTAAGTTGAGGGGGAAGGAAAACATGCGCATTTTGCATACGGGGGATTGGCATCTTGGCCGCACTTTGGAGGGGCGGAGCCGGCTGGCCGAACAGGAGCAATTCCTCGACGAGCTGGTGCTGATGGCGGACCGTCAGCAGGCGGACATCATCCTGATGGCCGGCGATGTCTATGACAGTGTGAACCCGCCCGCCGCGGCCGAGCGGTTGTTCTATGAAGCGGCGGCCCGATTGACGGAGAAGGGCCGGCAGCTTGTGGTCATTTCCGGGAACCACGACCAGCCGGAACGGGTGTCGGCCGCCGCTCCGCTCGTCGCCGGCCGGGGCATCTCGCTCATCGGCCTGCCTACGGCGGAAACGGTGCGGGTTCCGGTGCCGAGGACCAGTGAAACCGCGATGATCGCCGCGCTGCCTTATCCGTCGGAGTCCCGGCTGGCCGAGCTGCTGGCCGGCGACGGGGACGAGACCGAGCTGCGATTGGCCTACAGCGCCAAAGTCGGCAAACTGATGCGGCAGCTTGCGGGAGCTTTCCGCAAGGATACGGTCAATTTGGCGATGAGTCACATTTATGTGCTGGGCGGCGTGGAATCCGACTCCGAACGGCCGATCCAGGTCGGCGGCGCCTACACTGTCGATCCTTCCGCTCTGGATACCGGTGCGCAGTATACGGCGCTGGGCCACCTGCACCGGCCGCAAGCGGTTAAAGGAAGCGGCTTGATCCGGTACAGCGGTTCCCCGCTGTCCTACAGTTTTTCGGAAGCGGGACAAGCCAAATCGGTGATGCAGCTGGATGTGGCCCCGGGGGGGACGCCGCAACTGGAGGAGCTGTTTTTGAGCAGCGGGAAACCGCTGGTCCATTGGAGCTGTCGTGGCGGGCTGGAGGAAGCATGGCGATTCCTCGAGGAAGGACGGGACCGCCATGCGTTCATCGATCTGGAGATCCATCTGACCGAGGCGATGTCCATGGGCGAGATTCAAAAGCTGCGCAAGGCGCATGAAGGGATCGTTCATATTCGCCCGATCTATCCGGGCCGGGAATCGGAGGAGGAGACGGCTTCGCGCTCCCAAATGCCGGTTCACGAGCTGTTCCGGAAATTTTATCAGCGGCAGAGCGGCGGGGCGGAGCCGGAGGACGAGCTGGTGGAGCTGTTTATGTCCTTGATCGCCGACGACGAGGAAGCCCGCGAAGGGGAGGCGGACGAATGAAGCCGATCAGTCTGAAATTGTCGGGATTGCAAAGCTATCGGGAAATGCAGGAAATCGATTTTACCGCCCTCTGCGATACCGGGCTGTTCGGGATTTTCGGGCCTACGGGCAGCGGGAAATCCACGCTGCTGGACGCCATTACCCTGGCGATGTACGGCAAAGTGGGCCGGGCATCCGGCGGGACCCAGGGCATCATGAACCATTCCGAGGACGCTCTGTTCGTCGCCTTTACCTTTGAGCTGATGAGTGCCAAAGGGGCGGAACGGTACCGGGTGGAGCGCCGTTTTAAGCGTCAGGGCGAGCTTTCCGTGAGCAATACGATCAGCCGCTTCATCGAGATTACCCCGGAAGGGGAAAGGGTGCTGGCCGATAAGCTCGCCGAGGTCACGCGGCAGGTGGAGGAGAAAATCGGGTTGAAAATGGACGATTTCACCCGGGCGGTCGTTCTGCCGCAAGGGAAATTCGCCGAGTTTCTGTCGCTGAAAGGCGTGGACCGCAGGCAGATGCTGCAGCGGCTCTTTCACCTGGAAAAGTACGGGGACCTGCTGGCTCAAAAGCTCAGCAAGCAGGTCAAGGAGACGGAGCAGCGCTTGAAGCAGCTGGCGGCCGAGCAGCAGGGGCTGGGTGACGCCTCGGAAGAGGCGCTGCAAGGAGCCCAAGCCGCCCTTCAGTCGGCCGCCGAGCTGGCCGAGGCTCGCCGGCGGGAGCTCGGCGAAGCCCAGCATAGGGCGGCTGAGCTGGCCAAGGTGCGCGAGCTCAGCCGGGAGCGGGCCGAGCGCGCCGCTCTTTTGGCGGCGCTGCGCGAGCGGGACGCGGCGGTCCGCGAGCAGGAGACGCGCCTGGCGCGGGCACAGGCCGCGGAAACGCTCAGGCCGGTGCTCACGGCCTGGAAGGCGGCGCGGCGGCAGGCGGAGGAACGTGGGGCCGCCGCCGCCCGCGCCGCGGAGGCGGCCGCCGCTGGGCAGGCCGCCGCTGCCCGGGCCGCCGCCGAAGCGGAGGCGGCCGCGGGGGCGCTCAGCAGGGACGAGCCGGCCCTGCTGCTGCGCCTGGATCAGCTGGAGCAAGCGCGTCTGCTCCAGCGCGAGTGCGATGCGCTGGCCGCGGAGCTGCGGGAGCTTGCGGCCTCCCGCGAGCAGGGGGCGAGCCGGCGCCGGGCGGCCGCGGAGGAGCTGCACAAGGAGGAGCAGCTCCTCGCGAAAGCGAAGCAGCGCCAGCAAGAGCTGGAGGCGCAGCTTAAGGAATGCGAAGTCAAGCCGGCGGAGCGCCAGAACATCCAGTCCGCCGTTCTGCTCAAGCAGCACCTCGAGCGGTGCCTGCAGGAAGCGGAACGGGCGATGCGGGAGGAGAGCCGTCAGCGTGAAAAAGCGGAGCAGGCGGAGCAGACGCTCGCCCGGATGCTGACCCGCGAACGGGACGCGCTGGAGCTCGGGCGGAAGCTTGCCGAAACGGCGGCGGAATGCCTGGGCCGGCTGCAGACCCTGGAAGCGGAAGGCGCCGCCTTGGAAGCGCAAGCCCGGCGGATGGAGACGTCGATGCGCCTTCTGTTGAAACAGAGGGAGGAGGAGGCGTGGTCCCGCCGGTTGGCGGAGCGGCTGCGCGACGGAGAGCCTTGTCCGGTTTGCGGTTCCCTGCACCATCCGGGCGCGGTTGACGAGGCTGCATCCGGAGAGCCGAACTCCGGGGAGGAGCAACTGAACGAGCTGTCCGCCGTTTTGTCCGGCATGCGCGACTGGCGTCACGCCCTTTCCAGGGACGCGGACCAGTGCCGCACTCAGCTGGAACTGTTGGACGCTGCGGAGAGCTTAAGCCCTATGGCGGGGGCGGTACGCCGGGAGGCGGCGGCCGCGGCGGAGGCGCTGAAGGAGCCGGAGGAGCCGATATCCGTCGACGCGTCGGATGTTGCCTCTGTATTAGCACAGGTACATGAGCTCCGCCAGAGACAAGCGCAGCTGCGACCGGTGCTTGACGATCTCCAGCGTGAAGTGCGCGACGTCAAAGGGCAGCAGCGCGAAATCCAGGCCGGTTTGGCGGCCGCCAGAGCGGAGGCCGCGGCGGCCCGGGAGCTGCTGGAGCAGATGGCATTAAAAAGCGCCGGCGCTCGTGCGGAACTGGAAAGCAAGCGAAGCGACTGGGCCCGGGAGTTCGGCGGAATGACTCCGGAAGAGGCGGAGAGACTCCGCCTGGACCTGGACGAAAAGGACCGCCGGAGCGAAGACGTCAAGCAGCGGTTAGCCGTCAGCATCCCGTTTATCGAGGAAAAAACGGCCAGAATCGCCGAGCTCGGACGGGACTTGAACGAACGGGACAAACTCCTGCTTCAGTGGGAGGTTCAGGAGCAAGGCAAAGCTTCGCTGTATCAGGAGAAGCACGAGCGTCTCATTTCCTGGATCGGGGAAGCTCCGCTCGAAGCGGCCGTGGCCGAAGCCGGGCAGAAACTGGAAGGGCTGCGCACGGCAGTGGAGCGGAGCCGGAGATCGCAGGCGGAATCCGAAGCCGTGCATCGGGACACCGCGCAGGCCGACGCTTTGGCCCGTCAGGCGTTGACGGCCGCGGTGGAGCAAGAGAAGGAGTGGGAGGAACGCTGGCGCAGCGAGCTGTCCTCCTCTCCATTTCAGGCGGAGGAAGAAGTCCGCGAGGCGTTTTTGGAACCGGCGCAGACCGAAGGATTGGCCGAACGCATCCGCGTTCACCGGGAACAGGAGCGCGAGCATGAAATCGGGCTGAAAGAACTGGATGCCAAGCTCGGCGGCAGGATCGTCACCGAAGCCGAGTGGGAAGCGTGCAGTCAAGCCTTGGAGCAGTCCAGGGCGCAGGATGAGGCGGCGCTTCAGGCTAAAGCCAGAGCCGAAAGGGATTTGGAGGATCTGGAGCGCAGGCACCTTCGTTGGAAGGAACTCGAGGACAAACGGCTTCAGTTGGAGCACAGGTTCGGGCTGCTCGGCAAACTTCAGTCGTCCCTGCGCGGCAACGCCTTCGTCGAATATGTGGCGGAGGAACAGCTCATGAGCGTCAGCCGTGCGGCATCCGGGCGGCTTCGCTCCCTCACCAAGCAGCGCTATGCTTTGGAGACGGACTCCGGCGGCGGATTCGTCATCTGCGATGATGCCAACGGCGGGGTCAAGCGTCCGGTGTCCACGCTCTCGGGGGGAGAGACTTTCCTGACCTCACTGGCTTTGGCCTTGGCGTTATCGGCGCAAATTCAGCTGCGGGGCCAGTATCCGCTGCAATTTTTCTTTCTGGACGAAGGTTTCGGGACCCTTGATCCCGAGCTTTTGGATACGGTGATTACCTCGCTCGAGCATCTGCACCACGATCATCTGGCCGTGGGGATCATCACTCACGTCACCGAGCTGCGCGCCCGCCTGGCCCGCAAGCTGGTCGTTATCCCTGCGGAAAGCGGAGGGGCGGGCTCCAAAATCATGCTGGAGCAAATGTAAAAAAATAGTGGGAGGGTGATGCGAATCACAGATACAGTATCACCCTGCTGTTATACTACAGTTAGCCGACATCAATTTTGATAAGCACCCCGGCGGACGTATTGGTAACAGAGAGATGGAGACTCCTTATTTCGGTCCAATACGTCCGTGCGAAACGCGAACTCGCTGAGTGAGCAGGGTGCTTCTTTTTTTTGCCATTTTCCGGTATGATAGGTTTTGCGAGGTATATAGATAGCCCAAGTTAAAATTCAGGAGGGTTTTAAGATGGATAACTGTTTGTTTTGCAAAATTGCGGAAGGTTCCATTCCTTCGAATAAAGTGTACGAAGACGAGCGGTTCCTGGTGTTTCACGACATTCAGCCGGCCGCTCCGACGCATGTGCTGATTATTCCGAAGAAACATATCGCCACGATGAACGATGCCGAGGGAGAGGATTTTGCCCTCATCGGAGAGATGCACCGGGTGGCCCAAGAGGCGGCCAAGAAGCTGGGCGTCGCGGAGAGCGGTTACCGTTTGATCAACAATTGCGGCTCGGACAGCGGACAGGCCGTTTACCATATCCACTACCATCTGCTCGGCGGAACGCGGCTTGGGGCGCTGGTGGCGAATTCGGATTCGCACACCTGATCGGCGCGTTTTTTCTTCCATATATTAAATTTAGGGTACCCAGGTTGACACCCTATTTATTTTTCCCCTATAATGAAATTTGATGAACCGTGTTATGCTCTTGGACGGTCTGGTCGGAGGGAGGGAAAACTGGTGTCTGAAACTAAAGTTCGCAAAAACGAGACAATTGATGCTGCACTTCGTCGCTTTAAACGTTCCATCGCTAAAGATGGCGTATTGGCTGAGGTGAAGAAACGCAAGCATTATGAAAAGCCAAGCGTAAAGCGCAAGAAAAAGTCTGAGGCTGCTCGTAAAAGAAAGTTTTAGGAGGATTTGGCTACCATGAGTCTTAGCGAGCGATTGAACGAAGATATGAAGCAAGCGATGAAGAGTCAAGACAAGTTCAAACTCTCCACCATTCGAATGGTTCGTGCTACGATTAAGAATCTTGAAATAGATTTGAAAAGACCTTTGAACGATAATGAAGTGCTTGATATCCTAAGTCGTGAAATCAAACAGCGCAAAGATGCCCTCCAAGAATTTGAAAAAGCGGGTCGAGACGATCTTGCCGCAGGTGTCAGAGCGGAAGCCGAGATTATTGCCGAGTACCTTCCCGAACAGCTGAGCGAAGAAGAAATTAAAGTTATTGTACAGCAGACCATCCAGGAAACCGGTGCTACTTCGAAAGCTGAAATCGGGAAAGTGATGAGCGCGCTTATGCCCAAGGTCAAAGGCCGGGCGGATGGCAAACTCGTAAATCAGGCAGTGCAACAGCTTTTGCCATAGTTAAGCCAAAGTAAACACTCTCTACTTCTGTAGAGGGTGTTTTTTCTGTTTCTCATAAATCCGTGACCTTCCGCATAGGGTGTAGAGTAGGGGAAGGAGGATTGCCTCATATGAGCCGGTTTGTCCGCAAAATTCGCAAATGGACGGTCGATGCGCTCGACCTGCCGAGTGATCTCGTATTCGATTTGCCTAGGCTCACCTTGATCGGAGGTAAGCAATTATACATAGAAAATCACCGGGGCGTCGTGCATTTTTCCCCCGAATCCTTGCAGCTGGAGCTTAGCCAAGGCACGCTGGAGGTCGAAGGCAGCGGACTGGTGATCAGGGAAATCATGCCGCAGGAAGTCGTCATCGAAGGGCGGATCCACGGCATTAAATATCGCGGAATGGAGGAATCCTAGTGAAATCACCGGTATTTTCCCAATTGCGGGGAGCCGTGGGCGTGCTGGTCCGCGGCGGTTCGATCGAACGGCTTATTAACGAGCTGGCGGGACAGGGCATTGAGATTTGGGATTTGCAGCCTTTGCCGGACGGAAGCATGAAGATGACGATGCACGTGGCGGACTTTTTTCGGCTGCGTCCGCTGCTCCGCCGGACAGGCTGCCGGGTCCGCGTGCAGCATCGTTCGGGGCTGCCTTTTGCCCTCCTCCGATTATGGGGACGAAAATGGTTCGTCTTCGGATTTGCCCTATTCATCGCCGTCATATTCAGCCTGTCGCAGCTGGTATGGGATATCGAAGTAAACGGAAATGTCGAAATTCCGGAGGAAGATGTTCTAAAAATCGCCCGGGAAGAGGGGCTGTATCCGTTTCAATGGATTTTCGCCTTGCCGCGGCAGGACAAGCTCTCGGCCGAATTGAACCGGAAGCTGCCGGGGACGTCATGGGTCGGCGTGTCCCGGACCGGGACGCGGGTATCGATCCAGATTGTCGAAGCGACGCAGCCGAAGGAGAAAAAGCTGATGAGCCCGAGGCACTTGATCAGCACGGCCGACGCGGTGATCACGTATATTTATGCGGAGAAAGGGCAGCCCGAAGTAAAGAAAAACGACCGCGTCAAGAAAGGCCAAATTTTGATCTCCGGCTTCCAGGGCGGAGGACAGGTTGTTTCCAAAGGGGAAGTAAAGGGTAATGTCTGGCACGAATATCGGATCGAAGTACCGTTGGTTCGCAAGCAACGGGTATATACCGGCGAAAAGAAGGAGCAAGGATATCTTTACTTCGGAAATACGGCGATTCAGCTCTCCGGCTACGGCAGGACCCCCTTCGAACACTATCAGGTGATGACGGAATTCAATCCGTTGACCTGGAGAAGCTTTAAGCTGCCGATCGGCTGGATGAGCGAAAAAGTGCTGGAAACGACCGAACTCGAAATCAAGCTTTCGAAAGATAAGGCGATTCGTGACGGAATTGAGCGGGCGAAAAGGGATATCGTGGCAAAAAACGGGGCGGATAGCGTTGTTTTGAGTCAAAAAATTTTGCATGAGAAGACAGACAATGGTAAAGTTTATATGAAAGTGCTTTTTGAAGTGGAGCAAAATATAGCGGAAGAACTTCCCATAGTACATGACCAAGGAGAATGAGGCTATTTGTCAGAACAACAACAGAACATAAAAATATCGCTTCAAAACGCCGGTGAGGGGCTGGCCTTGTTCGGTCCTCAGGACGCCTTTTTGAAACTGGTGGAGGAGCATTTTAAAGCGGGCGTCGTCCTGAGAGAGTCGGAGATCACGATCCGCGGCGAAGCTTATGAAGTGGAGCGCGCCCAGCAATTGTTCGAGGTGCTGCTGCAACTGGTGCGCAACGGGTATATTCTTACTGAAAGAGATGTTCTTTATGCGATCGATCTCGCGAAGGAGCTTCGCGCCGATCAATTGCTTGATTTATATAAAGGCGAGATTGCGGTGACCTATCGCGGTAAACCGCTTCGGGTCAAGACGATCGGCCAGAAGCATTACGTCACGACGATTCGTAAGCGCGACATCGTGTTTGGTGTCGGGCCCGCCGGAACGGGGAAAACTTATCTGGCTGTCGTCATGGCGATCACGGCCTTGAAGGAAGGGGCGGTTAAACGGATCGTCCTAACCCGGCCCGCCGTCGAAGCGGGGGAGAGCCTCGGCTTCCTTCCGGGCGATTTGCAGGAAAAGGTGGATCCGTACTTGCGGCCGCTGTATGACGCCCTTTACGACGTGATGGGGCCGGAACAAACGGCCAAGGCGCTTGAGCGCGGGCTTATTGAAATCGCTCCGCTCGCCTATATGCGCGGACGGACGCTGGACGATTCTTTCATTATCCTGGACGAGGCGCAGAATACGACGCCCGAGCAAATGAAAATGTTTCTTACGCGGCTCGGATTCGGCTCAAAAATGGTGATCACCGGAGACGTTACGCAAATCGATTTGCCGAAAGGAAAGAAATCGGGCCTGGTGGAAGCCAGAAGGATACTTGAATCCGTAGAGGAAATCGGATTTGTCTATTTCGCGGATTCGGACGTGGTCCGGCATTCGCTCGTCCAAAAGATTATTGTAGCTTACGACCGTGCTGCTGAAAATCAGGGTTAATCCGGCCTCCGAACGTTCCGGCCGGCATCGCTGCCGATAGGCGCCCGGAGTTCTTCGCTGAAGTCCCGGGCCGTGCCGAATTCCGGAAACCAAAGCCTTTAAATTTTTCAGGAGGGCTGTCTTTATGACTTCAAAGAGCGATCAAGGAAAAAATAAATTTAATTCCACCACAGCGGGATGGAGGACCAGCGGGTCGGTCCGATACGTCCTGTATGTAGTGCTCGTAGCCATGCTTTATATAAGCATGGCTCCCAAACTTTTGCCGGAAACTTATGATATAGCCGTGGGGATGCCAAGCGATAAGGAAATTTTGGCGCCTATGGAGATCCCGGATACGAAAGCGACATTAAAGGCCCAGGAGGAAGCGGCCGAAAAAGTCGGGCAGGTTTACACCATTATTCCGCTCCGCAACGAGGCGCTGGTCGCCAATCTTCTGGACCGGATTTTTCGTTTGAACCAGGACGATCAAGTGGCGACGGCGGACAAGATCGATATTTACCGGGAAGAACTGCCGCAGCGCGTGAAGGATCATATCCAAAATTTCATCATGAATAACCGCAATTCGGACAACTATTCGCCGACGCTGTTTCAGGAAGTGACGCAGAAGGTCGATGAGCAGCAGTACCAGATTTCCGAGGAGACGTTCATCAAGATCCCGCGGCTCACGCCGGAGGATATTAATGAAATGAAGCCGGTTGCCGCGGACATCGTGGCCCGTCTCATGACCGATCAAATCGTGGATGCGCAAACGGCTCGGGCCAAAGTGGCCGAGATGGTCAGCACCAGCTCGCTCAGCAAACGCATTTCCCGGGAGGTCGTGCAGGAACTGGCTCGCTTATCTATCACGGCCAACAAGTTCTACGACGAGGAAGCGACGAAAGCCGCCAAGGTGGAGGCCCGGGAGAACACGCCGACCGTTTATATTAAGCAGGGCGACGTGCTTGTAAAAAAAGGCGAGAAAATTACCGAAGAAATGTACGCGCTGCTTGAAAAAAACGGATTGTTAAAGGATGAGGTCAACTATTGGCCCCAATTCGGACTTGTGCTGCTGTCGACGCTGATGACGATCGGGTTGATCATGTTTATGCGGCAATCGGAAGGCGTAAGCCGCTTCAAATATAACAACTCGCAGTTTGTCATGCTGCTTATGATCGTGCTGATTACGATCGTATCCATGCACATTACCGCGATTGTTCAAAACGAGCAGCGCGCCTATATCGGGTATCTCGCCCCGGTGGCGACGGGAGCCATGCTGATCACGCTGTTGATCGATCTGTCCTTGGCTTACATCTGCTCGATTCTGTTCAGCATCCTGGCCAGCGTGATTCTCAACGTGCACCAAGGACAGATTTTTGATTTTGAATTCGGCTTTTTCGCGCTTGTTATATCATTTGCGTCGATCTTTGCGATCCACCGGGCCAGCCAGCGTTCCACGCTGCTAAAAGCCGGCATCATGATCTGTTTGTTCGGATCGGCCGCGGTTTTCACCATGATTTTGCTGAATAATGACGGCTGGACGGAGTCAAGCACGCTGTACGCGATCGGGTTCGCGATTGTCGGCGGCCTGCTGACGACGATTCTCGTCATCGGGCTGATGCCGTTCTTTGAAGTGACCTTCGGCATACTGTCCGCCTTGAAGCTGGTGGAACTGTCCAACCCGAACCATCCGCTGCTGCGCAAGCTGCTGACGGAGACGCCGGGGACTTATCATCACAGCGTCATGGTCGGAAATTTGGCCGAAGCCGCCGCCGAAGCGATCGGCGCGGACGGCTTGCTATGCCGGGTCGGATCCTACTATCACGATATCGGCAAGACGAAGCGGCCCAGCTATTTTATCGAGAATCAGAACAATATGGAGAACCCGCATGATTTTATCGATCCTAAGCTCAGCAAATCGATTATTATAGCCCATGCCCGCGACGGGGTGGAGATGCAGAAAGAATACAAACTGCCGAAGCCGATCCGGGACATAGCGGAGCAGCATCACGGTACGACCTTCCTGCATTATTTCTACCACAAGGCGCTGGCCTTGGCGGAAGAACAGGGCGTCGAGCCGGATTTCACCGAGGATGATTTCCGGTATCCCGGTCCGAAGGCCCAATCGAAAGAGGCGGCGGTCGTCGGTATTGCGGACAGCGTGGAGGCGGCGGTCCGCTCGCTTCGTAAACCGACGGTGGAACAGGTTGAGACGATGATTGAGAAAATTATCAAAAGCCGGCTCGACGACCATCAGTTTAACGAGTGCGACCTGACGATGCGCGAGCTTGATCTGATCGCCCAGACGTTGAAAGAGACGGTGATGGGGATCTTCCATTCCCGGATCGAATACCCGGAGCAGATCAAGAAGACCAAAGGAAATGACGAGAAGGACAGGGGGATGGAAGCCAATGGCGCTCAATCTGGTTTGGAACAATGAACAGGATGTACTCGAGATCGGCGACGAGCTGATCGGACTGCTCGACCGGCTGCTGCAGAAGGCCGGAGAAGCAGAGGGAATTTCGGAAGGCGAAGTCGCGCTCACCTTTGTGAACGATGAAGCCATTCATGAATTGAACCGCGAGTACCGCGGTATTGACCGCCCGACGGATGTCCTATCCTTCGCTATGAACGAATCGCTGGAAGAAGAGCTGGACATCGTTTACGAGCTTGAAGAGGGGGAGGAACTGGACGAATTGGCGGACGTGCTCGGCGATATTGTTATTTCGGTGGAGCGCGCCCAAGCGCAAAGCGAGGAGTACGGCCACTCGCTGGAGCGGGAAATCGGGTTTCTGGTCGTGCACGGTTTTCTCCATCTGCTCGGCTACGACCACCAGGATACGGCGAGCGAGAAGGTTATGATGGATAAACAGGAAGCCGCGCTGGCTCAGGTCGGGCTCGTTCGGTAATGAAGCTGCGGCGAACATGGCGGGACGCCTTCCGAAACGCTTGGGATGGCGTTCTCGCTTCTCTGAAGACGGAGCGTAACCTGCGGTTCCATACGGCGGCAGCCATTGTCGTGATCCTTGCCGCGTTGTACTTTCACCTGCCGGCAAGGGATGTGGCGGTTCTGCTTCTGGTCATAGCCCTGGTCATCACGGCGGAAATGATCAATACCGCAATCGAAGTTGCAGTGGATCTGGCGGCTCCGGAATGGCATCGATTGGCCAAGTTGGCCAAGGATGCCGCGGCCGGAGCGGTTTTGGTCGCCGCGGCTTTTGCCGTCTTCATCGGGATTTTACTGTTCTATGAACCGGTCGGCAGAGCCTTCGGGTGGGTGTCGTAAGCGATACTGCCTATACTGCTCTGGGTCCCTGGAACGCTTCAAGATAAGGAGATGAAATCAATGACTCATAGTGAACTGCTTCAGGAAGCGATAAAAGCACGTACAAAAGCTTACATCCCCTATTCGGGGTTTGGGGTCGGGGCCGCTCTGCTGGATGAGAACGGACATGTCCACCACGGCTGCAACATAGAGAACGCCGCCTATGCGCCGACCAATTGCGCGGAGCGGACCGCGATGTTCCGGGCTGTCGCCGACGGGCTAAAGCCCGGGACGTTTCGGGCGATGGCTATCGTTGGCGACACCGACGAACCGATCGCCCCTTGCGGCGTATGCCGTCAGGTGATGCTGGAGCTGTGCGGACCGGATATGCCGGTCATCCTTGGAAACCTTAAGGGAGCGATCCGCGAGACGACCGTAGCCGAGCTGCTGCCCTTCTACTTCAGCTCGTCGGATCTGTAATCCTGGCGAATAAACGGAAAGGACTAACATCATGGCGAAAAATAAATTCAAATCCGGATTTGTCGCGATCGTAGGCCGGCCGAATGTCGGAAAGTCCACGCTCATGAATCAGATTATCGGTCAGAAAATCGCAATCATGTCGGACAAGCCGCAAACGACGCGAAACAAAATACACGGCGTATATACGTCCGAGGAAATGCAGGTCGTTTTTCTGGATACCCCGGGAATCCATAAACGGCAGTCCAAACTCGGCGATTATATGAACACAACGGCGCTCAACACGCTCGGCGAAGTCGAGGCCGTTTTATTCCTGGTCGATACCGCGGAAGGATTGGGCGGCGGAGACCGGTTCATCATCGAACGGCTGAAGGATGTTCGCACTCCGGTTATTTTGGTACTGAACAAAATAGACCGCATCCAGCCGGAGGAACTGCTACCGATCATTGAAGAATACCGCAAGCTTTATGATTTTGCGGAAATTGTGCCGATTTCGGCCAAGCTGGGAAATAACGTGAACACCCTGCTCGAACAAATCGGCAAGTATTTGCCGGAGGGTCCGCAATATTATCCCGAAGACCAGGTCACCGACCATCCCGAACAGTTCGTCTGCGCCGAGCTCATTCGTGAGAAAATCCTGCATCTGACTCGGGAAGAGGTTCCGCACTCGATCGCCGTGACGATCGAAGACATGAGAGTGGAAGAGAATGGGGTCGTCTACATTTCGGCGGTGATCTTTGTGGAACGGGATTCGCAAAAAGGCATTATCATCGGCAAGCAGGGCTCCCTCCTAAAAGAGGTCGGCAAGCTGGCCAGACAGGACATCGAAAATTTGCTCGGATCGAAGATTTTCCTGGAGTTATGGGTAAAAGTCAAGAAAGATTGGCGCAACCAGGAACGGATCTTGAAGGACCTCGGTTTTCACCGGGATGCTTAAAAGACGAATCAAGTTGTTTTATACTGGGAGTTATTGCAACGCATAGTTCGCCTCCGCCCGCACATCCTATTCTTTGAAGATGCACGCGTCATTTCCGAAGAAAGGATGAATACGAATGCGAGATTTTTCGTGGAAGTATTTTGCGATGACTGGAGATGTCGATGCTTACTTGCTTTATAAAGAAGCCAGCGGCAATCCCGACGAAGAGGTTGCGGCGGCGGAGGAACTGACCGTCGAGGAGGAGACGGCGGAACAGTTCTGAGGATGTTCATAACCGGCAACGGTTCTTGAACAGCGCTGTATTGAAACAGGTCGAGCTTGGGGGAAAAGACATGCTATACAGGGTGGAAGGAATCGTCATCCGCAGCATGGATTACGGCGAAGGGAACAAGATCATCACGTTGTGCACCGAAACCAGCGGAAAGATCGGGGTTTTGGTCCGCGGGGCGAAAAAAATCAAAAGCCGGCACGCGGCGATGACGCAGCTGTTCACCTACGGGGAATATGTGTTTTTCCGGCAGAACGGCGGACTCGGAACGCTGAATGCCGGGGAGTTGATCGATGCTCACGCCGCGCTGCGCGAGGACTTGTTTCTGGCGGCCTATGCGTCCTATGCTTGCGAGCTGTTAGACAAAACCTTGCAGGACGAAGAGGTGGGGAGCTTCTGGTTTACCCAGCTAAAGGCGTGTCTTGAAGGATTGTCGGCCGGTAAAGATCCGCAAATCGTGATCCATCTGTTCGAGATGAAAATACTGCAGGCGGCCGGTTACGGCCCGTCCTTCGAGGCGTGCATTTCCTGCGGCCGCACCGACGATCTTCTGGTCGTCAGTCCGCGCCTGGGGGGCAAACTTTGCCGTTCCTGCCGTCATCATGACCCGGCGGCGCTGCAAATATCGCCGGGCACATTTAAACTGCTGTCGCTGTTTGAAAAGATGGATCTGAGAAGGCTCGGAAACATCGAAGTCAAAGAGGCGACGAAACAAGAGCTAAAAACGGTCATGCGCCATTTTATGGACATGCAGCTCGGCCTTCGGCTTAAGTCGCGTCAATTTTTAGACCAATTGGACAAATACGAGATTTGACGAAGCTCGTAAAATCATATATTATAAATGAGAATTTCCCCCGTGATTCAGGTAAAATGGTTTATGGGGGAACTCATGTGTTGAACGGGAAAAGTAATGGGAACGACACCGCTGCAGCGAGCCGGGGACAGTGCAAGCCCGGACGGAAGGACTCATGAAACGGCGCCCCGGGAGCATGAGCCAACGTACGTGAAAAGCGGATTTGAGGTGCGGCATGTTATCCTGGATGCCCCCGCAAATCAAGTAGGGTGGAACCGCGGGAGCAAGCTCTCGTCCCTACGTCTGACAGCAGGCGTAGAGACGGGGGCTTTTTTTGCGTCCCGGTTCTTCCCGCTGAATTTGGCATACCAAGTGTAAAGGAGTTGTGGTTCATGAATTTTCAACAAATGATCTTGACCCTGCAGCAGTTCTGGTCGGAACAAAACTGCATCGTCGTACAACCGTACGATGTGGAAAAGGGCGCGGGCACGCTGAATCCGATGACCTTCCTCCGCTCCATCGGACCGGAGCCGTGGAACGTAGCTTACGTCGAACCTTCCCGCCGCCCGGCGGACGGCCGCTACGGGGAGAACCCGAACCGGCTGTACCAGCATCACCAGTTTCAGGTCATCCTGAAGCCTTCGCCGGACAATATTCAAGAAATATACCTGGAGAGCTTGAACCGGCTGGGGATCAATCCGCTGGAGCACGATATTCGCTTCGTGGAAGACAACTGGGAGCATCCGGGCCTTGGAGCTTGGGGACTTGGCTGGGAAGTTTGGCTCGACGGCATGGAGATTACGCAGTTTACGTATTTCCAACAAGTCGGGGGGATCGAAACGAATCCGGTCGCCGTGGAAATTACGTACGGGATGGAGCGTCTCGCTTCTTATATCCAGGACAAGGAAAATGTCTTTGATCTGGAATGGGTGGACGGGACCAGCTATGGTGATGTTTTCAAACAAGCCGAATATGAGCATTCGAAGTACACGTTCGAAATTTCCGATGTGAAAATGCTGTTCACCTTGTTCAACATGTACGAGCAGGAAGCGAACAAAGCGATGGAACAGCATCTCGTTTTCCCGGCCTATGATTATGTCCTGAAATGCTCCCACACCTTCAACCTGTTGGATGCCCGCGGAGCGATCAGCGTGACGGAACGGACGGGGTATATAACACGGGTGCGCAATCTCGCCCGTCAGGTAGCGGCAACCTACCTGGAAGAACGCGAAAAGCTCGGATTCCCGATGCTGCAGAAAGGGGGCGTTGTCCGTGGCTAAGGATCTTTTGTTCGAAATCGGCTTGGAAGAAATGCCGGCCCGCTTTATTCGCGCGGCCATGGAACAACTGAAGGAACGGATGGAGAAATGGCTGGAGGAATCCGTGATTCCTTACGACTCCATCGAGAGTTACGCCACGCCACGCCGTTTGGCGGTGCTTGTCAAAGGGGTAGCGGAGAAACAGGAAGACGTCCATGAAGAGGTGAAGGGGCCTTCCCGGAAAATCGCTTTGGACGAGAACGGCGCTTGGAGTAAAGCGGCGCTCGGTTTTGCCCGCAGTCAAGGCGTAGATCCCGAGCAATTCACGTTTAAGGAACTCGGCGGGACGGAATATATCTATGTCAGCAAGAGCCGGGCAGGGGTGGAAACGAAAACGATTGTGGCCGAAGGGCTGCAAGGGATTCTTCAGGCGATGAATTTTCCGAAAAATATGCGCTGGGGAAATCATGATTTCAAATTCGTCCGTCCGATCCGCTGGATGGTGGCCTTGTTCGGCCAGGAAATCGTCGAGCTTGAAATCGCCGGGGTTAAAGCCGGCAACGTAACGCGCGGCCACCGTTTCCTGGGACAGGAGACTGTGATCGGGGAGCCGTCCGCTTATTTGGAAACCCTGCGTGGGCAGCACGTCATCGCCGACGTCAATGAACGGGAAGAGATGATCAAACGCCAGATCAAAGCCTTGGCGGAAGAAAAGGGCTGGAATATCGCCGTGAAGGACGACCTGCTGGAAGAGGTGCTGTTCCTCGTGGAAACGCCGACCGTGTTGTTCGGCAAGTTCGAGGAGTCCTTCCTCCAAATCCCGCAGGAGGTTTTGATTACCTCCATGCGCGAGCATCAGCGCTATTTCCCTGTCTTGAACGACCAAGGGGAGCTGCTGTCATTCTTCGTCACGGTTCGTAACGGAGACGCTCGCTCTCTAGATATCATCGCGCGGGGGAATGAGAAGGTGCTGCGCGCCAGATTGTCCGACGCGAAGTTTTTCTATGAAGAGGATCAAAAGCTGGCGATTAAGGACGCGCTGTCGAAGCTCGAGAGCATCGTGTTCCACGAAGAGCTGGGGACTGTCGGCGACAAGGTCCGCCGTATCCGCCGCAACGCGGAGAAGCTCTCTTCCATGCTCGGCGTCGATACGGGCGAGGCGGAGGCGGTCAACCGCACGGCGGAAATTTGCAAATTCGACCTTGTTACGCAAATGGTCTACGAGTTCCCGGAATTGCAAGGGGTTATGGGCGAAGATTACGCCCGCAAAGCCGGGGAGCCGGAGGCGGTCGCCAAAGGCATCTTCGAACATTACCAACCGCGCTTCTCGGGAGACGCCGTGCCGGCATCGACCGTGGGAAGCATCGTCAGCATTGCCGACAAAATCGACACGATCGCCGGATGCTTCTCGATCGGCATTATTCCGACAGGCTCGCAGGACCCGTACGGTTTGCGCCGCCAGGCTGCGGGCATCGTGCAGATTATATTGGAGCACAAGCTGTCGCTCCGCCTGACGGACCTGTTCGTCATCGCTCTCGAAACACATCAGCAATTCCATGAGCTTAAACGCTCGGGCGATGAGATCATGAAGGACCTGATGGAGTTTTTCGGGCTGCGCGTCAGAAAAACCTTGTCCGACAGCTTGCGCTACGATGTGGTGGACGCCGTCATGGCGGCCGGATATGAGGATGTAGTATCCGTCGTATCGCGCGGGGCCGCTCTAATGGACGCCGTTAACGGGCAGGAGGATTTCAAAACGACGGTGGAATCGTTCGGCCGCGTCAGCAATCTGGCCGCCAAGGCGTCGGCCGTAAAAGTCCGCTCCGATCTGCTTGAGGATCCGGCGGAGAAAAGCCTGTACGACACATGGCGCAGCGTGAGCGGCGAATACCGCGATCTGCTCGCTGAACGCAACACCGTGGAAGCGCTGCGGAAGCTGGGTGAATTGAAGGAAGTCATCACCGTGTTTTTTGATGCGGTCATGGTTATGGCGGAAAATGAGGATATCCGGACCAACCGGCTGGCGCTGCTCGCCGCGATCGATGAGGATCTCAGGGCTTTCGCCGATTTCGGCAAGCTGGTTTGGGCATAATAGATGGAAGGAAGGGGGCGGGAGTCCATGCATACACGCATCGTCGTTGACGGAGACTCCTGTCCCGTAAAAGCGGAAATTTCGGAAACGGCGCGGCGCTTCGGCATCAAGGTACTCATGGTATCTTCATACGATCATGTGCTTCGCGAAAGCGAAGGCGTGGAGGTCGTCCAGGTGGACCGAAGCCAGCAAAGCGCCGATCTGTACATTGCCAATCATATTGCAAGCGGCGATATCGTCGTAACGCAGGACTATGGTCTGGCCGCGCTGGCCCTTGCCAAATCTTGCAAAACCATGTCTCCCCGGGGCGATATTTATCACCCGGGGAATATTGATTATTTGCTGGAACGCCGTCATTATCAGGCCAAGGCCCGGCGCGGAGGCCGCCATTCCAAAGGCCCGAAGCCTTTTACCGATGAGGACCGGACTCATTTTACCGAGGTATTGTTAAAACTTTTGCGAGATTTGCAGGAGAATAGGTAATTTTAGCGAATAACTATTTACGTGTTATGAAAGATGAAGGTGGTTTGGATGAATACCGGACGAGGCACAATCCCGGAGGAAGTCATCGAGGCGGTCTTACGGCAGCACGATATCGTCGATACGGTCGGCAAGCACGTTCATCTGACTAAACAGGGCAAATATATGAAGGGGCTCTGTCCGTTCCACTCCGAGAAGACCCCTTCCTTTACGGTGACGCCCGACCGACAAATTTTTCATTGTTACGGCTGCGGCAAAGGCGGCAACGCGATCAAGTTCCGTATGGAGATCGAAGGTCTAACCTTCCCGGAGGCAGTCCGGATGATGGCCGAGGAAGCCCATATCCCGTTTGAGTTCGGGGGCGGAGGCCAAGGAGCGGCACCTAGAAATCTTGAACTGGAACAACAGCTGCAAGCCAATGAGTGGAGCTCCAAGCTGTACCATTTTCTGCTGATGAATACCGAGCACGGAAAGCCCGCCATGGAGTACTTGAAGAATCGCGGTTTTACGGACAAAGCCATCGACACGTTCCAAATCGGTTATGCGCCGGCGCGCTGGGATACGCTGGTTCAATTTTTGGAGAAGCGTTCTTTTGATCTGGGAACGATGGAGAAGGGCGGTCTGATTTCCGCCAAGCAGGACAGAAGCGGCTACGTCGACCGTTTTCGGGATCGTATCATTTTTCCGCTGCATAATCGGAACGGCAAAGTGATCGGCTTCGCGGGGCGTGTTCTGGGGGAAGGTCAACCCAAGTACTTGAATTCCCCGGAAAGCAAATTGTTCAGCAAAAGCAGGACCCTGTACAATCTGCATCAGGCCAAGTCGGAGATCCGGAAGACCCGGCAATTTGTTCTTTTTGAGGGATACGGGGATGTAATCAGCGCTTGGGAGGCGGGAGTTCACAACGGGGTAGCCACGATGGGGACGGCCTTGACCGAGAGCCATGCCTCGATGATGAGGGGGCTGGCCGATGAGGTGATCGTGTGCTATGACGGGGACAATGCCGGACAAGCCGCGGCTTTGAAGAGCATCCCGATATTGGAAGCGATCGGCTTTATGACGAAGATCGCCCTATTGCCCGAAGGTCTGGATCCGGACGAATTTATCCGGAAATACGGCGGCGAGCGTTTCAGGCATCGGATCCTGGACGGGGCTGTTTCATCCGTCAAATTTAAGCTTATATATCTGAAAAAAAACCATATACTGCTAGAGGAAGACGGAAAGGTGGCCTACATCAAGGAAGCGCTGGAAGTGATCGCACCTCTGTCGTCGCCTACGGAGCGGGAGATTTACTTAAAGGAATTGTCCTCCGATCTACAGGTTTCCTTCGACAGCTTGAAGCAGGAATGCAACGAATTACGCCAAGCGATGCAAAAAAAGAACCCGCCCGGGGATAATAAGACCAAAAGGTGGAATAATGGTAGGCATAAAAAGGGGCAGGCATCGATGCCGGTTTTATTGCCCGCTTATCATGTTGCGGAACGAAGGCTGCTTTCCTTTATGCTTCAGGATGACGAGGTTGCCCGTTATGTCGGGGAACGGCTCGGGGACCATTTTAATATCGAAGATCATGCGGCGATCGCTGCTTATCTATACGCCTATTATGCACAGGGGAAAGCCCCGGATGCGAGCAGGTTCATTTCATCGCTGCAGGATGAACGGCTGGAGCAGACCGTCATTTCCATCGCCATGATGGAGACGCCTCAGGAATGGAGCACGCAGGAGCTCGATGATTGTATAAGAGAGATTCAAAAAGTACCTCTCCAGCAACAAATCAAGCGCAAAAAAGAAGAAATGGTTGCGGCCGAGAAAGCCGGCGATTTTTTGCGTGCGGCCCAAATTGCAAGTGAGATTATAGCCCTAGAGAGACAGTAAAAGGAAGGACTTTCGATGTTTCTAGGGAGGAGGGAGCCAGGAATGACGAATGATCAACATACTGAACTAGAAACGGAACTAACTCTCGATCAGGTCAAGGACCGTCTGATTGAACAAGGAAAAAAGAGGTCTTCGTTAACGTATAAAGAAATCATGGAGAAGCTCTCACCCTTCGAACAGGATCCGGAGCAAATGGACGAGTTTTTTGAACATTTGGCGGACTTGGGCATCGACATTACCGGCGACAGCGACGAGGAGTTGACCAACCGGAGCCACGATGAAGAAGGCCGGGATTCCAGCAGGGACGAATTCGGTTTTGAAGACGATTTGACATTGCCTCCCGGCATTAAAATCAACGATCCGGTACGGATGTATCTTAAGGAAATCGGCCGGGTTCCCCTGCTAACCGGGGACGATGAACTGGAGTTGGCCAAGCGAATCGAGAACGGCGATGAAGAGGCCAAACGGCGTCTGGCCGAGGCCAACCTGCGGCTCGTCGTCAGTATCGCCAAACGTTATGTGGGCCGGGGCATGTTGTTCCTCGACCTGATTCAGGAAGGGAATATGGGTCTGATTAAAGCCGTAGAGAAGTTCGACTACAGAAAAGGCTTTAAGTTCAGTACCTACGCTACCTGGTGGATCCGCCAGGCCATTACCCGGGCTATCGCCGACCAGGCTAGAACCATTCGGATTCCGGTTCATATGGTCGAAACGATTAACAAATTGATTCGCGTATCGAGACAACTGCTGCAGGAACTCGGGCGGGAACCTACACCGGAAGAAATCGCCGCCGAGATGGATCTCAGTGTAGAGAAAGTGCGGGAAATCATGAAGATTGCCCAAGAGCCGGTGTCGCTCGAAACGCCGATCGGGGAAGAGGACGACTCCCATCTGGGCGACTTTATTGAGGACCAGGAAGCTTTGGCGCCGGCGGATGCCGCCGCATACGAGCTTCTGAAGGAGCAATTGGAGGATGTTCTTGACACGCTGACCGAACGGGAAGAGAATGTGCTTCGCCTGCGTTTCGGATTGGATGACGGCCGCACGAGAACGCTGGAGGAAGTAGGCAAAGTATTCGGCGTGACGCGGGAAAGAATTCGCCAGATCGAAGCCAAAGCGCTCCGCAAATTGCGCCATCCGAGCCGCAGCAAACGGCTGAAGGATTTTCTCGAATAAGCGTGGAACCGACCTTCTGCAGCCAGCAGCAAGGTCTTTTTTTTCGGTGCCGGAGCGCACCGGAGATCGGGAATTATTTCCTTCTTTATGATTTATTGTTATTTATTTTAGCTCTTTTCCGGTGTCATTGCAAATCAAGCGGGGCGGCGGACCGGAGCTGACGGTTCACAAAAAAGGGTAAAAGGATGTGGAGGCTTCTTCATGAAACTTTCGGCCAGATTACAACATATCGCCGATCGGCTCCCTGCCGGGTGCAGGATGGCGGATATCGGCTCGGATCATGCTCTGCTGCCCGTATACGCCGTGCAAAACGGCATCGCCTTATCAGCCATAGCCGGAGAGGTCAATGAGGGTCCGCTCGATGCGGCCCGGCGACAGGTAGCCGAGGCCGGGGAAACCGGGCGCATTTCTGTGAGAAAAGGCGACGGCCTGGCCGTGATCGCGCCGGGCGAGGTCGATTGCATTACGATCGCCGGGATGGGCGGGGCGCTGATCGCTACGATCCTCTCGCAGGGAAAGGAAAAGTTGGCAGGGGTCACGCGCTTGGTGCTCCAGCCGAACGTCGGGGAGGATCTCGTTCGGCGGTGGCTCGTGCAGAACGGCTGGTATTTGACCGACGAAGCCATACTGGAGGAAGACGGAAAGGTTTATGAAATCCTTACGGCAGAGCATGCGGAGGATGCGAACGAGCTAAACGAAGCATTATACCGGGAACGTACTATTCCCGGCTGCTCCGTACCGCTCACTGAAGAGCTTCAACTGTTAATGGGACCTCGGTTGACCATGGCGCCAGAGGAAGTATGGGAAGCCAAATGGCGTTCGGAAATCGCCAAGCTCGAAAAGATACGGAAGTCCGTCGCCGCTTCCAAACAAGAGTCGGCGCGGGAAAAAGCAGAGGAATTGACAAGCCGGATTCATCAGCTTAAGGAGGTCGTGACATGCTTGCCAAAGGTCAAACCGTAATCCAGATCATGGAGCAGCTTGCTCCTAAACATGTCGCCATGGAGGGCGATAAAATCGGTCTGCAGCTTGGGAGTCTGCAGAAGGATATTACCGGCGTGCTCACCGCGCTGGACGTAAATGAAGCGGTGGTGGATGAAGCGATCCGGCTAGGGGCCAATCTGATCATCGCCCATCATGCGATCATTTACCGTCCGCTCGCCAATCTGCAAAGCGACACGCCGATGGGGAAAGTCTACGAGAAGCTGATTAAAAACGACATTGCCGTCTACGTAGCCCATACCAATCTGGATGTAACTGAAGGCGGAATGAACGACTGGATGGCGGAAGCGTTAGGGATCCGGAGCAGCGGCTCCGTGGAGGACATTCATACCGACCATTTGTACAAGCTCGTCGTTTTCGTGCCGAAGGATCACCACAAACGGGTATTGGATGCCGTCCTGAACGCCGGAGCGGGGGCGATCGGCAATTACAGCCACTGCAGCTTTAACATTGAAGGTTACGGCACTTTCGTGCCCGGCGAGGGGACCGATCCTTATATCGGAGAGCAGGGAAAGATGGAGAGAGCGGAAGAAATCCGCATCGAAACCATAGTGCCGCAGAGCATCCGGAACAAAGTAATCCAGGCCATGCTCAAAAGCCATCCCTATGAAGAGGTGGCTTACGATTTATATCCGATGGATCTCAAAGGCCGGACCTTCGGGCTCGGAAGAGTCGGTCCGTTGGATACGCCCGTCACGTTGGAGCAATTTGTGCAGCGGGTGAAGGAGAACCTGAACGTGCCGAAGGTTCGTGTCGTTGGCGATCTAAGCCGCCAGATCAAAAAAGCGGCGGTGCTTGGCGGCTCGGGCGGACGGTATTGGAAGGCGGCGATGTTCCGGGGAGCGGATGTGCTCGTCACGGGGGATATCGACTATCATACGGCACAGGACGCGGAAATGGCCGGTATGACGTTGATCGACCCGGGGCATAACGCGGAGAAAATCATGAAGTCCAAGGTCGCCTCCTGGCTGCGCGAAAAACTTGCGGAGCAGAAATACACTACGGCGGTGCATGCGTCCGAAGTCGAAACGGAGCCTTTTATTTTCCTTTAGTTCCTGCCGTTTCATACTTGTGATTCCGCTCCATTCCCTGTATACTATCAAGTGTTGCCTTCGAAAGTTTGACAGACAATCGCCGGCGGCTTTAAGCCGCGGGAGGAAAGTCCGGGCTCCATAGGGCAGGGTGCTGGATAACGTCCAGTCGGCGCGAGCCGAAGGATAGTGCCACAGAAACGGACCGCCGATGGCCGCTGCAAAGCGTGCACAGGCAAGGATGGAACCGAGGTGTAAGAGACCCCGAGGAACGCTGGTGACTTCGTTCCTGGTAAACCCCACCTGGAGCAAGACCTAATGGGACGCAGCTTCTTTGCTGAAGCAGCCTTAGCCCGAGGCGCGTCCGGGTTGGTCGCTGGAGCCGCCCAGTAATGTGCGGCCTAGATAGATGATTGTCGCTCAACGCGGGAGGGTAGTTCCCGTTTTACCGCAAAGAGTACAGAACCCGGCTTACGGCAAACTTTCATCACTGCAACCTTGTTTTTTCCTTTACAATTGTTCAAAGAGGCTGTCCCGAGCAAATATGCTCAGGGCAGCCTCTTTTCTGTTACTTGCCTTGTTTGAGAATGTTGTCCACCTTACGCTGCATCGACTGCGGCCAGAACTGCAGAGGGGCGTCATTTCCGCCTCCCGCCGCCTCCAACGCCGCGAAGACATCGATCTGTCCGTATCCGAAGTATTTGTCGTGCCCGGGATCCCCGAGATCGATGACATTGCTGCGGATTATATCCATCACCTCGGTGTTCTTCAGCTCCGGGTTGATCGAGCGGATCAGAGCCGCCAGCGCCGATACGTGCGGGCTGGCCATGGAGGTGCCGGACAGGGCGGCGTATTGGTTGTCGGGGTACGTGCTGGCGATGCTTTCGCCCGGGGCCATCACGTCCACGTAGTCGCCGTAATTGGAGAAGGAGGCGCGCTGCTGCCGATAGTCGGTGGCCGAGACGGACAGCACTTCCGGATAGGCGGCGGGATACCCCGGACGCTCCGTGTTATCGTTCCCGGTCGCCGCGATCAGGACGACATCCCGGTCGAAGGCGTACTTAATCGCTTCATGAAGAAACTGGGAGTCGGCATAATTGCCAAGACTCATATTAATCACCTTCGCTCCGTGATCCGTGGCCCAAATAATCCCTTGCGCCACGGAATAAGTCGTCCCGGAACCGGTGCTGTCCAAGGCTTTCACCGGGAGTATTTTGCCTCCCCACATCATGCCGGCGATCCCTTCGTTGTTGTTCACGTTGGCGGAGATGATCCCCGACACGTGGGTTCCGTGTCCGACATCGTCCGAAGGCGCTTGGTCCGGCGCGATGACGTTATAGCCTTCCAGCAGACGACCTTTAAGGTCGGGATGTTTCAGATCCACGCCCGTGTCGACTACTCCGACGATCACGTCGTTGCTGCCCTTGGACAGTGTCCAGCCCCGATTGGTCTCGATGATGGGCAGGTTCCATTGGTAGTCCGAAAACAACAGGTCGTTGGGGATTTCCGGAGACTGTTCATCCGCAAAGCCGGTCCCTTTTTCATTCGTCATGTACAGGTAATGGGGTTCCACATAATTCGGTTTCCAATGTTTATGAAAATAGTCTCGCAGCTGCTGCGCATTCATCGTTTCGGAGCGAAAAATATAGGTTCGTCCGATGTTCCGTGCCGGTTTGCAGTGGAGGTCGGCATGCATTTTTTTCAAGTCCCGTGCGGAAGGGGTCTCCCCGAACGTCACAACGATTTCATTTTCGTAATAATGGCTTGCTTTCTCGTTATCGTGACCGGTTTTTACGGTGATGTCCCGCAAGTTGTCGGCATGTACGGATTCGACCTTGTATTTTCCTTCTTTCGGATACGGAATCAAACGCAGGTTTTTGTTCTGATGTTCCTGCACCCGACGCAATATCCCCGTGTCCATTACCGCGATAATCCCTTCCCCCGTTTTTCCGGAAGGCTCGGCAAGGACGAAATATTTGGGATTCCCGCTTGGGAAGGCGGGAGATTCGTAAGCCCGGCCTTTTTGCAGCGCTTTACGGGCGAAGCCCAGATATCCGTCGATCTGCTTTAAGTCTTGTTTTCCCGGACGGAAGGATTTGCCGCGCATTTCCTGTTCCTGTTCGCCCGACCGCCAACGGAGAGAGAGAAACTGCAAATGGTCTTGTTGGAGGGTCCGGGCGGTCTGCATGCGGCTCGATTGGGAAACGGCCGACCACTGTTCCGCCATGCTCTTCAGATGCCGTTTCGCATCCAGTCGGGCCAATTTTTCCGTTGTCGTCATGTCGCGATGCAGCATCATTTTCTTTAGCTTGTGTTCCTCGGCCGCCTTCACCGGAGTTCCTTTCCCGGAGGGCGGGGGGACGGGCGAAGAGGTGTCCGGAATCAGATTATAGAGGGCAACGGCCGCTACACCCGCCAAAGCCAGAGCGGCCCATCGCTGCCATTTCATCAGAAGTTCCTCCTTTGTAGGCGTCATCGTTGTTATGGATTAGAATGAGGTAAAACCGGGTGTTTTATTCCTTCGGTCCTGGCGGAAGGATACCGCTTTCATCGATTTTATGTTACGATGATTCCGGGGACAAACTATAAAGCGCCGATACCTGACGGCTCAGGGGAGAGGGAGTATGGGAACCATGTCACAAACCAATATCCAGCAACTATGCGCGAGAGCGAGAGAACAATTGAAATCGGCAATCGGCCAAATGGAAACCTTCCTAAACCATACGACGTTGCCACAGCTGGCGGAGGGGCAGGATGAAGAAACCGTCCATTTTTATCGGGGGTTTTTAGCCGATCTTCGTCATTTGCTTGTTTTCTCGGAGGTGTGGCAGGAGAAGCTGGGGATCGTGCTGCGGCGGGGAACGTTTGATCCGGAATCCGCCGAAAAAACGCTTTATCGTGTTTATCACGATTGTGTCAACGCCTTTTTTTATCCTAAAAATGAAAGTTATTCCGAAGATGGGCGGTATGCCTATACCGGTCAAGACGCGATTCGATTCCGCAAGAAACCGGTACGCGCGGCCCGGGACGTTATTATGGAGATCTCCAAAGTATACGAGGAACTGCGCGATGAATTAACGTACTATGAGAGCGATTATCTGACACAGCTCCGGATGCGGAGCAAATAACTCCAAAACCATTATCCAAGATGCCGAGAGATGCCGATTGTGGCATCTTTTTTTGTTGCATTTTAACAGGCAGGGATCCGCATAGACCAACCTGTACCCGGGGAAAATGAAGTGTGAGGTGATCATAATGCCAAACGGGGATAAACCCATTGTTAAATGCAGCGTGTCCAATTGTTCTTACTGGGGTGAACAAAACGTTTGTAAAGCGGATTTAATTATGATCGATATCGATCAGCACGCCGGCGCTCATTACGATGCCGAGTTTGCCGGAGAAGCCTTCGACACCGATCATCGGGACAAAGCCGCCTCGTCCTCGGCAACTTGCTGTCACACCTTTAAGCCGAAATCATCTTAAGAGCTACCTAATTTTAGGAGGTGCTGTGATGACTGATCGAATTAAGGATAAGCGGAAAAGCTCCGTTTCCACAAAGAAGCGTGTGGATTTCCCCAGAAAAACCAACAAGGAAGAGTATGCCGTCGAGGTTGCGCCATTGAGAACCGCCGCGGACCACGAAACCTTGTCGGAACGTTCGAAAGATAACGGTGTCGGAACCTCAAAACAACGTGTGGATTATCCTAAAAAAACGCACAAGGAAGAGTATGCCGTCGAGGTCGCGCCCCTGAGAACCGCCGCGAACCACGAAACCCTGTCGGAACGTTCGAAAGGTAACGGTGTCGGAACCTCAAAACAACGTGTGGATTATCCTAGAAAAACACACACAGAAGAGTATGCCGTCGAGGTCGCGCCCCTGAGAACCGCCGCGAACCGCGAAACGTTGTCGGAACGTACGGAAGGTAAGGGCGTCGGAACCGCAAACCGCTCCCAGGCCGATACGGCCGGGGCGGGCAAAACCGTAGGTTATGTGGGCGTCGGGCTCGGGATCGCCTCCTTGTTCATGTGGTCCATCATCTTGGGCCCGCTGGCTGCCGTAATGGGCTTTTACGCTTACAGCCAGGGTAATAAAACCTCGGGGGCCTGGGCGATCGGGCTCGGGATTGTTTCGACATTGAGCTATTTCGTTCTTATTCCGTTTACCCGCTAAACTTGCTCCGGTTAAGGCTGACGTCGAGAGACGCCGGCCTTTTCGGGATTCGGGAAATTTTTGCAAATTCCGATAAAATAGGTGGTCAAGCGGCGGGTTCCCGTGTAAAATATATGGCATAATACCTTTTGATCGTAGAAGAGGAGTTTAGTTACATGCAAATCGATCCGCGGACTATGGGACAATTGATTCAGCTTCAAACGAGAAGCGAGTTGGATTTACAGGGGAATTCGGTAAAGGGAACCACGGTGGACAGCCAGGGCTCCTTGTTTGACATATTGCTGCAAGAGATGATGATGGCCGAGGGAGAGTCCTCCCTGAAGGATGCCTCCGGAAGCTTGACGGCTTCCGCTCTGGCTTATGGGGACAGCTATGATGGAATGCTCTGGCAAACGCTGCCTGGAAGCGGAAGTCAGGCTGTGGAGCAGGTTATGGGACCAGCCGAGCCGGCTTCGGTGTCCTCCGGGGATCGAACCTCGCGACCGGTCGGGGATCTGGACGAATTGATCGCCATGGCCAGCCGGAGGTACGGCGTATCCGAAAGCTTGATCAAGGCGGTGATCGAGACGGAGTCTTCTTTCAACCCGAAAGCCGTTTCTTCCGCAGGGGCCAAAGGACTAATGCAGTTGATGGACGGAACCGCCGCCGGGCTTGGCGTCAGTGATCCGTTTGACCCTGTCCAGAACATCGATGGGGGAACGCGGTACTTGGCCAATCAAATCAAGCGCTTCGGCGGAAACGAGAATACGGCGCTGGCCGCGTATAACGCAGGGCCGGGGAGACTGCAGAGACTGGGAATTTCCAATGACGCGGAGCTGATGGACAAGCTGCATCTCCTTCCCCGGGAGACGCAGAATTATATCGGCAAAATCGCGGCCGCCCGATCGAAATATGAAGTTTAATCCGCTTGTCTTTTTTAGCGGGCTTATCTAAAGAAGATCAGAAGGAAGAACGCGGGAACCGGAAATGCGTTTTTCCTTTTGGTCTTTTTAACTTTGGGACATGCTTCAGGGGGGATAGACACATGAAATATTTCGATAACGCCGCAACGACGCCTCCCTATAAGGAGGTCATCCATACGATCACCGAGGTAATGTCCGCCCATTACGGAAATCCGTCCTCTTTGCATCGATATGGCGAGGACAGCGCGCGTTTGCTGCAAAAGGCGAGAGAGGTCTGCGCGGAGGCTTTGGGCGTACATGCCGGGGAGATCGTGTTTACTTCCGGGGCGACCGAAAGCAATAACATAGCGGTTAAAGGCGCCGCTCTACAGTGGATAACCCGGGGAAAGCACTTGATTACGACGATGACGGAGCATCCCTCGGTGTTTGAATCCTTCAAGCAGCTGGAGCGGCAAGGCTGGGAGGTAACCTACCTTGAAGTGGACGCGGCGGGGGAAGTAACGGAGGAGCAGGTGGCGCAAGCCGTCAGAACGGATACGGTTCTGGTTTCCGTCATGCATGTCAATAATGAGACGGGGTGCGTGCAGCCGGTCGCTGAAATCGGCAGAATGCTGAAGAAGAAGTATCCCCGGGTGCTTTTTCATGTGGATGGCGTTCAGGGATTCGGCAAGGTGCCATTATACCTTAAGGAGAGCGGCATTGATTTATATAGTCTGTCCGCGCACAAAATAAGAGGGCCGAAGGGAATCGGCCTTCTTTATGTCCGCGAAGACGTTTCGCTCTTCCCGCTGCTGACGGGGGGAGGGCAGGAAGGGGGGCTTCGTCCGGGGACGGAGAACATCCCTTATATCGTCGGCATGGCCAAGGCGGTTCGGATGGCGAAGGAAGCGGAAAAGACGGTATCGGAGAGGCTGAAGCTTTTGCGGGCCACGTTGATGGAGGGGATTTCGCGGCTACCCGAGCTCAAGCTGAATTCGGTCCCGGAGGGAGCGCCCCACATCGTGCATTTTTCCTATCCCGGCATGAAAGCGGAGGCTTTGCTGCATATGCTGGAAGAGGAGGGCTTTCTCGTGTCCACGAAATCCGCATGCTCGTCGAGGAAAGCCGAACCGAGCCGGGTCCTTCAGGCCATGGGGAAATTGCCGGACATCTGCCTTTCGGGCATTCGGATCAGCCTGGGCGACGAGCATACCGAATCGGATATTCAGGACCTGATTGCCGCGCTGAACAAAGCGGTAGGCCGGGTCCGTCATTTAAAGGGAGAGAACCTAACATGATCGCATACGATATGCTATTGCTCCGTTTCGGAGAAATAACGCTAAAAGGAAAAAACCGCATGCGCTTCGAAAAAGCGGCGCTGATGCATATAAAATCTTTGCTGCGTCCGTATCCCGCGGTGGAAATTTTAAGGGAATTCGGCCGGATCTATGTCCTGTTAAACGGGGAACCGGCCAGGGAGATTATTGAAGCCCTGAAGCAGGTATTTGGCGTAACCTCCATCAGCCCGGTCAAGATCGCTCCTCCCCGGCTGGAGGAAATCATAGCTGCTGCAAAGGATTTTGTGAGGGAGCTTCCCGCCGATCGGGCCATTCCGTTCAAAGTGAACGCCCGGCGTGTCTGGAAGCCGTTCCCTTACGGGTCGCAGGAAATGAACCGGCTGATCGGGGGACCTGTCCTTCAGGCGTCCCCGCAGCTTAAGGTGGATGTCCATCACCCGGAAGTGGAGCTGCGCGTGGAGATTCGCGAGCAGGGGGCTTATATTTTCTCCGAAGTGATTCCGGGAGCCGGCGGCTTCCCGCTGGGAACCAACGGCAAGGCGATGCTGCTGCTTTCCGGAGGGATCGACAGCCCGGTCGCGGGATGGTCCGCGATGCGCCGCGGGCTTGAGATCGAATGCGTGCATTTTCACAGCTATCCGTTTACGAGCAAGAGAGCGGAGGAAAAAGTGATCGAGTTGGCGAAAGTATTGTCCCGGTATGCCGGCCAGGTCAAATTGCATCTCGTTCCGTTTACGGAAATTCAAACGTCGCTGGCCAGAACCGGGCAGGATAATTTGATCATCACGCTGATGCGAAGATCCATGCTTCGGATCGCCACCAGGCTCGCCGAACAAAGCGGCGCGCTGGCGCTCGTCACGGGGGACAGTCTGGGCCAGGTGGCCAGCCAAACGCTGCCCAGCATGAATGTCATCGGGCGGGCTACCGATCTGCCGCTGCTTCGTCCGCTGGTGATGAACGACAAAGAGGATATCATACAAACGGCGAAAAAAATCGGGACGTATGACCTGTCGATTTTGCCGTATGAAGACTGCTGCACCCTCTTCGTTCCCAAGTCCCCTTCGACGAATCCGAATCTGCGGATTGTGGAGAAGATCGAAGCGGGACTAACGGAGCTCGCCGAGCAGGTGGAGGCTGCCGTGAAGGGCACGGAAACGCTGGTCATCCGGCCGCATGAAGAGGTGAAGCGGAGGTCCGACCAAGAAGAGGGAGCCGCGGTTCCCGACAAATGGTTCTAAAAAAAATAGCTCCCGGAAGCCTTCTATATAAGATGAACTCTTTAGTTCAACTTATTTAGATTCGGCTTCGGGAGCGATTTTCTTTTCCGACAGCTACTTATCGGGTTGCCGGGTGAGACTTGGCTTTCTTCTTCTCTCCGCGCTGCTTCTGTTTCTTCAGATAGCCGGCCAACAGAACGCCAGCGACGACCAGGGCAATAAACAGGTACCGCAGCAGAGGGTTGTCCTCAAAAAAGTGCAGGAAATGCGGCTCTTCGGTAATCATGTGGGATGCGGTGTACGCGAGAACGCCGGCGCCAACGTAGGCGATCCACGGAAACAAGGTCAACAGTTTGATAAACAGGGTGCTTCCCCAAATGACGATCGGAACGCTGATCAGCAAGCCGATCACCACGAGAATCATATGTTGGCCGGATGCTCCGGCGACGGCAATCACATTATCGAGCCCCATCGCCGCGTCGGCGATGACGATCGTACGGACGGCGGGCCAAAGCGAATCCTTGGCTTCGATGGAATCGTGGTCGCCGTCATCGGCGAGCACTTTGTACGCGATGAATATGAGCATAAGGCCGCCGACCGCCAAAAGCCACGGAATTTGCAAAAGCCATACCACGATCAGCGTAGCCAGAATACGAAGCACAACGGCACCGCCGGTACCGTATAGAATCGCCTTCTTCTGCACGCTTTTCGGAAGTTTACGGGCCGCCATACCGATGACGATGGCGTTGTCTCCGGCCAGGATCAAATCGATGAATATGATGTTGACCAGAGCGAGAAAAAATGCTGGACTGAATAATTCCACTTAAAAGTCACTTCCTCTACACACGTATATACGAATTATTTAACCAAAAGGATTCATTTGTCCAGATTTTTTATTGCCGACAAAAGTTCAGCATAGCTTGCCCCCTTGGGACATACATGTTTAGAGGGGGGATGTCTTGTGGAACAGTTGCTTCTGCTTTCCGAGATTTTGATTATCAATCTGGTGCTCAGCGGGGATAATGCGCTGGTCATTGCCATGGCCAGCAAAGACCTGCCGCCGGCGCAGCGTAAGCAGGCGGTCTGGTGGGGAGCTCTCGGCGCGGTGCTGCTGCGTTGTCTCCTAACCTGGATCGCCGTTATTATATTGCGGATTCCTTTCATCCAAGCGGCCGGGGGGCTGATGCTTGCCGGAATCGCATTTAAGCTTCTTATGCCGCATGCGGAGGACACCCGGGTGAAGGAAGCTCGGACGTTATGGCGTGCGGTACAAACGATTTTGGCCGCCGATTTTATCATGAGCCTGGACAATGTTCTTGCCATCGCGGCGATTGCCGAGGGAGATCTGGCGATCCTGGTGATCGGTATCGGCATCAGCATTCCGATCGTAGTTTGGGGAAGCAACCTGATTGCCGAATGGCTGCAGCGCTTGCCGATTCTGACCTACGCCGGTGCGGGAATTTTGGGATATACGGCTGGAGAAATGCTCCTTAACGATCCCAAGCTGGGAGCCCTGCTTGAAACGATCGTGCCGTCGTTGGCGCATCTGTTGCCGTTTGTGCTGGCCGCGCTCGTTATTATGTTCGGCTGGGCCCATAAATATAATGCCAATCGCGGGTAATTCAAAATGTGTCGTCCAGACGGGCGGCCTGCAAAAAATCATTCCGTCGCCGCGCGGCGGAGTGGTTTTTTTTGCTTTGTTCGTGATAAACTGGAATGAGAAGGAAGTCGACATTTGCTGCGGCCTGTCCTTCATTGTCATCTGGAAGGTGTGTGATGGGATGTCCGATAACAACAAACTCACGACGGGAATACTGATTTTGGCCGCAGGTATCGTCATCCTGCTGGGAAAGCTCGGGGTGTTCAGCTTTTTGGGCAAGGCGCTTTGGCCTTTGATTCTGCTGGTCCCGGGGATTATTTTTCATCTGTGGCATTTTTGGCGGAAAGGGCCTTCCGAACTGCTTCTGCCGGGTGGAATACTGGTCGTTTACAGTATTCTGTTCTTCATTGCGAATTTCTGGGGTTGGCATACGTTCAAGTACACTTGGCCCGGACTGATTCTCGGCATTGCGGTCGGGCTCTATGAATATGAGTATTTCTCCAAAATGCGTCAAAGCGGCGTTTTGCTCGCAGCCGTCATCTTAGCGGCCGTGTCCGTCATCTGCTTCGGATTTACACTGTTCTCGCTGGCGCTGATCTATGTGGTGGCCATCGTCTTGATCGCCGTCGGAACCTGGCTGATCGCCGCCCGTGGCAAAACCCGGCGCAATTGGTAATACCGCAGAGAAGTTCTTGAAATTTTCATGATTTTGCGTATAATATAAGGGATATGTCCAAGCGTCGGTGATGTGAATTATCCGACGCTTGTTTTGTGGTGAATCAAGCTAATCCAAGCTTTATGGAATAAGTAAACAGAGATGAAAGGATTTGGAGAAAACCCATGCATGAAAGAAAAAACATTCGCAACATTGCGATTATTGCCCACGTCGACCACGGCAAAACGACGCTTGTCGACAAGCTGCTCCAGCAATCCGGCATTTATCGGGAGAACGAAGCCGTTCAAGAACGCGCGATGGATTCCAACGATCTTGAGCGGGAACGCGGGATTACGATTTTGGCGAAGAACACCGCCATCACGTATAAAGATTATTTGATCAACATCGTGGACACCCCGGGACACGCCGATTTTGGCGGCGAGGTGGAGCGGATCATGAAGATGGTCGACGGCGTGCTGCTCGTTGTCGACGCGTACGAAGGCTGTATGCCGCAGACGAAGTTCGTGCTACGCAAAGCGCTGGAGCATCAACTGACTCCGATCGTGGTCGTCAACAAAATCGACCGTCCGGCCGCTCGCCCGGCGGAAGTGATCGACGAGGTTCTCGATTTGTTCATTGAACTCGAAGCCAATGATGAGCAGCTGGAATTCCCGGTTGTCTATGCTTCCGCACTCAACGGAACCTCCAGTCTGGATCCGGAGAAGCAGGACGAGAACATGCTCGCTTTGTATGAGACGATTGTCGAACATATCCCGGCGCCGACCGAGAAAGTGGATGAACCGCTGCAGTTCCTGGTGACGCTGATGGATTATAACGAATACCTGGGCCGGATCGCCATCGGCCGCGTCAACCGGGGGGTCATTCGTCAAGGCCAGAGCGTGGCGGTGATGACCCGCGAAGGCGGCAAGAAAATGGCGAGAATCGAGAAGCTGTTCGGATTCCAAGGGTTGAAGCGGGTGGAGATCGAGGAAGCGGGCGCCGGCGATATCGTGGCGATCGCGGGAATCAAGGACATCAACATCGGGGAAACGATCGCGGACCCGAACCAGCCGGAAGCGTTGCCGGTTCTGAAAATCGATGAGCCTACCCTGCAGATGACCTTCCTCGTGAACAACAGCCCGTTTGCGGGACGCGAAGGCAAATGGGTCACCTCGCGGAAATTGCGCGAGCGTCTCTTTAAAGAACTGGAGACCGACGTTTCGCTCCGCGTGGATGAAACGGACAGCCCGGACGCATTCATCGTATCCGGCCGCGGTGAGCTTCATCTCGGAATTCTGATCGAGAATATGCGCCGCGAAGGCTATGAGCTTCAGGTTTCGAAGCCGGAGGTTATCATTAAGGAAATCGACGGCGTCAAAATGGAACCGATCGAACGCCTGCTGATCGACGTACCGGAGGAAAGCATGGGCGCCGTAATGGAAAGCCTCGGCTCCCGCAAAGCGGAGATGGTGAACATGATCAATACGGGGACGGGACAAGTCCGGCTTGAGTTCCTGATTCCCGCCCGCGGTCTGATCGGCTACACCACGCATTTCCTGACCTTGACGCGCGGTTACGGCGTGATGAATCATGCGTACGACAGCTATGGACCGTTGGTGGGCGGACAGGTCGGCGGACGACATGAAGGCGTGCTGGTGTCCAGCGAAAACGGCGTTTCCACGCTGTATGGCATCCTGTCGATCGAGGATCGGGGAACTTTGTTTGTCGAGCCGGGTACGGAGATTTATGAGGGAATGATCGTCGGCGAACATAACCGCGATAACGACATCGTCGTCAATATTTGTAAAGAGAAGCAATTGACCAACGTGCGTTCGGCGACGAAAGACGAGACGGTCAAAATGAAAACGCCGCGTCTCTTTTCTCTGGAACAAGCGCTGGAATATTTGAACGATGATGAATATTGCGAAGTGACGCCGAAATCGGTCAGACTCCGCAAGAAAATTTTGAACAAGAGCGAGCGCGAACGTGCGGAAAAACACCGCAAAAACGCGGAAGCCAATCTATAATTCATCACAAATAGTAATTCATGAATGAAACCATGAAGGAGGGACCCGTCTTGCAGGCTTGGTTCGCGCAAAATCCGGTCATTTCATATCTACTCATTTTTGTCCTGGTGATTTTCGTGTACAACAAAGTGTTTCGCACGGGGCAGAAACTCCCGCTACTCAAGGAGATCCTGCTGTACGTGCTGATGGCGATCGGGTCTTTCCTTTTGCTGATTTTTCAGATTGACAAGCTGCCGATTATTCAATGTCTCCTTGTCGCCGTTGTTTTGATGCTGATGGTGCGGATTCGCTACTTTGTCGAAGGGCGCCGCAAGCGGAAGCAGGAGGCGGCCGCCCCATCTGGGCAAGGAACGGCAGCTAACAAACAAGAGTAGCCGTAAACCGACGTAACTTTTAAAGCATGAGGATCGTCCTTATTAACACGACTATTTTACTTGAAATCAGGTGTTATATTTCATGAGTTCTGATCGCAGCGGGCTGCCCCCACGGGGGAAGAGCCAAAAGAGCACATCCAAAACTTCGAAGCCCAGGAAGAAAAAGAAGAAGTCGGGCGGAAAAACGTTTCTCAAAATAATTCTCAGCCTGATGATCTTCGCCGTTGTCGGCGTGGGGGCTTACGCCGGTTATCTGTATCTGACCATGGACAAGGTGATTGACGATACCGGAACCTCCGGCACAGTGGCTCCCGAAAAATCCGCCAAAGTCAAACCGCTTACGATGCTGCTGCTCGGCACGGATTACCGCAAGGAGACGGGAACGCATCTGAGCGACGTCATGATGGTGGTGGCGATGAATCCGGAGACGAAATCAGCCACGGTAGTATCGCTGCCGCGGGACACCCTTCTTGAATTGGACGGCTATCGGCCGGATAAGTTAAATGCCTATTACCCGAACTTCCTGGCCGCCGAGAAGAAGTCGGGCATCCCTGCGGAGCAGGAGATGAAGACGATGATCGGGAAGTATTTCGATCTGCCGATCGATTATGTGACCGTGGTGAACTTCCAGGGTTTCCGCGATGTGGTTGACGCGCTCGGGGGCGTCGATGTCAATGTCGATGCGAACATGTGTTATCGGGACAGAGCCGACGGCACCGATATTAATTTGAAGGCGGGGCCGCAGCATTTGAACGGGGAGGATGCGCTCGGTTATGTACGGTATCGGAAATCGAACTGTAAACCGAGAACGAAAGCGTCCGACGACTTCGACCGGAACCGGCGGCAAAACGAGGTGCTTCACGCTTTGATCGACCAGGCCAAGTCGCTGAACGGCGTACTTGGCGCAGGCAAGGTCATCGAATCCGTCGGCAAGAATATGGAGACCGACCTGGAATCCGAGCAAATGAAGAATATGATCTCCACTTACTGGAACATCTCGAAGGAGAACGTGGATTTTGTCCCGGTTACGGGGCGGTGGAAAAGCCCTTATGTTTACCTGAGCGAGAAAGAGTTTGAAAAGGCCAAGCAGGCGTTGAAAGACGAGCTTGCCGGAACCAAGCCGGCGGCCTCGGAAGATACATCGGGAACGGTACAAGCGGGCGAGTAAGGATTGAATGCAAGTTTTCGGCAATGTTATAATACAATTGATATTAGTAATTTGTATTTCAGGAGGGCTGGCATGATGTCCGAACTCGTTACCCAATTGTCCGAAGCCTTGTACACCGCATTTCAATCCGAAACTTTCGTACTTCTAAGCACGGTGGATGAAGAAACCGGCGGACCGACCTCCAGCGCGATTTCCTGGATTTACGCCCGGGATTATTCCACCCTGCGCTTTGCCTTGGATCACAGATCAAGGCTGGTTCGCAACATCATGGCCCATCCGAGAATTACGGTTACGGTGTTTGGCGAGGAAACGATTTATGCGATAAACGGCAAAGCGGAAGTGGTGCAGGACCCGCTTGAAGGGGTCCCTTTCAAAATGTGCTGCTTCGATCTGAAGATCGATGCGGTTCGCAATGCGCTGTTTTATGGAGCACAGCTTGCGTCCGCGCCGACCTATGCCAAGGTCTATGATCAGCGCGCGGCGGAAATGCTGGACAACCAGGTTTTTGCCGCAATGAAAAAAGCCTAGCGATTTTTTTCGCTGGGCTTTTTCTTTTGGACATCCCCGGCGGTTATCTTCCGGGTGCCATGTTCATTTGCCGCTGCGTTCTATTGCCGGTGCCGTTAGGGTGATTCCCAGGGGCAGTTTGGTTCGTGCCATCGGTACGATTCCCGGTGCCGCCCTGATTTTGACCCTCCCGGGGGTGCGTATCGGCCGGCATTTGCGGAACGATCCGACCGATAATGTCCGCCAGCTCCGTGGCGAATCCGGCAACCGGTTGGCCGTTCGCGATTTTGTTGCCGATTTCGGTGATGCGCTGGTTGAGATCGATATCGGCGGTGACGATCGCTCCGGCTCCGTGCGGGTCTTTCCGCAGCGCCTCGGCCGCCGCGTATTTAATGCTTCCGACCCGGGCCCGTTCCAGCTTGGCGTCAACGTCGATGCCGACGACCGCGGTTTTGCCCAAAATCACGCAATGGGCCCCACGGACGCCGGGAATACGTCTAACGAGCTCTTCCAGATGAGCCTGGCGATCCTGTTGCGACATCGTTCCGTCTACGTTATTTTTTCTTATTCCGTTTCCTAATTCGTTGCCGCCTCGCATCCGTTGAACCTGGTTCGCATGCGTTTGATCCTGAGGAGAGGGTGATGCATTTCTAGAACCTGTGGCACAACTGGTAAGCAGAAACATCGTCATAAACAAACACAGCCATATTCGCATTAAGCTGACCCGTCCTTTCTATAAGGAATTTGATTGCCTCTACCCCATAACATTTCCCGGACGGGAAAAAGTATGTATGCGAATCCGGGCTGCAAGATTTCCGGTTGGAGGGGATTTCCGTGAAGAAGATCTTTGTGCTGGATACCAATGTTTTGCTGCATGATCCGGGTGCGATCTTTGCTTTTGACGAGCATGAGGTGGTCATACCGGCGGTGGTACTCGAAGAGATCGATTCGAAGAAAAGAAATGCCGAAGAGATCGGCCGCAACGCGCGGAGAGTATCCAGGCTGTTGGACGGGTTGCGGGAAAGAGGACATCTCCATGACGGCGTGCTTTTGGACTCCGGAGGCCGTATAAAAGTGGAGCTTAATCACCGCAGCTTTCTCAAAGTCCAAGACATGTTTGTCGAAATTACCAATGATAACCGGATTTTGGCGGTAGCGCTGAACTACCATTTGGAACAGCAGGAGGAACCCCATCCCCGCCCGGTCGTTCTGGTCAGCAAAGACGTTCTGGTCCGGATCAAGGCGGATGTGCTGGGCGTGACGGCGCAGGATTATTTGTCCGACCGGACCGCCGGGCCTTCGGATTTATATAGCGGATACTTGACCATTCCAGTACATCCTTCGATTATCGACGAGTTTTACTCGTATCGTTATTTGTCCGTCGAACGGCTCGGTTTGTCCTATTCCCTGTATCCGCATGAATTCGTCATTTTAAAAGATGAAATGGGGACGGGAAAATCGGCACTGTTGCGCGTAAATGCGGAAGTTTCCCGCTTGGAGCCCTTGTATCTGAGCCAGGATGCCGTTTGGGGAATCAGCGCCCGCAACGCCCAACAACGGATGGCGCTGGAATTGCTGTTAAACGACGAGATTCCGCTCGTGACGATTACGGGGAAGGCCGGGACCGGAAAAACGTTGCTGGCTTTGGCCGCCGGTCTGATGAAAGTGGAGGATGATCATAAATATAAAAAACTGCTTATCGCCCGGCCCGTTGTTCCGATGGGCAAAGATATCGGGTATCTGCCGGGCGAAAAGGAAGAGAAATTAAGACCCTGGATGCAGCCGATCTACGATAATCTGGAGTATCTGTTCGACACCAAGAAATCGGGGGATATCGAGAAGATTCTCATGGGTCTCGGCAGCATTCAAGTCGAAGCGCTGACCTACATCCGGGGCCGTTCGATTCCCGGGCAGTTTATCATTGTGGATGAAGCGCAAAACTTAACCAGACACGAAGTCAAAACGATCGTTTCCCGGGTAGGGGAGGGAAGCAAAATTATTCTGATGGGCGATCCGGAGCAAATCGACCATCCTTATCTCGACTCCGCCAGCAACGGTCTGACTTTTCTGGTGGAACGCTTTAAGGAACAAGGCATCGGCGGACATATTACTCTGGAAAAAGGGGAGCGTTCCAAGCTCGCACAGGCCGCCGCCGATCTTTTATAATAAAGAGAAGCCGAATAAATAGGATCGCCGGGTGCAGACCCGGCTTTTTTGTCATCATTTGTAAGGACAAGTCCCAGGAAGATTTGCTACAATAAGGAGGAAAATAGGCTCATGTCCAGGTATACAGGTGATGAAGCGTGAACTTGTGGAGAGGAAGAACGGGTATGAAGCGTAGAAACCACTGGGTGCTGTTTGCCATCCTGTTGCTCGCCTTGATAAATTTGTCGCCCAGCGAGACATCGACGCTGACAAACTCGGAAGACCGCGGTGAAGCCGAACCGGTCGCTCCCCAAAACCGGGAGGCGGACAAGGAACCCGGCCGTATCGCGGTAGCGGTTCAAATGAGTGAAGCCGAATTTGACGATCTGCAGCGGTTGAATCAAAAAGTGATGGATGAGACAGGGATGCAGGTCGAATTAACCAACCTTAAAGCGGACCACGATTTAGAGGCGATTCGGCAGAAGTTGGAGCTCGGGGAATCTCCGGACGTACTGCTCCTCAACAATACGTGGGTGCGCCGGTTGGCTTCCTACGGATATTTGCTGCCGACCGAAAGCTATTACCCGGGATCTTTAGCCGGTGATGTGTTAAGCGCTTCCTTGGCGCAAAATGAGTGGAACGGCTATACATGGGCCGTCCCGCTGGACATCGATCCTTATGTGTGGGTTTACCGGGAGGATCTGCTGAAGGCGGAGAACTTGAAGCTCCCTTCGTCACCTGAAGAATGGCAGCAGCTTTTGGCTAAGCAGAAAACCCGGACCTCGCCGTCTTTTCTTATCACTTTCGACTACGGAGATCCTTACGCGGCGCTATCGTTAACGATGCAGCTTTCGGGCAAAACCGGATCGGGCGGTGCCTCCTCCGTGTTTAAGTTGACCAAAGAAACCGGGGAAGCGGTCAAACGGCTGGATGCGCTGCGTCCTTATTTGCTGCCTTCCGGAAGCGATACTGCCGGTCAAAACGTGTGGAGCCAACTGTCCGCCGGGAAAGCGGTGTTCGGCTTGGTCCAATGGAGCGAGGCTCACCGGCACCATAGCCCCGGCCTTCAAATCGTCTTTCCGGACCGGGCTATTTCCGGGGAAATGTGGATTACGGGACGGAGTTACGCGGTAACTGCGAGAACGGGGAACGGGGAAGCCGCGGGGCGGTGGATCTCGGCTATGACGACCCAGGTTCAGCAGCGTCAATGGTTTGAGTTGACCGGAAATTTGCCGGTTCACAAAATATTGTACCAACAGGCGGAGCACGGCGGCGTACCGGGCGGGATTCCTCCGTCCCTTATGAATGGAAAAGGAACTCCAGTGCCCGCAGGCACCGAAATTCCAGGGAACATGGACAAATACGCTTCGATCACCGCCGCCTTTCTTAAAGGCGGCCTAGGATTGCAGGCTTACTTGAACGAATTGTCTTCGTTAGGATTATAGGTCCAGTTTTAATTTTACAATCAGCGTCCCTTTTTGGATGGAGGCCTCGGTGGCTTCCACAAAAGGGACGATTTTTTTGGGATAAAAACCAAGGTCAAAATCATTCTCAAGCTCAGTACGGGTCGTATCCGGAAGCTCCAGTCCGTTAAAAATAATCCTGCTGACATGGAAGGTGATCGAATTTTGCGGTTCCTGCTCCACCGTGTAGGTTCCTTCCACTTTCAGTTCCAGGCCTTCCCTGCGCCCTTCGGCGATAATGCGTTCATCTTCAAACACGAAGGCCATATTCTTCAACAGGTCGCTGCGGGAATGGAGGAAATCATTCAGATCCTTCTCCTGGACGGTCAATACATATCCGCCGTTGTCGGAGGCAAGGCTCTCCCGGTGTTCCTGCAAAAAGTCCGGAAATTCCGCCATAGCCGCGGACAGCTCTTTAAAATATCGCCGTATCTCATAAAGTCCGACATTTTGCCAATAAACGGTCAGCTCTTCAATCATCGCTTTTAGTTTCTCGGGGTCCGCGCTCGCGTCCAGGGACCCGTCAACGCTCTGCTGCAGGGCCGCTACCCGGGTGCGCTGCTTCACAAGGCTTTCTTTCATCGAGCCGAGCTCCCCGGACAAGCGGTCCAATTTGCGTTTGGTCTTCTCTATGGCGGCGTATTCCGTCTTGTATTTGTTCAGGATATAATGGTCTCTTTCGGCAATAAGCTGATAATAATCCAGCATCGACAAAAAGTCCTTGAGACTGTTGGCCGATAACAAGGCGGACAGCAGACTTTCACGTTCCCCCATATAATAAGCGGCAAGTCTTCGGCCCGCCTGTTCCCGGCTGTCCTTGATCTCTTCGTCCTTATTGGACAACTGCCGCTCCAGCTCCCGAATGGTTTGTTCCGTTTGACGCTGTTCTTCCTCGATTCGCGTAATTTCCCGATCAAGCTCCACGATGGAAAGACTCTCTTGGAGCACCTTCAACTCCTCGGCGGACATCGGAGCGGCGGAGGTCTTGACCGGGAGCAGGAGGACGGACGCAAGCAAAATCGAAAGGTATAGCGCCGTGGTTCGTCTGTTCAATGGTTTTCTCTCCCTATGTTGAATTACCTCATATATATGATACCAGTTCGGCGAATAGGAGTGGGTTATTAGTTTTGTACAAATGAAAAAAGGCGGTCCGGCCAGCGGCCGGATCGCCTTTGAGTTATAAAGCCAAGGGGATTGCTTACAACGGAAGTCCCATTTGGAAAATGGTCCAGTAGCTGAAACCGGTAAAGGCCACGATCATATATCCCCAGAACAGCAGGATATAGGTTCTTTCCGTGAATTTCAGGTAACCGAACAACACGAAAAATGCCGTTTGCATGAAAAAAAGCAAAGCCATTTCGATCAGGTCGCCGGCAAAAGCCATAAGTCCGATGGCGAGTGTGAAGAAGCCAAGGACGCGGAACATGCGTGCCAAGAGAAATCCCCCTTTCCTATGTATACACGTCTTCTGAATTCTATACCTCATTATACCCGCAAGTCATATAAGTGTAAACGAAAAGTCACTAAATTTACCGTTTGTAGACTTGACTTGTGATCTTTATTATTGATCCGATCTGAATTTGCATTTGTAAATTTCTTTTGTTTCGCGGTGAGGTATGGACGAGGGATGTTTTGGAAATACATTTTAGTATCAAATAGATTCTATGAACTCTATGAGAGGCATAGAAATGGAGTAAGAAATATTTTACCAGCAGCCTGCCGATTTTCCGGCGGGAACGGTATATTAGGATGTCGTTAGGAGGTTTTTATAGCATGACAGCAGTGAGACAAGACGCGTGGAGCGCTGAGGATGATTTGATCTTGGCGGAAGTGACTCTGCGCCATATTCGGGAAGGCAGCACCCAGTTGACGGCATTTGAGGAAGTGGGGGAACGCATCGGTAGAACGGCGGCGGCTTGCGGTTTCCGGTGGAACAGCTGCGTCCGGAAAAAATACGAAGCGGCGATCAGTATCGCCAAAGCTCAACGCCAAAAACGAAACTACATGAAAAAGCAAGGGGCGCTCGCAGGCAATCCGGCCATTTCATCGTTGGCACCGGCCGAGTTGGAAGAAGGGACTTACCGGAGCGATGGGGCTACCGAAGAAACGATCTCGATCGATGCCGTCATCCGTTTTTTGCGCGGTTGGAAGAATTCGATCCAGGAGACGAACCGGCACGTGAAAAATTTGGAGAAAGAGCTGCGCGAGAAAGAAGAGGAGCTTGCCAGACTGAGAGAAGAGAACGAGCAGCTGTCTGCGCAGGTGAGCGAAGTTCAGACCGATTACCGCGTCGTGAATGACGACTACAAAGCTTTAATTCAAATTATGGATCGGGCCCGCCGCTTGGCTTTCCTGAATGAAGAGGAAGAAGAAGCGAAAACCCGCTTTAAAATGGATGCGAACGGAAATCTGGAGCGTATCGAATAATAAAAAAAACAAAATCCTGCCGATTAGGCGGGATTTTTGTCTTTTCGGGCGAGGCGAAGGTCTGGTATAAAAGAAGTAGGAATAAAGCGGAGGCAGGGCGGGAAGGAGAGTGCTTCTTATGAAGATCGAAATTATTGGCGCCGGAGCGCTCGGCTTGCTGTTTGGGGGAATGCTGGTTCACGCGGGGGAACGGGTCCGATTTTGGACAAGAACTCCCGAGCAATCCGAGCTTTTGAACGGTGGCGGTTTTTGCATAGAACAACGGGATGGGACCATGGAGCTTAAGCCGGGCAGTTTTACGGCGTGCCCTATCGATTATGCGCCAACGGAGTCTGATGGAGAGAATACGGACTGGCTCTTTTTAATGACGAAACAGCGTCACATTGAACGGCCGCTTTTACAGCAAACGATGAAGCTGGCCGGTCCCGGAACCGGGATTTTATGTTTTCAAAACGGGATCGGGCATGTGGAAAAGGTACGCGGCGCTTTCCCAGGGAATCCGGTATATGCGGCCATCACCACGGAAGGGGCCAAGCTGGCCGATAAAAACCGGGTGGTCCGCTCCGCGACGGGGCTCACAAAAATAGGGTACCCTTTGACGGCGGATCCGGCAGCGGTTTTGAGCGAAAAAGGCAGGGCGAATCGAATTTCTCCGGGCGAACCTAACTTAAAAACCGCTGAAAGTTTAGCAAAAAAACTGACGCAGGCAGGATTTCAAGCCATTTTGTCGAATGACATCGATACGGAGATTTACGGGAAGCTGTTGATCAATGCCGCGATCAATCCTTTAACGGCCTTGTTGAGGGTGCCGAACGGGGACTTGCTCCTCAGTGAAAATCGCCGGCAGTTGCTGGAACAGTTATGCCGCGAGACGATGCAAATTTACCTTGCCCACGGGATTCCCTGTGACCCGGACCCTTACGCTCGGGTCGAAAGCGTTTGCCGCTCGACAGCGGGGAATACTTCGTCCATGTTGAAGGACGTGCTGCAAGGCGAGGTGACGGAAGTGGATTATATTAATGGACGTTTGGTTGAAATGGCCAACGCGGCCAAGGTTTCGGCTCCAGGACATGAAACCGTCTGGCGTCTGGTGAGGGCGCTCCACCCTGCCTGAATCGTATAAAATAATAGCATTTGACCAAGCGAGTCGTTTTTGCAATTTCAATCATGCTGGGGAGGTGGAACTATTGAGTATAATACTCTCGTCTGTCGGGGCCCTTTCGGTTTTGCCGTTCATTCCTTTCCTGCTCGTGTATTTCGTCGCCATATATATGAAGAAAGACAAGAAGACGGCAATCAAGTTGGCGATGGATGTCACCACGGTATTTCTGATTCTATCGGTTTCCGCCTTGTTCAACAATGTCTTCGGTTCCAAATTCGGTTTCTATCTTATTCTGCTGATTTTGCTGATCGCCGTGGGGCTGATCGGCGGAGCGCAAAACCGGATGAAGGGGAAGGTCGATGTCCGCAGGTTGATGCGAGCGGTTTGGAGACTAACTTTTGCGGGTACCGGCCTGGCCTATGTCTTGTTATTCCTCATTAGCATTTTTACATATATTACGGCACAGTAGGCGAAGCTAATGAGTATACAAAAATCTACATAAAAGATTAACATCCGAGGTTAATTGTAAACAAAATGAAAAGTCAATATTGTATATTGGACTATTTTGTTAAGAAAAAGCTCGATTATATTAATTTTTGATCAAATAATTGAAAATTTTTGTTGGATTTTTTTGACCGCTGGTTGTATAATCTAAAAACATATACCACAATTTTAAGGGGGAACTGCAAGATGAAGAAGAGTAAAAGTCTTTTGCTCCTTTTGACGCTCGTTCTTGCGGTTGGCACGCTGCTTGCGGCATGCGGATCGAATGGGAACAAAGGCGCATCAAACGGTGGCAACACATCTTCCAACAGCGGCGAAAAAGCTGCGAACAGCGGTGAAGAGAAGTTGGCCGCGGATCAAACGCTTAGAATCAACCTGAGTGCAGAACCGCCGACTTTTGACCCGGCTCAAGCGCAAGACAGCCAAGCCAACACGGTACTGAAAACGATGTACGAAGGCTTGACTCGTATGGATGAGTCCGGCGAGCCTCAACCGGCTGCAGCCGAGAAGTGGGAAGCCGACGGCAATAAAATCACCTTCCACCTTCGCAAAGATGCCAAGTGGAGCAATGGCGACCCGGTTAAAGCGAGCGATTTCGTTTTCGCCTGGGAACGCGTCCTCAGCCCGAACACTCAACCGGCAGCTCCTTATGCTTATCAATTGTACTACCTGAAGAACGGGCAAGAATATAATGAAGGAAAAATCAAAGACTTCAGCCAAGTCGGCGTAAAAGCGCTTGACGATTATACGCTGGAAGTGGAATTGATCGCTCCGACTCCATACTTTGTAGGTCTGACTTCTTTCTACACCTTCTATCCGGTTCACCCATCCGTGAAGGACGATCCGAAATGGGCGGTTGACCAAAGCAAAATGATCGTTAACGGCGCGTTCACGTTGACCAACTGGACGAAGGGCCAAACGATCGAAGTAACGAAGAACGAAAACTATTGGGGTAAAGACCAAATCAAGCTGAGCAAAATCACCATGTCGCTCGTAAACAGCGGCGCTACCGAGCTTGCCAGCTATAGAAACGACGAGTTGGATCGTGCGGGTCATCCGAACGGTGAAATCCCGACCGACCAAATTCCTATCGTTAAAGACCAACTCAAAGACGAGTTTAAAGTTAAAGGGATTGCAAGTACGTATTACTATGAATTCAACGTAACGGCCAAGCCGTTCGATAATGTAAAAATCCGCAAGGCGTTTGCCATGGCGATCAACCGTCAGGATATCGTTGACAAAATTACGCTGGGCGGACAAATTCCTGCATTCGGTTATGTACCACCAGGTATTAAAGGCGTGAAAGATGAATTCCGTACGGAAAACCCAGACGCAGGTTTCTTTACAGAAAACGTAGAAGAAGCTAAGAAATTGCTTGAAGAAGGCATGAAAGAAGAAGGCTATACGAAGCTGCCTGATATCACGCTGATTTACAACTCCAGCGAAGCACATAAGAAACTCGCTTTGGCTGTAGCTGATATGTGGAAGAAAAACCTTGGTGTAGACGTGAAAACCGAAAACCAAGAATGGGCCGTATTCATCGAGAACCGTCAAAACCTGAACTACCAAATCGCACGTGCCGGTTGGAGCGCGGATTACAACGATCCGATGACTTTCATCGATATGTGGACGTCCAACAGTGGTAACAACACTACCGGGTTTAAGAACGCGGATTATGACAAACTCGTTCAAGACGCCAAAACTTCGAGCGACAACGCAAAACGTAACGAAGATTTCAAAAAGGCTGAAGAGATTTTGATCAAGGACAACATGATCCTGATGCCGGTTTACTATTATACCAACGTAGCGCTTGAGAAAACATGGCTGAAAGGCGTAGTACTTGACTTCAGCGGCGCCATTGACTATACCCGCGCTTATTTGACTGAACATTAATTTGTTAGTTTAGCGCATTAAAGAATTGCATAGCTGCATCGGGATATATATGTGGGTATTCCATATATATCCCGTTTTTTTTGTGTGCAACGGGTTGCTTCCAAGCTTTGTGAGGTTATGGGAATTATATTGAATAGACAAAGTTCCGGATTTAACCTAAAATCGGTTTATGTCGAATTTTATCATGAGGAGGTGCTAACGGGCATGGTGCGTTATATTGCCAATAAGTTTTTTTACATGTTGGTCTCATTGTTCATTTTGATCTCCGCCACCTTCTTTCTGATGAAAGCCATTCCAGGCGATCCCTTTACTTCAGAGAAAAAGGTGCCGCCTGCGATTCTAGCGAATTTGTATGAACAATATGGACTGGATAAGCCCGTTTATCAGCAGTATTTGAAATATTTAGGGGATGTAGTGCAAGGCGATTTCGGAATTTCCATGAAGAAAATTAATCAGGACGTCTCCGACATCATCGGGCAAACGTTTTCCGCTTCTCTTAAATTGGGCGTTGTGGCCATTGTGGTTGCGGTGATCGTAGGGGTACTGCTCGGAATGCTGGCAGCGCTGTATCATCGCAAATTGATCGACAATGTGGCGATGGTGTTAGCGGTGCTGGGCATCGCGGTTCCCAGCTTTGTCGTGGCCTCGCTACTGCAGTTTATTTTTGCTTCGAAGCTGCACTGGCTGCCTACGATGGGCTTCAAGGGACCGATGTATTACATTCTTCCCGTAGCCGCTCTGACGGCGCAGCCGATCGCCTTTATCGCCCGCTTGACTCGTTCAAGCATGCTCGAAGTACTCCATGCGGATTACATCAAGACGGCGAAAGCGAAGGGACTGAACTGGTTTGCCATTTTGTTCCGGCATGTCATTCGTAACGGAATTATGCCGGTCGTCACCTATCTTGGACCGATGACCGCGAATATCGTCACCGGTTCGGTCGTCATTGAACAGATTTTCGGGATCGGCGGGATCGGCAAACAATTCGTCGAAGCGATCGGTGTCCGTGATTATCCGGTTATTATGGGGATTACGATCTTCTACGGAATCCTGCTGATGCTGGCCCGTTTCCTTACCGACATTGCTTATATTTTTGTTGATCCTAGAATCAAACTTAGCAAAGGGAAGGAGGGGTAAGGATGGATAATAATCCAATTCAAGTAATGCAAACGCCGGTGGACTTGAAGCCGGAAGATTTCCGTAAAATCGGAACGGATGAGAAGCAGGCGGAAGTGATCCAGCGTGAAAGTATTTCCGCATGGCGGGATGCCTGGTATCGTCTGCGTTCCAATAAGCTGGCGATGACCGCGCTCGGCGTGCTGCTGCTGATTGTCATTGCCTCCCTTGTCGGTCCGTTGATTTCCCAATGGGTGCACGGATACAACTATTATTCCAATGATTTGATGAATACAAACCAGAAACCATCCGCCCTGCATTGGTTCGGAACCGACGACCTCGGCCGCGATGTGTGGGTGCGCACCTGGATGGGGGCGCGGATCTCCCTGATCGTAGGTTTGGCCGCCGCTTGTATCGACTTGTTGATCGGCGTAATCTATGGCGGGATTATGGGTTATTTTGGCGGCCGTGTCGATGAAATTATGAATAAATTTTCCGAGATTATCTATTCCATTCCTTATCTGCTGGTAACGATCTTGTTGCTGGTCGTTATGGAACCAAGTTTGGGAACGATTATATTGGCCCTGACCATTACGGGCTGGATCAATATGTCATGGATTGTCCGCGGTGAAATCATGCAGCTCAAAAGCCGGGAGTTCGTACTGGCATCCCGCTCGATGGGCGCCGGTTCCGGACGCCTTCTGTTCCGTCACCTGCTGCCGAATGCGGTTGGTCCGATCATCGTTACCGTGACCTTGTCCGTACCGAACGCGATTTTTGCGGAGGCATTTCTGAGCTTCCTCGGCCTCGGTGTACAGGCTCCGATCGCTTCGCTCGGTTCGATGATCAACGATGCCTTGACCGGCTGGCTGTATTATCCTTGGCGCATGCTGTTCCCGGCGGCTGTCATCAGCTTGACGATGCTGGCGTTTAACATTTTCGGCGACGGCCTTCGCGACGCGCTGGATCCAAAACTGAAGAAATAGGAGGTGGAGTGATGGAGCCGATTTTACAAATCAAAGATTTGCATGTCTCCTTCCAAGTAAAAGGCGGAGAAGTGAAAGCCGTACGCGGCATGAACTTCGAAGTAGGCAAGGGGGAAACGGTTGCGATCGTCGGTGAATCGGGCAGCGGCAAAAGCGTCACCGCCCAAACGATCATGCGTCTGATCCCGTCCCCTCCGTCCATTATCAAGCAAGGTGAAATTCTGTTCCAGGGACAGAACCTTTTGCAAAAAAGCGACAAACAAATGGAAGCCATTCGCGGTAAAGATATCGGTATGATATTCCAGGATCCGATGACCTCTTTGAACCCTACGATTAAGGTAGGCAAACAAATTACCGAAGTGCTTATCAAACATCAGAAAATGTCAGCGGCGGAAGCGAAGAAAGAAGCCATTGAGATGCTGAAGCTCGTAGGCATCAAAAATGCGGAAGCCCGCTTTAATCAATATCCGCACGAATTTTCCGGAGGGATGCGTCAGCGCGCGATGATCGCTATCGCTTTGGCATGCCGGCCTTCCCTGCTTATTGCCGACGAACCGACAACGGCGCTTGACGTAACGATTCAGGCGCAAATTATGGACGTCATGAAAGAAATGCAAGAACGTCTGGGTACGTCGATCATCTTGATCACGCATGACCTTGGTGTGGTTGCGGGGATGTGTGACCGGGTCATCGTCATGTACGCCGGGGAAGTCGTCGAAACCGGAACGAAGTGGGAAATTTTCAAAAACCCTCAGCACCCTTACACCAAAGGGCTGCTTAGATCGATGCCACGCCTTGACCAGAAGAAGGGCGAGCCTCTGATCCCGATCATCGGGACGCCGCCGGACTTGATCAAGCCGCCGATCGGCTGTCCGTTCGCCGCACGGTGCGAGCATGCCATGAAGATCTGCGAACGCATCGATCCGGGCGCAACGGTATTCAGCGACACGCACATGGCGCGTTGCTGGGATCTTCACCCGATGGCCAAGGAGGGACAGTCGTCATGAGTAAGAACCTGATCGAGGTCGAGGGCCTCAAGAAATATTTCAACGTTGGCGGCGGCAATGTGCTTAAAGCCGTCAACGATATCAGTTTCTCGATCGCGGAAGGCGAGACCTTGGGTCTCGTCGGCGAATCGGGCTGCGGGAAGTCTACCGCCGGACGGACGATCCTCCGTCTGTACGAGCCGACCGCCGGCAGCGTTCGCTTCAACGGGGTGGATATTAACCAGTTGTCCCCTCGTAAAATGAAAGCGATGCGGCGCGACATGCAGATGATTTTCCAGGATCCGTACGCGTCGCTGAATCCACGCTTCACGGTTACCGATATTATCGGTGAAGCGCTGGACATTCACGGCATGGCGGGCTCCCGGGCCGAGCGGAAGAAACGGGTGGAAGAGCTGCTGGATATGGTAGGCTTGAACCCGGACCACGCCACGCGTTACCCGCATGAGTTCTCCGGCGGTCAACGCCAACGGATCGGGATCGCCCGCGCACTAGCGGTAAATCCGAAATTTATTATTTGCGACGAGCCGATTTCGGCACTTGACGTTTCGATTCAAGCGCAGGTGGTCAACCTGCTGAAAGAGCTGCAAGATCGCCTTGGCTTGACTTACCTCTTTATCGCGCATGACCTGTCGATGGTCAAACATATCAGCGACCGCGTTGCGGTTATGTATCTGGGTCGGATCGTGGAATTGGCGGAAAGTGAAGAATTGTACGCCAACCCGCTTCATCCTTACACCAAAACGTTGCTGTCGGCCATCCCGATTCCGGATCCGGAAGTGGAGGCCAACAAGAAACGGATTTTGCTGGAGGACAACGGCAACGGACCGATTACATCGGCGAAGGACGACTCCGCCGCCGGCGGCGCTTTTGACCTGGAAAACTCGGAGTTGGTCGAAGTTTCCAAAGGCCATTGGGTATCCATGCCGAAAAAAGGATAATCGGAGCCTCTGCTCCCTTGCCCTGCACCGTATGCCGGTGCGGGGCTTTTTTTGGCTTAGCGAATGTCTCGGGGTTATGCTATATTTTATAAGAAGCTAAGAAGTTTAAAGCTCGTGAGAAAAGAACAGGAGGATCGATCCCTGATGAATATCGTGCAAGAGCCGCTGCCGGCGGGACAACCGCTCGCGGATGCGCTCATTCAGGATTATACCCGGGTCAGCTCGTTTTATGAGTATGACCCCCAGGAGGAACGGAGCTGGAAGGAACGGCTCGATTGGCTCGATCAAAACGAAGGAGTGCGTGTCGGACGGGAGGCGTTGGTATCCCGGCTTCGGGAATACAATCGCCTTCACAATCCGGAGGACGCGGTTGCGGCAAACCTTGAGCTTTTGGCTCAGCCCGGAACTGCGGTGATCGTCGGCGGACAGCAAAGCGGTCTGTTCACCGGCCCGCTGCTGGTTATTTATAAAGCCGTAACGATTATCAAGGCGGCCCGGGAAGCTTCGCGGAAGCTGGAGCGGCCCGTCGTGCCGGTGTTCTGGATTGCCGGCGAGGATCATGATTGGGACGAAGTCAATCATACGTACGTCTTGTCGGCCAGCCTGGAGGTCAGCCGGGTGCGCATCGCCGACGGCCATGAGCAAGGCAAACCGGTGAGCTGGACGGAATTGTCGCCGGAAGTATGGGAACAAGCGGCGGGCGAACTGGAGCGGCTCCTGCCGGAGACCGAATTTCGCCCCGGATTAATGGAGTTGTTCCGGACGTGCGCCGCTTCATCCGCCACCTTGTCCGAATGTTTTGCGAAGTTGATGGGGCATTGGTTCGGCAAGTACGGATTGGTCCTGCTCGATTCCGCGGATCCCGCATTGCGGCGGCTGGAAGCCCCCGTGTTTGAAGCGATGATCGCCCGAAATGATGAGCTTGAAGAAGCGTACTTGGAGAATTCAAGGTTGATCAAGGAGGTTGGGTACACACTTCAGGCGGACGTCCGGGAAGGCGGAGCAAATCTTTTCTACATACACGAAGGAGAAAGATTGCTTTTGTATAAGCAGGAAGGCAAGTTCGGCGATCGCAAGGGGAAAGTGGCCTTCTCGCAGGAAGAGCTGATCGGGGAGCTTCGCGCCCACCCGGAACGCTTCAGCAACAATGTGCTGACCCGTCCGCTGATGCAGGATTCGCTTTTGCCCGTATTAGGCGCGGTCCTTGGTCCGGGGGAAATCGCCTATTGGGCCTTGACGCGGCTGGCATTCCGGAAATTTGATCTGCAGATGCCGATCTTGCTGCCGCGGGAATCTTTTACCGTGATGGAAGGGACCCTGCAAAAGCATATGGAGAAGTACGGGCTACAGTGGAAGGACGTGGCGGACCGGGACGCGCTGCGACTCAAGCGGGAAGCTTGGCTCGCCGGGCAAGATTCGCTAAACGTCGGAGACCGGTTTGAAGAGATCAAAGCCGCCTTTACGGCGATGTATGATCCTCTGATTGAACAGCTGGGCACGATTCAGGCGGGACTGGTCAAGCTGGGAGGCGCCAACCGCGATAAAATCGTCGACCAGATCGAATATTTACGCGGTAAAGCGAAAGATGCTCTGGAGAAATCCAATGAAGCGGGACTTCGCCATTTCGATCGTATCGAGCTGTCCCTGTTCCCCCTGGGAAAACCGCAAGAACGGGTTTATAACATATTTTATTACCTGAACCGCTATGGGGCCGACTGGATTGACGGTTTGACGGGAATTCCTTATGATGTAACGGGAAGTCACCGGATCATATACTTGTAGGAGGGAAAATCGATGAGTTCAGCTATTCAAAACAGCGTGGTGGCCGATATGAAATTGGCCCCCGAAGGGCATTTGAAGATCGACTGGGTCGAGGCCCATATGCCTGTACTGGGACGGATTCGCAAGCAATTTGAGAAGGAGCAGCCCTTTAAAGGATTGAAAGTGACGATCTCGCTTCACCTGGAAGCCAAAACGGCTTACCTGGCGAAAGTCGTTAAAGCCGGCGGTGCCGAGGTGACGATTACCGGAAGCAACCCGCTTTCCACTCAGGACGATGTGTGTGCGGCATTGGTGGAAGACGGAGTTACGGTGTTTGCCAAGTACAATCCGGAGCCGGAGGAATACAAAGCGCTGCTCGTCCGGGCTCTCGAAACGAAACCGGATCTGATTATCGACGACGGCGGGGACCTTGTGACGATTCTTCATTCGGAGCGCCCGGACCTCCTTGAGCATATTCGCGGTGGCGCGGAGGAAACCACGACGGGGATTTTGCGGCTCAAAGCGATGGATAAGGAAGGAAAACTGCAGTTCCCGATGGTGGCCGTCAACGACGCGTACTGCAAATACTTGTTCGATAACCGTTACGGGACGGGGCAATCCGTATGGGACGGGATCAACCGGACGACGAACCTGGTCGTGGCGGGAAAAACCGTCGTGGTCGTAGGTTACGGTTGGTGCGGTAAAGGCGTGGCGATGCGGGCCAAAGGGCTTGGCGCGAACGTCGTTGTCACGGAAGTGGACGCGATCAAGGCGGTGGAAGCTTACATGGACGGCTTCCATGTCATGCCGATGCTGGAAGCGGCCAAAGTCGGCGATTTCTTCGTCACTGTGACCGGAAATCGCGATGTCATTCGCGGAGAACATTACGACGTGATGAAGGACGGCGCGATCCTGTCCAACGCCGGCCATTTCGATGTGGAAGTGAACAAACCGGAGCTGGCGGAACGCTCCAGTTCGATCCGTACCGTGCGCCGGAATATTGAGGAGTATCAATTGAAGGACGGGCGCAAAGTGTACGTGCTTGCCGAAGGACGATTGGTCAACTTGGCGGCCGGAGACGGCCATCCCGCGGAAATCATGGATATGACGTTCGCCTTACAGGCGTTGTCGCTCAAGTACGTGAACGAACAGTACGAGCAAATCGGCAAAACCGTCATCAATGTTCCTTATGAGCTGGATGAGCAAGTGGCCCGCTTCAAGCTGGAAAGCCTGGGGCTCGGCATCGACACGCTGTCCGAAGAACAGCGTGCGTATCTGGACAGCTGGCAGGAGCACTAAAAGAACGCGGTACGAAAACAAGACAATGAAACAGCTTATCGAAGCGTGAGCGAGTGGATCCATCGATCCTCTAAGCTCACGCTTTTTTAGTTCATTAAGGCGTATTTCAACCGTTGGCCGGATTAAATTTCCAACAAAAAAAGTTTCCAAAGAAGAAGGATTTTTGGGCGTGGTGGAGAATAAGTACTATTCATAGTGGTGGAAAGTGGTGCAAAGTGGGGGAAAGAGGTAAGGAGTGAGTGAACCAATGTTTATGGGGGAATTCCAACATAGCATTGACGAGAAGGGCCGAATGATCATTCCGGCCAAGTTTCGCGACCTCCTTGGGACTTCTTTCGTCGTCACCCGCGGGCTGGACCAGTGTCTTTTCGTATATCCGCTGCAGGAATGGGAAGTCCTGGAACAAAAGCTTAAAGCCTTGCCGCTAATGAAATCGGATGCGCGTGCGTTTACGCGGTTTTTTTTCTCCGGTGCGACGGAATGCGAATGGGATAAACAGGGAAGGGTAAATTTGCCCGCCAATTTGCGGCAGTACGCCAAACTGGAGAAGGACTGCGTCGTATTGGGCGTGTCGAACCGGGTAGAAATTTGGAGTAAGGATATTTGGGAGCAGTACTTCCAACAATCCGAAGACACCTTTAACGAAATTGCCGAGAAGCTGGTTGATTTTGATTTTTGATTTTGATTTTGATTTTGATTTGCCAAGAAAGATAGAGTCTGGAGGCGTAAGTCTTGTTTCATCACATCACGGTGCTTAAAAAAGAAGCGACAGAAGGGCTGCGCGTCAAGCCGGACGGCATTTATGTGGATTGCACTTTAGGCGGAGGCGGGCATAGCTCCGTTATCCTGTCCCAGCTTGGGGAACGCGGCAGATTGATCGCGTTCGATCAGGATGATTGGGCTATGGACAACGCCAGGGAGCACCTGGCCTCCTACGGAGAACGCCTGACCTTGGTCAAAAGCAACTTCCGCCATTTGCAGCGGAAGCTGCTTGAGGTGGGGGGCGTTCCGACGAAGGACGGCATTCCTCAAGTGGACGGTATTTTGTTTGACCTCGGCGTATCCTCTCCCCAATTTGACGAAGGAGAGCGGGGGTTCAGCTATAATGCCGACGCTCCGCTGGATATGCGCATGGATCAATCCGCCTCGCTTACGGCCAGGGAGATTGTCAATGAGTGGCCGGAACGCGAAATTGCAAAAATTTTGTTCCAATACGGCGAAGAGAAGTTTTCCAGACGAATCGCTTCGGTTATAGTGCAGCGAAGGCTGGAGGCGCCGGTTGAAACGACCGGAGAGCTGGTCGAGTTAATCAAGGAAGGGATTCCCGCGGCGGCGCGCCGAACCGGCGGCCATCCGGCGAAGCGCAGTTTTCAGGCGCTGCGGATTGCGGTGAACGATGAATTGGGCGCTTTGGAGGAAGGGCTGCACGCCGCGGTCCGCTGTCTCGCTCCCGAGGGGAGAGCTTCGGTTATTACATTTCACTCGTTGGAGGATCGGATTTGCAAGCAAATTTTTGCCAGTTACGTTGAAAAATGTACCTGTCCGCCTGATTTCCCCATGTGTGTATGCGGCGGCAAGGGACAGCTCAAACTGGTCAATCGAAAGCCGCTCGTTCCTTCGGCGGAGGAACTGGAACAAAACCCGCGGGCGCGTTCGGCGAAATTGCGCGTAGCGGAGAAATTGCAATCAAATGCGGAGGACATGTAAATGGCGTATACTCGGGGGAATTTGGCAGTCAAAGAAAAAACGGCGGAACGCGGGCATCAGTCCCAGCGTTACCGTGAGACCACAAAGGTCGTTACCAAGCGGGCGCCGCTTCCCGTCAAAGAGAAGCTGCTTTATTTGGCGACGATTATGTTTTGCGTCACGGTGATGGGCGCTCTGCTGCTGCAAAACGCGAATCTCTATAATATCAAACGGCAGATTTTCAATCTGAATGCGGAAATTCAGACGATGCAGGTAGAGGTCAAGGAAATGTCCGTTCAGAAGGAAAAACTGGAGGAGAAAATCCCGGAGGAAGCCGCTAAACTCGGTTACGTTTTGCCTGCGGAAAATGAATTCCATATTCAGGTTCCTTTCGGTTTGAAGGCATCCGGATCCGCGGAGTAGCGGATCCGGACAAAAATTTTAGAATCAAAGAGGTTTTGCCATGATCAAGAGAATAAAACTTCGGACACTGCTGATAGGGGGATGCATTACCCTCTTTTTTACTGTTCTAATAGGTAGAGTGTTCTGGATTCAGGTCGTGGAGGCCGGTTTTTGGCAGAGTCATGCCGAAGAACTTTGGTCAAAGGAGAAAATACTTCCGGCCACGCGCGGCACCATCACCGATCGGAAAGGGGACGTATTGGCTATCGATGCCCCCGCCTATACCGTGGCCATCAATCCCAGGCTGATCAACAAGCTGAATTTGCAAAATGAAGTGGTGGAAGGGCTTCACAACCTGCTTGGCAAAGACAAACTCCAGTTGGAGGAAATCGTCAACGCCAAGAAAGGGGACGGGACATTTTATTCGCAGCGGGAAATTCGCTACGAAGGCTGGAAAATCGATCAGGAACTCAAAGATAAAGTCGAAGGTTTTGCTAAAGAACTGGAAGAAAAGCACAAGATTGAAGATGCCGGCATTTATTTTATCAAGCAACAAAAACGGTATTATCCTGAGAAAGAGCGGGCGGCACATGTGCTGGGATATCTGGACCGGGACGGAAACGCGGTTTCGGGCCTGGAAGCGGCTTATGACGAGGAACTGAGGGGTGTCGACGGAAAGCTCCAATACAAGAGCGATGGCCGAGGGATCGAGATTCCAAAAGCGAACGAAATCTACCAACCCGTTAAAAATGGAGAAAACATCCAGCTGACGATTGACGGGACAATACAGTATTATATCGAAGAAGCGATGAAGGAAGCTTTCAATCAACTGAATCCGATCAGTATGACGGTCATAGCCGCGGATCCGAAGACGATGGATATTCTCGGCATGGCCAATTTGCCGACTTACGATCCGAATCAATACTGGGCTGATGTGGATCAAAAGAACTTTTATAACCATGCAATCAAGTCGGTGTACGAGCCGGGCTCCACGTTTAAAATCGTGACGTTGGCGGGCGCCGTTCAGGAAGGGCTGTTTAATCCCGGGGCGAAATATATGTCCGGAAGCATTCGCGTTCCGGGGCAAACCATCCACGACTTGAGACGTTCCGGATGGGGGCCTATCAGCTATTTGGAAGGGGTTAAACGGTCCAGTAACGTTGCGTTCGTTAAGCTGGGTTATGAGATGCTCGGTCCGGAGCGGCTGAAACAATACGTAGACAGTTTCGGGTTCGGCCAAAAGACGGGGATCGAGTTGCCCGGTGAAGCGGCCGGGGTTGTAACGCCGGAACAGCAAGCGGATTTTGCGGCGATGGCTTACGGCCACGGCAAATTGCTCGTCACCCCGTTGCAGCAGGTCGCCGCGGTGGCGGCGGTGGCGAACGGCGGGAAGCTGATGGAGCCGCATATCGTCAAGGCGAAGACGGACCCGCAGACGGGGGAAACGGTGAAGACAGACCCGAAGGTTGTGCGGCAAATTCTTACCCCGGAAAAAGCGAAGGAAGTCAGCGAAATTCTGGAGCAGGTCGTATCCGACCGGAAAATCGGGACCGGCCGCCATGCCTATATCGAAGGCTACCGGGTTGCCGGTAAAACGGGGACCGCGGTCAAGCCGGTTAACGGGAAATACGATTATACAAAGCAAGTCGTCTCCTTCATCGGTTACGCACCGGTGGAAGACCCCAAAGTCGTCATGCTCGTGCTCATCGACGAGCCGAGAGACTCGGAGCTCGGCGGCGGCGCCGCGGCGGCCCCGGTATTCCAAAAGATCATGACGAAAACCCTGCAATATCTCGGCGTGCCGAAGAAGCTGGACGATAAGGCCAAAAAACCGGCGGATACGGAAGTCAGCAGCGGGGTGGTGACGCCGGATTTATCCGGGCTTTCCTTACAGGAAGCGAAAAATAAACTCGGGGAGAAAGGGATCTCCTACGCCACCCTGGGCGGAGGCAAGGAACTTGTGTCCCAGTTTCCGAAAGCGGGGAACACGCTGAAGGCGGGCCAGTATATGTACCTGCTGACCGAGGAAGGCCGGAAAATGGCGATTCCGAATCTTGGCGGAAAATCGTTAAGGGAGGCGATGGAGCTGCTTTCGGCGCTTCAGGTCGCCGTGACGGCCGAAGGGCAGGGGTACGTGGTGTCCCAGACGGCCTCCGAGGAAGACGGCCGGCGAAAGGTGCATCTCGTCCTTGAGCCGCCGGTGAAAGATCCGGCGCTGACGGAATCGGAGACGGATACGGAGGCGGACTCCGACTCGAATTCGAACTCGGACTCCGGGAAGGATGCTTCTTCCGCGGACGGCGGCGAAGGCGGAGAAAACGCCGGTCAGAACGGGGATTCTACCCCATAGCTTGTTCTAACCCCTGTTTGTCCTGAATATGCATGTGAAGAGATCGACCACATGTTTTGGGATGGACAGGGGGCTATCGTGATGAGAGTATCCAAAGTAACGGTCAGACGAAGATTATTCATATTGCTTGTGCTGTTATGTCTGCTGTTCGCCGCTCTTGTAATCCGGCTGGCATATGTGCAGCTCGGCCAGGGGGAAGAGCTATCGGCCAAAGCGGAGGATTCCTGGCGCCGCAATATCCCTTATTCCGCGAAGCGGGGGGAAATCACCGACCGGAACGGTATGGTGCTGGCTTATAATATTACGACGCCGACCGTGATGGCCATTCCGGTGCAGGTGAAATCGCCCGAAACGACGGCGAAAAGCCTGGCCCCTTTGCTCGGAATGAGCGAGGAAGCCGTGTTCAAGGCGATTACCAAGAGACAATCCATAGTCAGGCTGCAGCCCGGCGGACGCAAAATTACGATGGAAAAAGCGCAGCAAATTCGTGATTTGGCTCTTCCGGGTATTGTCGTTGCCGAGGACAATAAAAGGTACTATCCCTATGGGGGCCTCGCCGCCCATATTCTCGGGTTCACCGGCGGCTACAATCAAGGCTTGACCGGGGTGGAAAGCATGTATGACAGCAAGCTGAACGGGATGAACGGCAGCGTCTCGTATTTGTCGGACGCGGGGGGCAGGCTGATGCCCGGCTCATCGGAGAAGTACGTCGAGCCGAAGGATGGGCTGAGCCTGACGCTGACGATCGACAAATCGATTCAAAGCATCATGGAGCGCGAACTGGACCAGGCGATGGCCCGGCATCAGGCCAACTCGGCCCTGTCGATCGCGATGAACCCGAAGACCGGAGAGATTCTGGCGATGGCGGCGAGACCGGGATACGAACCCGCGAAATATCAAGAGGCGGATTCGGCGGTGTACAACCGGAATCTGCCGATCTGGATGACCTATGAGCCCGGTTCCACTTTTAAAATCATTACCTTATCGGCCGCTTTGGAAGAAAAGAAGGTGGACTTGCGCAATGAGCAGTTCTTCGATCCGGGCTATGTCAAGGTAGGCGGCGCTTCGCTGCGCTGCTGGAAAAGAGGCGGCCACGGCAGCCAAACCTTCCTGCAGGTCGTGGAAAATTCCTGTAATCCCGGATTCGTCGCGCTCGGGCAACGGTTAGGGAAGGAAACTTTGTTTAAGTACATCAAGGATTTCGGATTTGGCTCAAAAACGGGAATCGACCTGGCGGGGGAAGAAAACGGGATCTTGTTCAAACTGTCCCGGGTAGGTCCGGTCGAACTCGCGACGACCTCTTTCGGCCAAGGGGTATCGGTCACGCCGATCCAGCAGATTACGGCGGTCTCGGCGGCGATCAACGGCGGTAAGCTGTTTAAGCCGTTCGTAGCGAAATCCTGGACGAACCCGGATACGGGGGAAGTGGTGTCCACCAATGAACCTCAGCTCGTTCGACAGGTGATTTCCGAACAAACATCCAAGCAGGTCCGCGAGGCGCTTGAGAGCGTGGTGGCGAACGGAACCGGCGGCAACGCCTTTATCGACGGGTATCGGGTCGGCGGAAAGACGGGGACCGCGCAGAAAGTAATTAACGGCCGCTATTCGCAAAACGAGCATATCGTCTCGTTCATCGGCTTCGCGCCGGCGGACGATCCGCAGATCGTCGTTTATACCGCGGTAGACAATCCGCAGGGGATTCAGTTCGGCGGCGTTGTGGCGGCTCCGATCGTGAGGAATATTCTAAAGGATGCGCTCGAATACATGCAGATTCCGCCCCGGCAGCAACAGATCGCCAAGAAATACAAATACGGCGAAACTCCGGTTGTCACGGTTCCCGATTTGATGGGGCGGACGGTTCAGGAAATTTATGAAGATCTCAATATGAATTTTAATCTGGCCAAATCGGGCGCGGGCAATGTGGTGATCAACCAGGCGCCCAAGCCGGGTACGAGGGTCGACAAAGGATCGACCATCCGAATTTATATGGGTACGGAGGAGGACGCCGAGCAAGGCGGTCTTCATGACCATCAGGATGAATCATCCTGAACAATGCCTGTTTTGGTAATAATAAGGATAGGGTTGTTGTTCAGAAATTGACGGAGGGGTAACTTATGCTGCTTAAAGATTTAGCGACTTATATCATCGGAAGCGAAATCCGGGGCGATGCCGGAACGGAATGCCGGGGAATCTCGATCGATTCGCGAAAAATATCGCCCGGAGATTTGTTTATTTGTCTGCCGGGCCATACGGTCGACGGTCATGACTATGCGAAGAAGGCGGCGGAAGCGGGAGCTGCGGCGCTCGTCGTGCAGCGCTGGCTGGACGATGTCACGCTGCCGCAGCTTAAGGTCAAGGATAGCCGGGTGGCAATGGCGGTGCTGGGTAATGTGTTCTTCGATTTCCCCAGCTCCCGTATGAGAGTGATCGGAGTCACCGGCACGAACGGAAAAACGACGACGACGTATTTGATCGAACGGATCTTGCAGGATCAAGGGAAATCAGCCGGTTTGATCGGGACCATCCAGCGCCGGTATGCCGGGCAGACCTTCCCGATGTCCGGAACGACGCCGGAGTCGCTGGATTTGCAGCGTTATTTACATGAGATGATCGAAGCCGATACGGATTACTGCGTCATGGAGGTTTCCTCGCACGCGCTGGATCAAGGCCGGGTCAAAGGAACGAAATTCCGCACGGCGGTATTCACCAACTTGACGCAGGATCATTTGGACTATCACAAATCCATGGAAGAATACCGCGCGGCGAAAGGGTTGTTTTTCTCGCGCCTCGGCAATACTTATGCTTCTTCCCCCGAGGAGCGCAGCTACGCCGTTCTTAATGCGGACGATCCGGCTTCCGCCTATTTCGCCAAGCAGACGGCGGTGGAGATCGTTACCTACGGCGTGGATCAAGAGGCGGATGTGAGGGCTTCAAATATCAGGATTACCGCAAAAGGCACAACTTTTCACGCGGATACTTTCCTGGGAAATATCGATATCACGTTGAAGATGGTAGGAAAGTTCAATGTGTATAACGCATTGGCGGCGATGACGGCCGCCCTGCTCGAAGGGGTTTCCCTGCAGGACATCAAATCGAGCCTGGAAGCTATTCCGGGTGTGGACGGACGGGTCGAAGCGGTGGACGAAGGGCAGTCCTTTGCGGTGATCGTGGACTACGCGCATACGCCGGACGGTCTTGAAAATGTGTTGAACGCCGTCAACGAGTTTGCCAAGGGACGGGTCATCTGCGTGTTCGGCTGCGGAGGCGACCGGGACCGGACCAAGCGGCCGATCATGGGCAAAATCGCGGCTCGTCTGTCCGGCTATGTCATCGTGACTTCCGATAATCCCCGGACGGAAGATCCCGAACTCATTCTGAAGGATATCGAGGCGGGGCTGGAAGAGGACGGGGTGCCGCGTGAGCGCTACGAGCTTATTGTGGACCGCCGCGAAGCGATTCAAAAGGCTATTGAAATGGCAAGCCCCGAAGATGTAGTATTGATTGCGGGGAAGGGCCATGAGACCTACCAATTGATCGGCAAAGAGGTGCACGATTTCGATGACCGGATCGTCGCCAAAGAAGCGATAAGGGGTTTGAACAAGTGATTAAACGTAAATTAGCGGACATCGCCGCGATGGCCGGCGGACAATTAGGAAATCCCGGCGATGCCGATGTACTTATTGAAGGGGTCACCACCGATTCCCGCCGCATCTCGCCGGGCTGTCTCTTTATCCCGTTAGCGGGCGAGCGGTTTGACGGACATGATTTTGCCAAGGACTGCCTTCAGGCAGGGGCCGGCGCGGTGCTTTGGTCGAAATCCCGCGGAGAAGCTCCGGGGCCTTGCGTACTCGTTGACGATACGCTCGAAGCCCTTCAGCGCCTCGCCAAGCATTATTTGGCGGCCAGCCATGCCCGCGTGGTGGGGATTACGGGGAGCAACGGAAAGACGACGACCAAGGATCTGCTTTTTTCGCTGCTGGCCACGACATTTAAGGTTCATAAAACGCAGGGCAACTACAATAACCATATCGGGCTTCCGCTGACGGTCTTGTCCATGCCGGAAGATACGGAAATCGCCGTGCTTGAAATGGGGATGAGCGGGCGGCATGAAATCGAGCTTCTGTCCAAGCTCGCGGAACCCGAAGCGGCCATCGTCACGAACATCGGGGAGGCGCATCTGCTGCAGCTCGGTTCCCGGCTGGAAATCGCCCGTGCCAAGCTGGAGATTTTGTCCGGGCTCAGAGAGGGAGGGCTTTTTGTCTATAATGGGGACGAACCCTTGATTACCCAGGTTCTGGAGGAACCGGCCACGGCAAAACCGGCCAATTTGAAGCTCTCGACGTTCGGAATCGCCCCCGACAACGCGGATTATCCGGTCGGGATTATGCACCTGGAGGACAAGACGGTGTTTACCTCGCACGCACTCGGCGACACGCCTCTTGAACTGCCGCTTCCCGGCGAACACAACGTCGTGAACGCGTTGGCTGCGCTGACTGTAGCCAGATACTTTGGCGTGGCCGCACCTGCGCTGGCCGAAGGGCTGAAGCGGGTGGAACTGACGGGGATGCGCATCGAGACCGTTCGCGGCGTCAGCGGGATCACCATCCTGAACGATGCTTACAATGCCAGTCCGGCTTCGGTGAAAGCGGCGATCGGGGTATTGGAGAAGAAGCGCGGCTACCGGCAAAAAGTCGCCGTCCTCGGCGATATGCTTGAACTTGGCGAGGATGAGGTCGAGTATCACCGGGAAGTCGGCAGGTTTCTGGATCCCGGGAAAACGGATTTGCTGTTTACCTACGGCAAACTCGGAGCGGCCATTGCCGAAGGAGCGGCGGAACGTTTGGATAAGGAACGCATATTCTCCTATCAGGATAAAAACGAGCTGATCGATGCGCTGATCTCCCGGCTGCATCCGCAGGATGTCCTCCTGGTCAAGGCGTCCCGGGGCATGAAGCTGGAGGAAGTCGTCGACGCGGTCAAATCCAGCAGCCTTCATCGATAAAACCGGCGAAAGGGGGGTGATCCCATTGGACTTTGGACTCATACTATTAACGATTGGCGTATCTTTTATATTAGCGGTGATCTCGGCCCCTTTGCTGATTCCGCTTCTGCGGCGCTTGAAATTCGGGCAGCAGATCCGCGGCGAAGGGCCTCAAAGCCACCAGAAAAAGGCCGGCACGCCGACCATGGGCGGCATTATCATCATTTTGGCGTTCACGCTCGCTTTTCTTAAGTTTTCGGTCGTGAATACCGACTTCTACGTCTTGTTGATCTCGACGCTCGGCTTCGGGCTCGTCGGGTTTCTGGACGATTACATTAAAATCGTGTTTAAACGATCGCTGGGACTGACGCCGAACCAAAAAATGTTCGGGCAGCTGCTGTTTTCCGGCATTATTTGCGCGCTCTTGATTTCCGAAGGGCACAGCACGGCCATCGGCATTCCGGGGACCGGCCTATCGTTCGACTGGGGCCCGTGGTTTTATTATCCGTTTATCATTTTTATGCTGATCGCTATCACCAATGCCGTCAATTTTACCGATGGCCTGGACGGCTTGCTGTCGGGGATAAGCGCGATCGCCCTGGGGGCTTACGCGGTCGTTGCGATGCAGGCGACTTCTCTTCCGGCGGCGGTTTGCGCGGCGGCCATGATCGGTGCCGTTCTCGGGTTTCTGGTCTTTAACGCGCACCCGGCCAAGGTATTTATGGGCGATACGGGTTCCCTCGGCATCGGGGGTGCGATCGGAGCCATCGCGATTATTACGAAGAGCGAGCTGTTGTTCCTCGTTATCGGCGGGGTCTTCGTCATTGAAATGTTATCCGTCGTTCTGCAGATCGTTTCTTTCAAAACGCGCGGCAAACGAATTTTTAAAATGAGCCCGATCCATCATCATTTCGAACTTTCGGGGTGGTCGGAGTGGCGCGTCGTCGTCACCTTTTGGGCTGTCGGCCTGCTGCTGGCGGGCATCGGACTTTATTTGAACAAGGGGCTGTAGAGATGAAACATCCAGATGAATACCGGGGCCGCCAAGTGGTTGTTCTCGGACTAGCGAAGAGCGGAGTGCAGGTTGCCAAAACCCTTCACCGAAGCGGTGCGGTCGTTACCGTCAACGATAAGAAGACGAGAGAGGAATGTCCCGAAGCATCCGAACTGGAAGCTTTGGGAATTTCTGTTGTATGCGGGGGTCATCCGGAAGGATTGATTCACGCGGGGGTCGACCTGGTCGTCAAAAATCCGGGAATCCCGTACAGCGCGCCGCCCGTGGCCAAAGCGGAGGAATTGGGCATTGAGGTCGTGACCGAGGTGGAGGTGGCTTATCATCTGACCGAAGTTCCGATCATCGGCATTACCGGATCCAACGGAAAAACGACAACGACGACTTGGATCGGTAAAATGCTGGAATCCGCCGGACTGCATCCGATCATCGCCGGGAATATCGGAACCCCGCTGTGCGCGGCGGCGGAAGAGGCCCGTCCGGAAAACCGGCTGGTGGTCGAACTCAGCAGCTTTCAGCTCAAAGGAACCCGGGAGTTCCGCCCGGCGGTGGCGGTGCTGCTGAATGTCGCCAAAACTCATCTGGATTATCACGGCACGATGGAGGATTATGTTGCCTCCAAAGCCAAATTGTTCGCGAATCAGACGGACTCCGATACCGCGGTATTAAACTGGGACGACCCTGTCTGCCGCGAGCTGGTCCCTTATATCAAGGCGAAGCTGCTCCCCTTTTCCATGGCGGAGGAACTGCGGACGGCGGGCGTTTATGTCCAGCCGTCCTTTATTCCCGGCGTTCAAGATAACTTGACCCGGCATATCGTTTACCGGGATGAAGCGGGTGCGGAACACCGCATTCTCGACATTGCGGAAATCGGCTTGGCCGGCCGCTTCAATATTGGGAACGCGCTGGCGGCCGTGGCGGCCTCGCTGACGGCCGGCGCCGCTCCCGAAGCGCTTGTAGAACCGCTTCGATCCTTCCGGGGCGTCGAGCACCGGCTTGAGTTCGTGGAGATCAAGTCCGGGGTTGCGTATTACAACAATTCCAAGGCGACCAATTCGAAAGCGACGGTTACGGCGTTAGGCGCTCTGGATCGGCCGATCGTGCTGATCGCCGGTGGCCTGGACCGCGGCTCCGATTACATGGAGCTGCTGCCCGCCTTTAAGGAGAAAGTCAAGGCGGTGGTGGCCATCGGCCAGACGAAGGAGAAAATCGGCCGGGTCGCCGAACTCGCGGGTCTAAGCGATATCGTGCTGGTCGATACTGGAACCAGCGCCGCCGATACCCTGCGGGAAGCGATCAAAGCGGCCGCGGGCCTGGCCGCCGATGGGGACGTCGTGCTGCTGTCCCCGGCTTGCGCCAGTTGGGACATGTTCTCGTCCTATGAAGAGCGTGGACGCATTTTTAAAGAGGCGGTGCATACCCTTTAAGTAGGGGGGTGGAAAAGCCCCTACTTTCTGTCAAGAGGTGGCTTCCACGATGGTCAAAAACCGTACGGCACCGGATTTTTGGTTAATGGCCAGCATTATCGGCCTGCTGGTGATCGGGATTGTGATGGTTTACAGCGCGGGCTCCGTACTCGGTTTTCACGATTACGGCGATCCGTTTTATTTTGTGAAACGGCAGTTGTTCTTTGCCGTCCTCGGTTTGGTGGCCATGTTCTTCACTATGAACCTGGACTACCGGATCTTGAAAAAGTATGCCAAAGTCGCTTTGCTCGCCTGTTTCGTGCTGCTCGTCGCCGTGCTGATCCCCGGCATCGGGGTTGTGCGCGGCGGGGCGCGGAGTTGGCTCGGCATCAGTTCGTTCGGCATTCAGCCTTCCGAGTTTATGAAGCTCGGCATGATCCTGTTTCTATCGGTCTGGCTGAGCAAAGAAGATTACCGGATCACCCACTTTACGCGGGGCCTTTTGCCGCCGCTCGGGTTGATCGGCCTCGCATTCGGACTGATCATGCTTCAGCCGGATTTGGGGACGGGCACAGTGATGATGGGCGCCTCGATGCTCATCGTGTTCACGGCGGGGGCGCGCATCAAGCATCTGGCCGGTTTGGCTTCCATCGGTGTGATCGGCTTCGTCGGGCTCATTCTGGCGGCCCCTTATCGGCTGCAGCGGATCACCGCTTTTCTGGATCCTTGGTCCGATCCGCTGGGAGCCGGGTATCAGATCATTCAATCGCTGTATGCGATCGGCCCCGGGGGGCTCGCCGGGCTGGGACTCGGGATGAGCCGGCAAAAGTACAGCTATGTGCCCGAGCCGCAAACGGACTTTATCTTTTCGATTTTAACCGAGGAATTGGGCTTTATCGGGGGCATGCTGGTGCTCCTGCTGTTTATGATTTTGGTTTGGCGCGGCATGAGGGTAGCGATGACGGTTGACGATATGTTCGGCAGCCTGCTGGCGGTCGGGATCGTCGGCATGGTGGGCGTACAGGTCGTTATCAATATCGGGGTTGTCATTGGCCTCATGCCCGTCACGGGGATTACGCTGCCGCTCATCAGCTATGGGGGCTCTTCCTTGACATTGATGCTGACGGCACTCGGAATTTTATTGAATTTATCACGTTATGCGAGGTGAGGATATGCGCGTCGTTCTGAGCGGCGGCGGTACGGGGGGACACATTTACCCCGCGCTGGCCGTGGCAAGCAGGTGCGCTGCGGAATTTCCGGAATCCGAATTTTTATATATCGGCGGACAGCGGGGCTTGGAGAGCACCCTGGTTCCGAAAGCGGGTATTCCTTTTGAGGCGATCGATATTACGGGCTTCCGGCGGAAGCTTTCTTTTGAAAATATGAAAACGGTCATTCGTTTCCTGAAAGGCGTCAGCCGTTCGAAGCAACTGCTGCGGGAGTTCAAGCCGGATGTCGTGATCGGTACGGGCGGCTATGTTTGCGGGCCGGTTGTTTACGCGGCAGCGAAGCTGGGCATTCCGAGCGTGATTCATGAGCAGAATGCGGTGCCCGGGCTGACCAACCGCTTCCTTAGCAAGTATGTCTCTACGGTCGCCGTAAGCTTTGAAGGCTCGGAGCAGGCTTTTCCGGGGGCGAAACATGTAATATACACCGGAAATCCGCGGGCGACTACCGTTTTTGAAGCGGACAAAAACAAAGGCTTCGCTTCCTTGGGACTGCCGCAGGGCAGTTCCATTGTGCTCGTTGTCGGCGGAAGCCGCGGGGCAAAAGCGATTAACCGCGCGATGGTCGAAATGGCTCCATTCGTGCGGAATTTGGGACATTTATCGTTTGTTTATGTTACCGGGGATACCTACTACGAGGCTACCCTCCGGGAAATCCAAACTCAAACGGGCGGAGTCCCGAAAAATCTGATGGTTAAGCCTTACGTCCACGATATGCCCGAAGTGCTCGCGGCGACATCGTTGATCGTGAATCGCGCCGGCGCCTCTTTTCTTGCGGAAATGACTTCGCTGGGCATTCCGTCCATTCTCATTCCGTCGCCGAACGTAACGAACAACCATCAGGAAAAAAATGCAAGGACTATGGAAAAAGCGGGCGCGGCCCGCGTGATTTTGGAACCGGACCTGAACGGACAGCGGCTTTTCTCGGCCATCAAGGATATCATGTTGGACCCGAGCCTTCACGCCTCCATGTCCGAATCGTCGCGCAAGCTTGGAAAGCCGGAATCGGCCGGCCTGATCGTGGAAGAAATGCGGCGGCTTTCCGCAGGTTCACGCAAGTAACGGGGAAATCCGGCAGCTTTGGGCGAGTGTCACACTCTTCATTAAGAGGGCATAAGATACCCTATAAATCGTGACATTCTTACTTTAGTAAGGGATCGGGAAGAAGGGCGCTTTTTCCCCGTTCCATTGCGACCTAAGGCGCCGGGTTTCTCCGGGGCAATACCGGATCATTCTTGCGCTAGAGAAACAAAAAAAAGAGGGTCCGGCATGTTTAAGAGGAGGGATTTTGCGATGCAGCAGTGGCTATCGAAATTATCGCAACTTGAAGTCGGAACGGTACTGCTTAACGAACCGATGTCGAAATACACTACATGGAAAATCGGCGGTCCCGCTGACACTTTGATCGTTCCCGAGAATACGGAACAACTTGCGAGTCTCATTCGCCTGCTGCATGCAGAGCAGATTCCATGGATGACGATCGGCAAGGGCTCCAACATGCTCGTTTCGGATAAAGGCATCCGCGGTGCCGTTATCAAGCTGGGCAAGGATCTGGAGGACATCGAGTTCCGAGGAACGGACGTTACGGCCGGAGGCGGCGCGTCCTTCGTCAGATTAAGCATCATGGCCGGTAAGAACGGTTTGACCGGCCTGGAATTTGCCGGCGGTATACCCGGAACGGTGGGGGGAGCCGTTTATATGAACGCCGGCGCGCACGGGTCCGATGTGTCACGCATATTTAAATCCGCTGAAATTGTTCTGGAGACAGGTGAATTGGTAACTTACGGAGCTGAGGAAATGGAATTCGCTTACCGGCATTCCGTTCTGCACGAACGTCCGGGCATTGTGGCCCGAGCCCATTTCTCGCTGGAAACGGGCGACCGTCTGGAAATTGCCGCCGCCATGGCGGCTTACAAGGACAGGCGCCGCAAAACACAACCGCTGCAGCAACCCTGTGCAGGTAGCGTGTTCCGCAATCCGTCCGGAGATCACGCCGCCCGGCTGATCGAAGCAGCCGGCCTGAAGGGCCGAAGGGTGGGCGGAGCCGAAATATCCGAACTGCATGCCAATTTCATCGTCAATACCGGGCAAGCGACAGCAGAGGACGTTCTTACGCTCATGGAGCAAATCAAGGACACCATTTACTCCAAATATGAGATCGCACTGGTGCCGGAGGTCTACTTCGTGGGTGAACGGTAAACTCGGAGGTGATACATTGGACAAATTGGTGATCGAAGGCGGGAGACCCCTATCAGGATCCATTCGCATCCATGGAGCTAAAAATGCCGCTTTGCCGATTATGGCGGCCTGCTTGCTGACGGAAGGCAAGGTGAAACTTCGAAATGTCCCCCGGCTGCTCGATATTGACGTCATGCTTGGAATCCTGGACCGTTTGGGATGCACGGTAATCCAGAAAGAGGATACGGTTTTCGTGGATACGGTCGGGGTCGACTCCAGCCATGTACCTGAAGACTTAATGAAGCAGATGCGGTCTTCGATATTCCTGATGGGTCCTCTTTTGGCGAGATTCGGCGAGGTTTGCATTTACCAGCCCGGAGGCTGCGCCATCGGCGAACGGAAAATCGACCTGCATTTGCGGGGGCTGCAGGCGCTGGGCGCCGAGATTGAAGAGAGTCACAACCAAATCTGGTGCAGGGCCTCCAGGTTGAGAGGGAACGATATCCATTTGGACTTTCCCAGCGTCGGAGCGACGGAGAACATCATGATGGCCGCCACGCTGGCGGAAGGCACGACCACGATTTCAAACGCCGCCAGGGAGCCGGAAATTCAGGATCTGCAAAACTTTCTGAACGCCATGGGCGCGAACGTGATCGGGGCGGGTACGGATGTCATCACCATACGCGGAGTACGGGCGCTTGAACCTTGCGATTACGAGATTATCCCCGACCGGATCGTGGCGGGAACCGCACTGATTGCGGCGGCAGCCACTCGCGGTACAGTGACGTTAACCCATTGCAACCCTTCCCACTTGACCGCGCTGTTCCATGTGCTGCGGCGCGCCGGTGTTCAAATCGGGACCTGCGATGATATAATAACCGTAAGCAGCAGCGGCCGTCCGAAGTCCGTAGAGCGAATCATAACTTCGCCCTACCCTTCTTTTCCTACCGATTTGCAATCCCAGGTTATGGTGCTGCTGTCGCTGGCCGACGGACTCAGCCTGATGAAGGAGACGGTATTCGAAGGGCGATTCAAACATGTGGATGAATTGGTGCGCATGGGAGCGGACATTTCGGTGGACCTCAACACCGCTTTTATCCGCGGGGTGCCCCGATTATACGGAGCCACCGTGGAAGCCACGGACTTAAGGGCGGGGGCGGCTCTCGTCATCGCCGGATTGGCGGCTCAAGGGAAAACCGTTGTCGAGCAGGTGCATCACATCGACCGCGGCTACGACCGAATTGAAGTGATGTTCAAACGGCTGGGCGGTGTCATGCACCGGGAGACGCCGGCATTGAAGCAATTGGATTTGGCCTGATCCTGATCGGGATGGTCCCCTCCGCCGGAGGGGATACAGGCTTTATTTTAGATGATATCGGAGAAATGATATGCCAAAAACGACAGTGCCTTTACTTAAAGAACCCCAGCAGAAAAAGAAAAGCAGCCGGAAGCTTGCCGGCATTCTTTTTCTGCTCGTTCTCATCTTGCTTTGTGTATTATTCTTCCGTTCCTCTATCAGCAAAATTTCGGAAATCTCTTTCGAGGGGAATACCTATCTTTCCGATCAGGAGCTGCTGGACATTTCCGGTTTGAAGGTCGGCGCGCCGTTTTTTGGGACAAGCGGTTCTAAGATCGAGTCCAAATTGTCCGGGATAAAGTCTATACAGGAAGTCCGCGTGGACAAGTCTTTTCCGGGGAAAGTCCGGGTTGAGATTCAAGAGTACCCCGTCGTCGCTTACGAGCTGACCGCGGACGGTCAATTGAACGGACTTTTGGCCAATGGAACGAGGGTGAATCTCGATAACGGCACCATGCCGATCGAGAAACCGATATTGACGGGCTGGTCGCCGGATGATCCTAATTTGCCCAAACTTTGCGGCACCTTGGCTAACATTCCGGATGCCTTAACCACGGAAATTTCGGAGATTACGCCTTCGCCGACCGTCTCCTACCCCGACCGGATCAAGATGTATACCAGATCCAAATTCGAAGTGATATCGGCGGTCTCCGTATTGGCGGAAAAAGCGGAGTATATGAACATGATTATGGATTCCCAGGACCCGGGGATTTTGACCCTGCTGGATGCCGACACTTACGTGCCGTACGAGACATCTGAAGATGAACCGGACGGTGAAAATGATACTACTCATAAGTAACAATCAATGATAAAATACGTTTTATGGGCTAGTTTCCTTGTCCCCTCTTTTTTTCTTTTTTTTACCCACGGAGAGTCTGGGGTTTGCAACGCTGATATGTAAAACTTGGAAACCAAAAATATTGTAGAAAAAAGAGGGAAAGATTAAACGGCGTTGAATATGTAGAGAGTGCATTTTTACAGTGACATTATATTTTTATTTGGAAAACAGGAGGTGCCAGGGGCTTGAGCAACAATGACATCATTGTTAGTTTGGACATCGGTACATCCAAAGTTCGTGCTATTATTGGGGAAATTAGTAATGGAACCTTTAATATTATTGGGGTTGGATCTGCCGACTCGGAAGGAATTCGCAAAGGCGCGATTGTAGATATTGACCAGACGGTTCAGTCGATCCGCAGTGCTGTGGACCATGCCGAACGGATGGTGGGTATTCAAATATCGGAAGTGTATGTCGGCATTTCGGGAAATCATATCGGACTCCAAACGAGCCATGGGGTAGTAGCGGTTCAAAACGAAGACCGGGAAATCGGCGAAGACGATATTGATCGTGTCTTGAAGGCAGCTGAAGTGATCGCACTTCCTCCGGAGCGTGAAATCATCGACGTTGTCGCCAAACAGTATGTGGTGGACGGACTGGAGGGAATTAGTGATCCGCGGGGAATGATCGGTGTACGTCTTGAAGTGGAAGCGACGATCGTGACCGGGGCCAAAACAGCGATCCATAATTTGCTTCGCTGTGTGGAGAAATCCGGGCTCAAGATTCGTGATCTTGTGTTGTTGTCGCTGGGCGCGGGCCAATTGGCGCTCTCGAAGGACGAGAAAGTTATGGGCTCTGTCCTGGTGGACATCGGAGCCGGATCGACGACGATTGCCGTCTTTGAAGGCGGAACCATCGTGGCGACATCCACGTTGCCGATCGGGGGAGAGTTCATAACGAACGATATCGCGTACGGATTGCGTACGCTGACGGATCAAGCCGAGAAGGTGAAGCTGAAGTACGGCTGCGCCTCCATGGAGGACGCCGCGCCGGACGTTACGTTTAAGGTGACCCGTATCGGCAGCAATGTGGACAAGGAATTCACCCAGGAAGATTTGGCTGCGATTGCGGAGCCGCGGGTTCAGGAGATTTTCCAGTTAATCGGGCAGGAAGTCAAGCGGCTTGGTTACAATGAACAACCAGGCGGTTATATACTTACGGGAGGTACGGTCTCCATGCCCGGTTTGCTCAAGATCGCCCAGCAGGAACTGGCCGCCAGCGTTCGTGTTGCCGTGCCTGATTATATCGGTGTGCGTGACCCCGGGTATACGGGCGGCGTCGGGATATTGTACAAGGTGATCAAGAACATTCGGGTCCGCAATGCGTCGGGACCGAAGAAATCGGCGAATCGTCCGAAAACGCCGGGGCCGCAGGAGACTACCCGGAAAACGGGCGGCGTCATGGAACGCCTCAAGAAACTATTCAGCGAATTTATATAATTTGGAAAACCGCGATGGACGGGCCATCCATGCACAATGAGGGGGAGATGGAATAGTATGTTGGAATTTGATTTTGAAATGGAGAGCTTGGCTCAAATAAAAGTCATCGGATGCGGCGGCGGCGGAAGCAATGCCGTCAACCGGATGATCGAGAACGGAGTTCAGGGCGTAGAATTCATTACGGTGAATACGGATGCCCAGGCTCTGCATTTGGCCAAGTCTGAGCATAAACTGCAAATCGGCGATAAACTGACCCGCGGACTTGGTGCCGGCGCGAACCCGGAAGTCGGCAAGAAAGCGGCGGAAGAATCACGGGATTTGATCGCAAACACGCTGAAAGGCGCCGACATGGTGTTCGTTACCGCGGGAATGGGCGGCGGAACCGGCACGGGGGCAGCTCCGGTCATCGCGGAGATCGCTCGGGAATGCGGTGCGCTTACCGTTGGAGTCGTAACCCGTCCGTTTACCTTTGAGGGGCGCAAGCGTTCCTCGCAAGCCGATATGGGAATTGAAGCGCTGAAAGAAAAAGTCGATACGCTGATCGTCATTCCGAACGACCGCCTGCTTGAAATTGTGGATAAGAAAACGCCGATGCTGGAGGCGTTCCGTGAGGCGGATAACGTGCTGCGTCAGGCCGTTCAAGGCATCTCCGACCTGATCGCCGTTCCCGGCTTGATCAACCTTGACTTTGCCGACGTAAAGACGATCATGACCGAACGCGGCTCCGCGTTGATGGGGATCGGTCTTGCCAACGGCGAGAACCGTGCGGCGGAAGCGGCGCGCAAGGCGATTATGAGCCCGCTCTTGGAAACCTCGATCGAGGGAGCTCGCGGTGTAATCATGAACATTACCGGCGGCGCGAACCTTTCGCTTTATGAAGTCAATGAAGCCGCGGAAATCGTCATTTCGGCTTCCGATCCCGAGGTGAATATGATTTTCGGAGCGATCATTGACGAGAACATGAAGGACGACATCAAGGTGACGGTCATCGCGACCGGCTTTGAACACAAAGCGCCGCCGATGATACCGGGCCGCAAACCTGCGGCGGGCGTTTCGGAGCCACAGGATCACCGTGCTACGTCCTCCACGCTGAGACCCTTCGGGAATCAGCCTAGCGGAGACCAGTTGGATATCCCTACCTTCCTTCGCAATCGTCGCAACAATAACGAATAACATTTATCGCAAGTCTTCCCCGAAGACCTTGTCCTGTTGCCAGGACAAGGTCTTTTTTAGCTGGAATGAACCGATGCCCAGGTCCGCTTTAACCGGAAAAACGCCATGATCCAAGTACGCAGGTTGATGCAGCAAGCGGATGGCGGAGATTCGAAGGGATCGCAGGGATTCGCAGGGATTCGCAGGAAAAACTACGGCACGACAAAATTAGTGGGCCTCCGCTTTCAATTTTAGACAGACTTTACATAGGGAACTCTTTATACTGATAAGCATCTCCACGTCAATAGGCGCTAGATTTTAAGAGCCGAAGCGGGCAGGTGAGGAATGTATGGTCGTTTATATCGATTTGATTTTTTTAATGAACCTGCTGATCGATGCCGCACTGCTTGCGGTGACCGCCTGGTTGAGAAAACGAAAGGTGGTTTACTGGCGCCTGGGTTTGTCGGCCGTGGTTGGGGCGTCCTATGTGGTGATGATGTTTCTTCCGGCATTGTCGTTTTTGTTTACGTTCCTCGTCAAATTTTTGTTTTCCGTCGTCATGCTCTGGATCGCTTTCGGTTTTGGCGGTTTACAGCATTATTTACGGAATCTGGGAGCGTTTTACATGGTGAATTTTGCGGCAGCCGGCGGAATTATAGGCATTCATTATCTTTTGCAAAGCTCAGGCGAGATATGGAACGGGATTTGGTATTCGGCGTCAGGCGGGCTCGGATTTTCGCTTCAGGTCGGAGCGGTGTTTACGCTGGTCCTGTTTGCTATCGTTTTGTTCTGGTTCAAAGGGGTCGTCTCTACCCGAAGACGGCAGGAAATGATGACCTCCTATCTGGCGGATATTCAGGTTCGCATCGGAGACGCGGTGGTTAACTGCACGGGACTGATCGATACGGGCAATCAATTGACCGATCCGCTCAGCCGGCTGCCGGTCATGGTCATGGAGGCCTCCTTGTGGAAGGACTTTCTGCCGGATTTGGAGGGCGGGGAAGGGCGCGGGAACCAGGCGGACAACCTTATCGTGAAATGGACGGAGGACGAATCCTTTCCTTGGCGGGATCGGCTGCGTTTGGTCCCGTTTCGCGGCGTCAACAAGGGATCGCAGTTTATGCTGGCCTTAAAGCCGGATGAAGTGGCTGTCCGGAAGGACGGCGGGGAATTTATCACCTCCCGTGTGCTTGTGGGGCTGGACGGAGGGAGTTTGTCGGCGGAAGGCCGATTTCAAGCGATCATTCATCCGGCATTGATCGAGGATTCGGCGGAAAGCGGGAGCAGCAAGGGGACGGAAACGGCGAGTCCGTCGGGAGCGGCGGGGCCCCCGTTCAACGGATATGCAAAAAGCGGATAAACCCGGGCGATATGCCTAGCGGAAAAACGGGAACGTAATAGTGGGAGGAAGAAAGCCATGCGTGTAAAGTGGAAGCTGATGCTGCAATTGCAGTACTATCGTCTGTTATTTTTATTTGGACTAAAAAGCGAAGAAATCTATTATATCGGCGGGAGTGAAGCGCTGCCGCCTCCATTGACGCGCGAGGAAGAAGAATATTTGCTCCAGAAGCTCTCGACCGGCGATTCCGCGATCCGGGCCATGCTGATCGAACGGAATCTCAGACTGGTCGTTTATATCGCCAGAAAGTTCGAGAATACGGGCATCAATATCGAGGATCTGGTTTCCATCGGTACGATCGGGTTGATCAAGGCGGTCAACACGTTTGATCCCGAGAAGAAAATCAAATTGGCGACGTATGCCTCCCGCTGTATCGAAAATGAAATTTTGATGTATCTGCGCCGCAACAGCAAAATACGGACGGAGGTGTCTTTTGACGAGCCGCTCAATATCGATTGGGACGGAAACGAGCTTCTGCTGTCCGATGTGCTGGGGACGGAGAACGATACGATTTACCGCAATATTGAAGAGCAGGTCGACCGAAAGCTGCTGCACAAGGCGCTCGACAAGCTGAGCGAGCGGGAACGGATGATCATGGAATTGCGCTTCGGATTGGTGGACGGGGACGAAAAAACCCAAAAGGATGTGGCCGATCTCCTTGGGATTTCGCAATCGTACATCTCGAGGCTGGAAAAGCGAATTATTAAGCGTTTGCGCAAGGAGTTCAACAAAATGGTGTAGATGCCGCTTCCCCAAAGGGGACAGGTTCAGGAATAAAAATACAGCCCGAGGAGATAATGATCATTAATGTTTCTCCTTGGGAGGTAAAGACTTGATGACCCGAAACAAAGTCGAGATTTGCGGCGTCGACACCGCAAAATTGCCCGTTCTAACCAATGCGGAAATGCGTGAATTGTTCCACTCTTTGCAGCAGGACCACGTAAGATCAGCCAGAGAAAAGTTAGTGAATGGCAACCTCAGACTCGTACTGAGTGTCATCCAGCGTTTCAACAATCGGGGGGAGTATGTAGACGACTTGTTCCAAGTAGGCTGCATCGGACTCATGAAAGCTATCGATAATTTCGATTTATCGCAGAACGTCAAATTTTCGACCTATGCGGTGCCGATGATTATCGGGGAAATTCGCCGGTATTTGCGCGATAACAACCCGATCCGCGTCTCCCGCAGTTTAAGGGATATCGCCTACAAGGCACTGCAGATGCGCGATAATCTCACGAACAAAAATTCCCGCGAGCCGACGATTTTTGAAATTTCGGAGGCGCTAGGCCTGCCGAAGGAGGACGTCGTTTTTGCCTTGGACGCGATCCAGGACCCCGTCTCGCTGTTTGAACCGATTTACCATGACGGGGGGGACCCGATCTATGTCATGGATCAGATCAGCGACGACAAGAATAAGGACGTTTCCTGGATTGAAGAAATCGCTCTAAGAGAGGCGATGCAACGGCTGGGGCGCCGGGAGAAGATGATTCTGTCGATGCGCTTTTTCGAAGGCAAAACCCAGATGGAGGTCGCCGATGAGATCGGCATCTCTCAAGCCCAGGTATCGCGTTTGGAGAAAGCCGCCATTTTGCAAATGCAGAAACATGTAAAATCGTAAGTCCGCTGATGCAGCCCGATTTTATGCGGTCCCTTTTATAGGGACCTTTTTTATTTGCCGAAACGGTTCAGGCGGTTTAATGTTTTGGGGGGATGAATCATATAGTAAAAGAAGACAGGAAAGAACGGGCGCTTGGGGGGCGAAGCGGATGAATAATGTGGTCAGGGCAAGCATGAAAATCTCGGATTTTCAAATGAAGGATGTGATCAATGTCGTGGACGGCAAACGTCTCGGACATATCAGCGACCTCGAGCTGGATTTGAGGCAGGGGCTCATCGAAGCGATCGTAGTCCCGGCCAGCACCAAGTTTCTCGGATTGTTCGGCAGCGGCGGCGATTTGATTATTCCATGGAAAAACATCGTGAAAATCGGCTCCGACGTCGTACTCGTAAAAATGGAGGAGCTGCGGGAATCGCGGACACCGACACCCTACGAGACCACGGTGTATATCGACCGGGACGGCAGGGCCGAACGGCGCGGGTGAACGAAGGCCGTCTCTTTATGGTACACTGGTAACAGCGCCCTAAAGCGATGCAAGTGCGCTTGGGCTTTTGGATGATGCGCAATACATCAGGGGGAGATGGATGATGGAGCCGTTTATTAGAAATCCTATAGCAAACGAGCCTGAACGCTATGAACTTAAAGCGTGGGAAAATCTCATGCCGGGACTGACCGCAGGGTTTACGGGACGTTCCGGCGGGGTTGGCCGAGCTCCGTACGATAGTTTAAATCTCGCGCTTCATGTCGGAGATGAGGCGGAGGTGGTCGTGGCCAACCGCCGTCGGCTGGCCGAAGCGCTGGGATTTGAACCTGAGGCGTGGACCTGCGGAGAGCAGGTTCACGAAAGCAACGTTGCGGTCGTAAGGGCGAAGGACCGGGGAAAAGGATATTTGAACCGGGAGAGCGCCTTTCAGCATACGGACGGACTGGTCACCAATGAACCGGAGCTATTGCTGACTTCTTTTTACGCCGATTGTGTGCCGCTTTATTTTATGGATCCGGTTCGCCGAGTCGTCGGCTTGGCACACGCGGGGTGGAAAGGGACGGTTGCCCGAATCGCCGAGTCCGTTATCGACACGATGGAGCAGCAGTTCGGGAGCTCCCGAAGCGACATCCGTACCGCCATCGGCCCCAGTATCGGAGGTTGCTGTTACGAAGTGGATGAGCGGGTCATGGCGAAAGTCAGGGAGGCTTTAGCGTCGATTGGGGAGCCGGACTGCGAGGGCCGGATTTCAGCCTCCTCCGCCCAGGAAGGCCGAACCATGCTGAACTTGAAAGAAATGAATCGAATTATTATGATAAAAGCAGGAATATTGCCGACGCATATCGAATGTACAAGTTGGTGTACAAGCTGCCGGAACGAGTTGTTCTTCTCCTACCGCAAAGATGGGGGAGTCACCGGAAGAATGGCAAGCTGGGTTGGTTTGAAAGAGAGGTGATCCTTCTTGTCTCTTCAGGAAGCGATACAGCATGTTAACGAAAGGATCGTCGCGGCCTGCAAACGCAGCGGCAGAAATGCCGAAGAGGTCCGAGTCATCGCCGTAACCAAATATGTGTCAAGCGCCAAGACACGCGCGGTACTGGATGCCGGTATTCAACATTTGGGGGAGAACCGCCCCGGGGTGGCGGTGCCGAAGTGGGAAGAGCTAGGCGGGCGGGGGATATGGCATTTTATCGGCCATCTTCAGAGCAGGAAGGTTAAGGAGATTGTCGGGAAGTTTGAATATATCCATTCACTGGACCGGTTGTCGCTGGCCCTGGAGCTGGACAAGCGGGCAGCGGCGGCGGGGGTCGAGGTCAAAACCTTCCTGCAGGTGAATGTCTCGGGCGAAGCGTCCAAACAGGGGGTCAAGCCGGAAGAGGCGGAACATTTTCTTCGCGAGATCAGGGAGTTAAGCCATCTTAAAGTGATCGGACTGATGACGATGGCGCCGGAGGTGGAAGATCCCGAGCTTACCCGGCCCGTTTTTCGAGGGTTGCGGGAGCTGAGGGATCGACTGAACGCAAGCGGTGCCTGGAAGGAGCCGATTAGCGAATTGTCCATGGGGATGTCGGGCGATTTTGAAGTGGCGGTCGAAGAAGGGGCGACCTGGGTACGCCTCGGTACTCTTTTAGTTGGGAAAGGGGAGGAGACTTAATGGGAGTTATGAATCGGTTCATGAACTTTTTGGGCCTGCAGGAAGAGGAAGAAATCGTGGAGCGCGAAACGGTGCGCGGGCAGGATGAGCCGGAATACGAACCTCCGAGCTTCGAACCTCGCAAGACGCCAAGGGGAAGCAATGTGGTAAGCATTCATTCGCAGAAGAACGTCAAGGTCATCCTCTATGAACCGCGATCTTATGACGAGGCGCAGGAAATCGCCGATCACCTGCGGTCCCATCGCAGCGTTGTCGTGAATTTGCAGCGGGTTCGCAACGACCAGGCGATGCGAATCATCGATTTTCTGAGCGGGACGATTTACGCCCTAAGCGGCAGCATCTCCAAAATCGGCGCGAACATCTTTCTCTGCACACCGGACACGGTGGAAATTCAGGGGTCGATTACGGAGATCCTGACCGAGGATTTAGATTACAACAGAATGAGGTGAAGGCAGCTTGGGGAGCCATACAATTGAGAGCATAGTACTGCTTCTGTATCAAATTTATTTCTATATGGTGCTCGTTTACATTTTGATGTCTTGGGTGCCTAACATCCGGGAGAGCTTCATCGGCGAGCTTCTGGGGAAGCTGGTCGAGCCGTATTTGGCTCCGTTTCGGAGGTTTATCCCTCCGCTGATGGGGATGATCGATTTTTCGCCGATCATCGCTTTGTTCGTGCTCAGGCTGGCGGCCTTCGGTTTGATCAGCGTGCTGAATTATATCTTTGTCGGGTGATCTAAGCTATGCGGACCGACATCTACGCACATTTTAAACCGGAAGAACGCCCTTTTGTCGATCGGGCGTGGGAGTGGGTTGTCCATGCCGGGGATTATCATGAAGTCAAGCTGAGCGACTTCCTGGACCCGCGGCAAAGCTATATTTTGCAGACGCTCGTGAACCGCCATCCGGACGCCGGATTACGATTGGACGGCGGGTACGGCGAAGCGGAGCGGAGACGCGCGCTGATCGGACCGGACTACCGGGATCTGGATAGCGAAGATATGGGAATGAAGGTGCTCGCTATCTCGTCCCAGGATCAGAAGCTGTCGACTTTACAGCACGGGGATTATTTGGGGGCGATTCTGGGACTCGGGCTCAAGCGGGATAAAATCGGCGATATCCATGTACGCGAAGACGGCTGTCATGTGATCGTGGCGGAGGAGATCGCACCGTTTCTGAGCATGAATTTGCATCAGGTGCATCGTGTAAGCGTTATGACCGATATATTGGATCTGGATGCCCTGAAGACGTGTGAACCCGAGCTGGAGCCGCTGGACCTTACGGTGGCTTCTTTACGTTTGGACGGAATCGTCAGCGACGTTTACAGACTTAGCCGCAGCAAAATCATGGTGCCGATTAAGGCCGGGCGTTGCCGGGTAAACTGGAGAACGGAGGAGGATCCCTCGAAACTGCTCAAAGAAGGCGACGTTGTAGCGCTTCAAGGGTTCGGGCGCTTCAAGGTATTGGAATGCGGGGGCGTGACAAAAAGTGGGAGACTCCGCGTTAAAGTCGGTAAATTTGTGTGAAGGCTTTGCAGGAGTTCGGCAATTCCTGTCGAATTTACTACCTACGATTGAGAAGCGGCTTCCCGCAAGGGAAGGTTCGAATACATTAGGAGGTGCGGATCATGCCATTAACCCCGCTGGATATACATAACAAGGAGTTCTCTAGGCGCTTGCGCGGCTATGATGAAGATGAAGTCAATGAATTCCTTGATCAGGTCATCAAGGATTACGAAATCGTGATCCGGGAGAATAAAGAACTTCATAATCAGCTGCTTGCGCTCCAGGAGAAATTGGATCATTTCGCCAATATCGAGGAGACGCTCAGCAAGACGATTATCGTGGCTCAGGAAGCGGCGGACGAAGTGAAGAACAACGCGAAGAAGGAAGCGCAATTGATCGTGAAGGAAGCCGAGAAGAATGCGGACCGGATCGTTAACGAATCGCTGGCCAAATCGCGCAAGATCGCCATGGAAGTCGAGGAGCTGAAGAAGCAGGCTTCGATTTACAGAGCGCGGTTCCGCACGCTGGTGGAGGCGCAGCTGGATTTGCTCAGCCAGGAAGGCTGGGAATCGCTGGACAGCACCCGGGATCGCTCCTTCGAACCAGAGCAGAGCCGCGAGGTCAAAGAAATTTATTAAATCAAGCCCGGGTTGACATAGCCTGCGGTCATAAGTTATAAATATTATGATACATGACTGGCAGCCGCCGGTCTTACATGTGATTCGATGATGGGAAGCAGTACGCGGCGATTTTGTTCCCCAGAGAGTTGGCACCTTCGCTGAAAGCCAATGTCCAAGACGCTGACGGAAGATCCTCCCGGAGAAGCCTGGCTGAATTTCCCGAGCGGAAAGCGTAAGCTATGCCGGCCGCCGGCCGTTATACCGGCCCCATATGAAGCGTATGGGATCAAAGTGTCACACGTACGGGATTAAATCGACCCTGCCGTGTGAAACAAGGGTGGTAACGCGAGCGATAAGTCTCGTCCCTTTTGGGGCGGGGCTTTTTTTGTTTCACTTTAGATTTGAAGAGAAAGGAAGTCGAAGAAAGTCATGAAAAAAGTCGACGTCAAAGAGCAAGCCCGGACCCGGGATTTGCGGATGCTGAACAAATGGAGCAGCGAGAACACGTTTAAACGCAGTATTGAAAACCGGGAAGGGCGGCCGAATTACGTATTTTTTGAAGGACCTCCGACAGCCAACGGCATGCCGCATATCGGGCATGTGCTCGGCCGGGTGATCAAGGACTTCGTCGGCCGTTATCAGACGATGAAAGGGTATCGCGTCGTCCGGAAAGCCGGTTGGGATACCCACGGTCTTCCGGTAGAGCTCGGCGTGGAGAAAGAGCTGGGCATCTCCGGAAAGCAGGAGATCGAGAATTACGGAATCGAAGCGTTCGTTAAAAAATGTAAAGCGAGCGTTTTCGGCTATGAGAAGCAGTGGCGGGAATTTACCGAGGCGATCGCCTATTGGACGGATCTCGACGATCCATACATTACGCTGGATAACAAGTATATCGAAAGCGTGTGGAACATCCTGGCTACGATTCATGACAAGGGGCTGCTGTACAAAGGGCACCGGGTCAGCCCCTACTGTCCGTGCTGTCAGACTTCCCTCAGTTCACATGAAGTGGCGCAGGGGTATGAAGATGTTAAGGATTTGAGTGCGACCGCGAAGTTCAAGCTTGATGAAACGGGAGAGTATGTGCTGGCTTGGACGACCACGCCTTGGACGCTGCCTGCCCACGTGGCGCTGGCGGTTAATCCGGACATGGAATATGCCAGAGTGAAGCAGGAGGACGGTGTGTACATCGTCGCCAAGAATTTGGTGGAAAAGGTGATGAAGGGCGACTACAGCGTTGAATCCACCCTGAAGGGTTCCGAGTTGGTCGGCAAAACCTATGCCTCCCCATTCAGCTATATCCAGGCGGAGAAGGTGAACGTCATCGTTGGCGCTTCGTTCGTCACCGATGCGAGCGGAACGGGGATCGTGCACATGGCACCGGCCCACGGGGAAGACGATTACCGGACATGCCGGGAGAACGGCGTCAGCTTCGTCAGCGTGGTGGATGGGCAAGGCCGTTACACGGAGACCGTCACCGATTTTGCCGGCCGTTTCGTCAAAGACTGCGACCTGGATATCGTAAAGACCCTCTCGGAAAAAGGGCTGCTGTACAGCAAAGAGAAATACGAGCACAGTTACCCGTTCTGCTGGCGGTGTAAGTCGCCGCTGCTGTATTACGCGATGGACAGCTGGTTTATCGCGACGACGGCGGTGAAAGACCAACTGATCGCCAATAATAATTCGGTGACCTGGTACCCGGGACACGTTCGCGAAGGACGTTTCGGCAAGTTCCTGGAAGAGCTGGTGGACTGGAATATCAGCCGGAACCGCTATTGGGGCACTCCGCTGAACGTATGGGTGTGCAAGGACTGCGGAGGTCAGTTCGCGCCGCACAGCATTGCCGAACTGCGGGCTAAAGCGATCGGCGAAGTCGGTGAAGACTTGGAACTGCACAAACCTTATGTGGATGAAGTCCGCGTGAATTGTCCCCACTGTGAAGGCGGAGTGATGGAGCGGACGAGCGAAGTGATCGACGTATGGTTCGACAGCGGCTCGATGCCGTTCGCGCAGCACCATTACCCGTTCGAGAACGAAAAAACGTTTGAAGAGCAATTCCCTGCGGATATGATTTGCGAGGGGATCGACCAGACCCGCGGCTGGTTTTACAGCCTGCTGGCCGTTTCGACGCTGTTTACGGGCAAAGCCCCTTACAAAGCCGTTATCGCCACCGGACATGTACTGGATGAGAACGGCCAAAAAATGTCCAAATCCAAAGGCAACGTTATCGACCCTTGGGACATCATCAACGAATTCGGTACCGACGCGTTCCGTTGGGCGCTGCTTTCCGATAGCGCCCCTTGGAACAGCAAACGCTTCTCCAAGGGGATCGTAGCGGAAGCGAAATCCAAGGTGGTCGATACCTTGGTCAATACGCACGCGTTTTTGACTCTGTATGCGAGCATCGACGGCTACAAACCGGAAGAGCATGCGTTCCGTCCATCCGAGAACAAGCTGGACCGCTGGATTCTGTCCCGGCTTAACAGCTTGATCGGAACGGTTGATAAAGGGCTGGCTGTCAACGACTTCGTCAACACCTCGCGAGCGATCGAAGGCTTTATCGACGAACTCAGCAACTGGTACATCCGCCGTTCGCGCGACCGTTTCTGGGGCAGCGGGCTTGGCGAGGATAAGATTTCGGCCTATCAAACCCTGGTGCATGTGCTGTTAACGCTGTCCAAGCTGATGGCTCCGTTCACGCCGATGCTGTCCGAAGATATCTTCACGAATCTGGGCGGCGGAGAAAGCGTGCATTTGGCGGATTATCCGAAGGCGGACGAAGCTTTGATCGACAAGGCTTTGGAGGCGGATATGGAAAGCGCGCGGCAAATCGTCGAGCTGGCTCGCAACGTTCGTAACGAAACGGGCATCAAAACGCGCCAGCCGCTCTCTAGTCTCATCGTGTCGATGGACCGGGAGTTTGCGGTTTCCGAATACGAGGAAATCATCAAGGACGAGATCAACGTGAAGGCGATTGAAATCGAGTCGAGCGACAGCGGATTCGTCGACTTTACGCTGAAGCTGAATCTCAAGGTAGCCGGGAAGAAATACGGCAAAAACGTCGGTTTTCTGCAAGGCTTCCTTAAAGGGCTGCCGGCGGAGGAGACCCGCAAAATCGTGGAGACCGGCGGGGTGGACGTCGTTTCCCCTGAAGGTGAAGAACTGCATGTAGCCGTGGAGGAACTGCTGGTCGAGAAACAGGCGAAAGCCGGTTTCGCCTCCGCTTCGGGATACGGGCTTACCGTGGCGCTGAACACGGACATTACGCCGGAGCTTGCCCAAGAAGGCTGGGTGCGCGAAGTGGTGCGTGCCGTTCAGGATACGCGTAAGAAACTCGATTTGCCGATTGAAAAAAGAGTACATTTGGCCCTGGAAGTGGATGAGGAGCTTAAAGCGGCCATTCAGGCTTTCGAAAACGTGCTGAGGGATAATGTCCTGATCACGGACGTGTCCTTTGAAAGCTTGAACGGAAGAGGCGAAACCATCGACTTGGGAAACAAAAAGATCGGGGTTTTCATTCAAGATTAAGTGTTGAAATAAAGCTTGGACAGGAGCGGGCTTCAGGAAAAGTATGAGGCCGCCGTCCGGCGGCCATACTAAGAGTAACCAAGAAGAAACGAGCTTGGGTGGGTAGCTTTCTTAATTTCCAGAAAGAAACCCGTCTTGGCTCGTTTCATTTTGCCCGGGGGTGCGTATGAAGCGTCGTAAGGCAAAAAGAGAAGGGCGGCCCCAGACGGCCGCTGATCCGGAGAAGAGCGGAACCGTTCACGGAATGCCCCCCGATGAACAGATCGGCGCCATGTATCGGTTGACGCTCCAATGGGCCAGACAACTTGAAAAGTCCAAAATTGCCGAATACACCGAGCTGTTGAACCGGCCATGGCGCCTTATCCTGCTGAATCTGTTGTCCGGAACGGCACGCGGGGTCGGGATTGCGATCGGGTTTACTTTTTTTGCAGCCACGATCATTTATATTCTTCAGGTGCTGGGGGCGCTCAACCTCCCGATCATCGGCGATTATATCGCGGATATCGTTCGGATCGTGCAAAGGCAGTTGGAGCTCAATACCTATTAGACCCGGTTCCGAGCGAATCCTCGCTCTCCAAATGTTCGGTGGCCTGCATATGCTTGCGGTAAACGCCGTTGCGGTAGAACACGACGTTCTCGCCGTAAATATCGGTTGCGACAAACGATTCATACGGCTCGACAAAGCCGTCCAGCTCTTCCGACGCTTCGATTTCCATGTCATTGTATTCGTCGATTTCGTTGTCTTCGGCCAATGCGGGCGAATTGGAGGTTCCGAAGCTCTCCACGATCTGCCAGGCGTCTTCCCCGTCAAATCCGTTCTGGTCGCTGTGCTCGTCGAGACTGGTGCGCCCGAACGGCGGGGCGAGAAACAGTTCCTCCACCGGACGGGCGGCGGATACGAACGACTGGGGGCTGTCTTTTTGGCAATAGGCCGTTTCGGGCACCGCCTTCAACCGTTCGAAGCTGATCGGTTCGCCGCAGGTTTGACAGTAGCCGTAACGCCCTTCGGCCATGCGGTCCAAGGCGTCTTCAATCCGATGCAGCAGCTGTTCATTATGCTCGTTCAGCGCCAAATCTTTACCGCGTTCGAACATTTCCGTTCCGACATCGGCGGGATGGTTGTCGATCGGGGACAACTCACTGGTATTATCCCGCAGCGAGCCGCGAAGATTATAATGATCTTTCTCGACCAACCGGTGATAGGCGTCCTCCCGGGCGGCTTCCAGGTCCGATTTCAGTTCAGCCAACTGCTGTGATGTCAAATGAGACATGGCCTGATCTCCTTTCCGTAGTTCCATAAGACAAAGCATGGGGAATAAGAACGTACAGGTATTTTGCGCAGAAGCGTGACGTTTTACCTAAGGAAAATCCTATCGCTCATGGACGGGGGAATTCCGCCTGTGCTACAATATACAAGTCCTGAATGTGGTACATTCTGCCCTGAAACTTCAGTCGGCAGCCAACGAAAAAACGAGGTGACTATCCGCGTGATCTATTTTTTGCTTGCTTTTATCCTGTTTTTAATCGATCAGGGAACGAAATATTTAATTGCGGTCAACCTGAAGATCGGCGATCAGATTCCGGTGATCGGCAATTTCTTCCTGATTACGTCCCATCGGAATACCGGGGCCGCCTTCGGCATATTGGAAGGAAAGCGCTGGTTCTTCGTTACCATCACGGTTATTGTGGTGGCCGGGATTATTTGGTATTTGAACAAGGTCAAATCCTCGAACAACAAACTGCTGCCTACCGCGCTCTCGCTCGTTCTGGGCGGCGCCGTCGGCAATTTTCTGGACCGTGCGGTTGCCGGAGAGGTCGTCGATTTTCTGCAGTTTAACTTCGGTACTTATACATTTCCGATTTTCAATGTGGCGGACTCCTGCATCGTCATCGGCGTAGCCATGATCGTACTCGATTCTATCCTGGAGATGCGCCGGGAAAAACGTCAGCTAGCCGAGAACAACCATGAGGAGAAGGGACAAGTATGACGGAAGAAATGCCGCAGATGGATATGGATGATGAAAGTGTGCTGGAATGGACGGCGGATGCCGAGTCCGCCAAAGACCGGATAGACAAATACGTAAAGGCCCAAATGGGCGAGGATACTTCCCGCAGTCAGATCCAATTGTGGATCGAAGACGGGAATCTTACCGTAAACGGGTCCCCGGTCAAGGCGAATTATAAAATCGCTTCGGGCGACCTCATTGTACTGCGGATCCCCGAAGCGGAAGCGACCGAGATTGTTCCGGAGGATATACCTCTGGAGGTATATTACGAGGACAGCGACGTCATCGTGGTCAATAAGAAGCGGGGAATGGTGGTTCATCCGGCACCGGGCCATGCCTCGGGAACATTGGTTAACGCATTGATGTACCATTGTAAAGATCTTTCCGGCATCAATGGAGAATTGAGACCCGGGATCGTACATCGGATCGATAAAGATACTTCGGGCCTCTTGATGGCCGCCAAAAACGATAAGGCCCATGCGTCGCTGGCCGCTCAGTTGAAGGAGCATTCGGTCACCCGCAAATACTTTGCTCTAGTGCACGGAAATTTGGCTCATGATCAAGGAACGGTGGACGCGCCGATCGGACGCGACCCGCATGACCGCAAAATGTATACGGTGATCGAACGCAACAGCAAACCCGCCGTTACGCATTTTCAGGTGACGGAACGGTTTGGCGACTATACGTTGTTGGAATTGAAGCTGGAGACGGGACGCACCCACCAAATCCGGGTCCATATGAAGTTTATCGGCCACCCGTTAGTCGGCGATCCGCTATACGGGCGCAGCAAGGGGATCAGAATGGACGGCCAAGCCCTGCATGCCGCGGTCCTTGGATTTGTACATCCATCAAGCGGGGAATACCTGGAATTCCAGGCTCCGCTTCCGCAAGATATGGAGGACCTGCTTCATTCGCTGCGTAATCGATAGAGGATAGAGCATCTGCTTGTTTTCACCTTCGCGGGTTGGAACGGCAGGTGCTTTTTTATGTCAGATAAGCTCACTCGATCCTCGCGGCTAGGTTGAAAAGTACAAACGATCAGGTGATTAATCCATTCTCTAAAATGAACAATTCCCGCATATTTAAAGGGAGATTTCGAGAAGGAGATGGACTTTTCATGAGCGTTGAAACCTATCAGGAAACATACATCCAACAGCAATTTGCGAACCGGATCGGCGGTGCGAATTACGGCAAAGATACGGCCATTTATAAATTTGAAAAAATCAAACGGGCGAAAGCGGCGGCGAAGAAGGATTTTCCCGATGTCGAGCTGATCGATATGGGGGTAGGCGAGCCGGACGAAATGGCGGACAGCGGCATTGTGGCGAAGCTGGCCGAGGAAGCGGCCAAACCGGAAAACCGCGGTTACGCGGATAACGGGATCTCCGAATTCAAGGAAGCGGCGGCTGCCTATCTCAAGGCCGTATTCGGCGTGGATGGCATCGATCCGGCTACGGAAATCGTGCATTCCATCGGGTCTAAACCCGCCCTGGCCATGCTGCCGTCCTGCTTTATCAATCCCGGGGACATCACGATTATGACGGTGCCGGGTTATCCGATTCTGGGGACGCATACGAAATACTTGGGCGGGGAGGTTTACACCATACCGCTAACGGAGGAGAATCATTTCCTGCCGGATTTGGCCTCGATCCCGGAAGAGGTGGCGCGGAAAGCGAAGCTGCTTTATTTGAATTATCCGAACAATCCGACGGGAGCCAGCGCAACGGCGGCATTTTTTGCGGAAGTTGTGGAATGGGCCCGGAAGTATGAGGTCGTCGTTGTTCACGATGCCCCCTATGCCGCTCTCACTTATGACGGTTTGAAGCCGCTCAGCTTCCTGTCCGTACCCGGGGCCAAGGACGTCGGGGTCGAATTGCACTCCCTGTCCAAATCATATAACATGACGGGCTGGAGAATCGGGTTCGTCGCCGGCAATCCGCTCATTGTCAAAGCGTTCAGCGACGTGAAGGACAATAACGACTCCGGGCAGTTCATCGCCATCCAAAAAGCGGCTGCCTACGGCCTGGCGCACCCGGAAATTACCGAGAAAATTGCGGAGAAATATTCCCGCCGTCACGATATGCTGGTCGGTGCGCTGAATGAGCTGGGCTTCAAAGCCAAAAAGCCGCAGGGTTCGTTCTTCTTGTACGTGAAGGCGCCAAAAGGTGTCCAAGGCGGACCTTCCTTTGCTACGGCCGAGGATTTCTCGCAATACCTGATCCGCGAAAAACTGATCTCCACGGTGCCTTGGGATGACGCGGGCTGTTACGTCCGGTTTTCGGTAACCTTTGCGGCTAACGGGCCGGCCGAGGAAGAACGGGTCATCGGGGAAATCAAGCGCCGTCTTGGCGATGTGCCATTTGAATTTTAATGATCGTATATAGCTATAAACCAAAAAAGAGACCGGAGACGGTCTCTTTTTTGGCGTTCGCCGAATTCTGGTCAAGCGATAATTTTGGTCTTCTTGGCATTTTCGGCGGAACGCTTGGTCAGGCTGCTGAGCGGGCGTTTGAGCGCCAGGGCGATAAGCAAACTAAGCGCGATGAAAATGCAGAGACACACCACATCCTTGAGCGCGGTTTCCCATAAAATGCCCCCAACTGATTCACGCAGCAAACTGATGGCGTAGGTAAATGGCATGAACGGATTCAGTGCCTGAAAGAAAGGCGGAGTCATGCTGATCGGGAACGTTCCTCCCGAGCTGGAAAACTGGAACACCATGAAAATAATCGCGATGCCTTTGCCGATATTGCCAAACACGGAGAGCAGCGTGTACGTGATCGTGACGAATACGGCACTCACCAGCATGGCGAACAGTACAAACCATATTTTGTCCGCGACGTACGTTCCAAGGATCCAGATATCCCCGAGCGTAACGCAGACAGCCTGCAGCAATCCGATCGTCAGAAAAGTAGCGAGTCGCCCAAGATACAGCTGGTATGGGCGGAAACTCCCATTCGGATTTTCAGCTTCGGCACGAAGCAGGGAGATGAGCAGGGTAGAGCCAACCCATAGGGACAATACACCGTAAAACGGTGACATGGCCGAGCCGTAATTTGGAATAGGATACAGCTGGTTTTCTTTGATTTGTACCGGACTGGCAAGAAAAGCGCTCTCGGCTTCAATGTCGCCCCGCAGCAGCCGTGCAAGCTCTGCAAAATGGTTGTCATTCTCCACTTCCCTAAGTTTGGCCGCTGCCTTCCGGATCGCACTCTCCAATTCGGGCAGATCGCTGCGTACCAGGTCGGCTACGCGTGTTACCCCTTTTTGTACCTCGGGAAGCTGATGTTGCACAAAATCGGAGGCTTTGCCAATCTGTTGTTCCGCATGGGGCAGATCACTCTTGACAAAATTTGAAACTTCATCCAGTTTGTCCTTGACCTTGGGCAGATCAGTGCGGATCAACGGCGCCACCGTATTCAGCGCCTGAATAAAAGTGCTGCTTTTGTCCTGTAAAATCTGCGAGATATCGTGAACTTTGTCCTGAATTTGCGGCAGATCGCCTTGCAGCTTCGTCAATTCGCCCCGACCGAGCATTATGCCGTTTTTGGCCGTTGCGAGAATGTCGGCAACATCCGGTATGGCGTCTTGGGCGGCTTGGAGAGCCGTTGAAGAAACGGCAAGCATCGATTTTAAGTGAGCGGCACCTTCGGCAAGCGCAGGGGCGATCACGCTGTCATAAGTGCTCAGCACATTGCTGATTCCGCTGCTGATTTCCCGGGACAGTCCGTGCAGCCGGGCGATCACGTCTTCGGGTGGAGTGGCATTGCGGCGCATGGCATCGCTGACGATTCCAACCAGGCGGATTTGCAGCTGCAGCTTATCCGATAGGTCGTTCAGCTTGGAAACCTTGTTTCCCAGCGGGTGAGAAGGCAGGAAGTCGTTGATTTTGCCAAGCAGCTCCGCCATACTGTCCACGATACGTACCGCGATACCCAGACGGGAAGCAATCCGGTCCAGTTCATCAGGAGTAGGCAGCTTGCTCAAGTCGGTATTATGTAATCGTTCCAACACATCCCCGGCGGCATCGGTAATCTGCTGTACGAGCAGCAGATTCTGCCTGATGGATGGGCCGATTTGCTGGAATGCCTCCTCGCTGGAAGCGATGAAGCGGGTAACCCCTTCCGTCAGTTGTTTCCCTTCTTCCGCGATCCGGGATACGTTGCCCAGGTTCTGCTCGGCTGCGGAAACGATGTTCAGCGCTTTATCGGATTGATCCAGAGCCGCCTGGATCACTTCCGCTACTTCGCCAAAATGCCGGTCCACGTCCTGAATAAATCCGACAGCCTTTTGAAGCTCGGGGATCCGTTCCTGGATCTTCAATACCTCCGAAGCGGCGGATTCAATCTGCGGCCAGTGCTGCTGCACTTTTAGGATGTTTTGCGCGGCTTCGTCGATTTCGGGCAGCCTTTGCTCAATCTCCACGATTTTTTGCGCTTCCTGAACGATGCCGGGCATCGCCTGGTCCACTTCAATGATTTTTTGGCCCAGATTTTGAATTTGGGGAAGGTTTTTTTCCAAGGTGAAAATTCCGTTTTCCATTTTGCGCAGCGTCGGAAGCTGTGCGTTGATTTCGAACCCGGCTTCCTTGAGCTTGGTCAGAACGGCATCGCTGACCGCCTCCGTGAAATTTTCGTTGATTTGGGTCGTGACCGCGGATACCCCCGAGCCCGTAATTTTGGGCGCGATGGCATTCACTTTTTGATTCACCGAATATACCACCTGTGGGCGCTCGAGCTTACCTTCCACGATGCCTGTTATTTTGGACGAAAAATCGCCCGGAATCAACAGACTGGCGTAATATTTACCCGTCTGCACACCCCGTGCGGCCTCAGCCCGATCCACGAAAACCCATCCCAATTTATGGTTTTGCTTCAGGCTGGAGATCAGCTCGTCTCCGATATTGATCGTTTTGCCAATTACGGTTGTCCCCTGGTCCTCGGAAGTGACTGCGATTTTGATTCCCTGGGTGTTGCTGTAAGGGTCCCAAACGGATTTGATGTTAACCCAGTCGTAAACTCCGGGAAGCAGAATAATGGCCGCAATCAGAAATATGCCCGTTGGCACCTTAAGAATGTGAAGCCAGTCCGTTTTGTAAATGTGCCAAATGTTGCGCATATTTTCCTCCTCATGAATATGATCACACGTTTTTCTTACCCTGTTATATCGGATTTCATTCATCATACTTGTAGAGTCTGTATTAATATAAGAAAGTAAAGGATTTAAAGAAGCCGGTTTTACATTTACTATGGATAATTATGCAGGATTAATGTATAATTATAAATAACAAATGAGCTATGCTGGAAATGGATCTTTTTTATCCGGGCTGCTGAATAAAAAGAAACGCAGCAGAATCTTTTCGCCTGCGAAGGTGAGGTGTTGACAGGGGGATGTCTTTCTGTCATAATTCATGGAGACAAACGGACATATTGAACCAAAGTGCCCCGTGAGGCACTGCGATATGACCGTCATGAATAGCACCTTTAAATCAGTCCCGTGAGACTGGCAAGGTAACGTGAAGATCCATCGTTTATTGCTGCGGCAATAATATGACGATGCATCCCGAGAGTATACGTTCTTCGGCATACGCTGAAGTATGGAGACTCCTTGCCATCATCACCGGCAGGGAGTCTTTTTTGTTCTCTCGTCACGGGGCCATGATCTGAAGGGAAATCCTGAGGAGGCTGACGCATGAGCACAGAGACACATATCATAATGGATGAAACGGCGATCCGCCGGGCATTAACACGGATTGCCCACGAGATTCTGGAAAAAAACAAAGGAATTGAAGGCTGTGTGCTGATAGGCATTCGCACCCGTGGTGTACACCTCGCTGAAAGGATTGCCGCCAAGATCGAAGAGATTGAAGGCGCCAAGGTCCCCTGGGGGGAACTGGATGTAACTTCTTACCGGGATGACCGTTCGGACCAGATTGGAGCACAGCGCGAGGAAATCCTCAAGATGAGGCCTGAGTCCCTGACCATTCACGACAAAAGGGTCGTTTTATTTGATGATGTGCTGTACACCGGACGCACCATTCGCGCAGCGATGGACGCCCTGATGGACTGCGGGAGACCCCAGAGCATTCAACTGGCGGTACTCGCGGATCGCGGGCACCGGGAACTGCCCATCCGCCCTGACTTTATCGGAAAAAACGTGCCTACCTCCAGATCGGAGCAGATCGAGGTAGCATTGAAGGAAACGGATGGGCAGGATGAAGTAAGGATCATTCAACAGCGGGGGGAACAAGGATGACTATGACCGCATCGGCGATGAAAGAACACAGCTTACTTGGACTCAAGGACCTCAGCGCCTCGGAAATCGGGTCGATCCTGGACCGGGCCGCTTACTGGGAAAGCAGAAGCGAGAAAGTCATTCCCGTTCTGAAAGACCGTTTTGTGGCCAACATGTTTTTCGAGAATAGCACGCGGACCCGGTTTTCTTTTGAAATGGCCGAAAAAAGACTCGGGGCGCAGGTGCTGAACTTTGCGGCCGCGGTCTCCAGCGTGGAGAAAGGCGAGTCGATTTACGATACGGTGCGGACGCTCGAATCGATGGGCATCGATGCCGGGGTTATCCGCTTGAAACCGGTCGGCGTTCTGGCCGAGCTGGCCAGCCGGATTTCGGTGCCGCTCGTCAATGCGGGTGACGGCAACAACGAGCACCCGACGCAAGCGCTGCTCGATCTGTACACGATGAAGAAGCACTTCGGGGAACTGAAGGGACTCAAAGTGTCGATTATCGGCGACATTAAACACAGCCGCGTCGCCCGGTCCAATCTGTGGGCGCTGCAAGCCATGGGAGCGGAAGTCAAGCTGTGCGCCCCGGAAAGTATGCAGGCTCCGGAACTCGGCCGCTACGCTCCCTACGTACCGATGGACGAAGCGCTTTGCGCGGACGTCGTTATGATGCTGCGGGTCCAGCTGGAGCGCCATGCCGAGGGACTGCTCAAATCGCCGGACCAGTACCGGCTGCAGTACGGGCTGACGGAGGAGCGGGCCGCCAAGCTTGCCCCGCATGTCATCATCATGCACCCCGCCCCAGTCAACCGGAACGTCGAGATCGACGACGCCGTTGTCGAACACCCGCAGTCGCGAATTTTTACCCAGATGGCGAACGGGGTGCCGATCCGTATGGCGGTCATGGAAAGAGCTTTGAAATAGAAGGGAAACGTCACATCTCCTTTACAATAAATCGCACTGAAAACCGGAGGATTCATCCATGCAGCTAATTATAAAAAACGCAAGCGTTCTGAACGATGAAGGGCAATTGGAGCTTAAGGACATCACGGTGAAGGGCGGCTTGATCGAACAGATCAGCCCTTCGGCGGAGAACACGGCCAAAAACGAGGCGGACGGCGCGCAGGTGCTGGATGCCGGCGGCAAACTGGTCACTCCAGGATTTATCGATATGCACGTTCACCTAAGAGAGCCTGGCTTTGAACATAAGGAAACGATTGAAACCGGGTCTCGTTCCGCCGCGAAAGGCGGCTTCACGACGATCGCCTGCATGCCGAACACCCGGCCCGTGACGGATAATCCCGAAACGGTGTCGTTCGTACGGCAGAAGGCCAAGGAAGCGGGACTGGTTCGCGTCCTGCCTTACGCCGCGATTACGAAGAGCGAACTGGGAAGGGAGCTGACGGATTTTGCCGCGCTGAAAGTCGCCGGAGCGATCGGTTTTACGGACGACGGGGTCGGCGTACAGAGCGCGCAAATGATGAAGGATGCCATGAAGCTGGCCGCGTCGCTGAACATGCCGGTCATCGCGCACTGCGAGGATAACTCGCTGGTGGAGGGGGCGCCGGTAGCCGAAGGCGAATTCGCCAGACGACACGGCCTGAAAGGGATTCCAAACGAGTCGGAAGCCATTCACGTCGGCCGCGATATCCTGCTGGCGGAAGCCACGGGCGTTCACTACCATGTCTGCCATGTCAGCACGGAGCAATCGATCCGGCTGATCCGCCAGGCCAAACAAATCGGCATCAACGTGACGGCGGAGGTTTGCCCGCACCACTTGATTCTGGCCGAGGAAGACATCCCGGGGCTGGATGCGAACTGGAAGATGAATCCGCCGCTCCGCTCAAGACGCGATGTGGAAGCTTGTATCGAAGCGCTGGAAGACGGCACGATCGATATTGTGGTGACGGATCACGCGCCGCATAGCGCGGAGGAGAAAGCCAAAGGGATGCAACTGGCCCCATTCGGGATCGTCGGTTTCGAAACGGCGTTTCCGCTGCTTTACACCAAGTTTGTCGCGGAGGGCCGCTGGAGCCTTCAAATGCTGGTGAAGCGCATGACCGAGGATCCGGCCAGAGTGTTCGGCCTCGAGACGGGGCGCCTCGCGGTCGGAAGTCCCGCCGATTTGGCGATCGTCGACCTGGAGAAGGAGCGGGAAGTCGATCCCGAACAATTTGCCTCCAAGGGACGGAACACTCCGTTCGGCGGGTGGAAGCTGAAAGGCTGGCCGGTCGCCACCATCGTGGCCGGGAAAGTGGTCTGGAGCGAGTAATAAAACAATAAATGACGGGTCAGTTACAACGTTGACAATGCCCATACATGTGGCTAACCCAAAATGGGGATAGAGAACTTATAAAACAGACAAAAAGGAGTGCTGCAGGATGCAGGCAAGATTGTTATTGGAAGACGGCACGCTGTTTACCGGAACATCGTTCGGCGCGGAAGTGGAGAAAACCGGCGAGGTCGTCTTTAATACGGGAATTACGGGTTATCAGGAAGTATTGTCTGATCCTTCTTACTGCGGACAAATCGTGACGATGACATACCCGCTGATCGGGAATTACGGCATTTCGCGGGATGATTTCGAGTCGATCGCCCCGTCGATCCACGGGTTCGTCGTCCGCCGGTATGAGCCGACGCCAAGCAATTGGCGGGCGCAGTACAACCTGGGCGACCTCTTGAAGGAATACGGCATCCCCGGGATTACGGGGATCGATACCCGGATGCTGACCCGGATTATCCGTCAGCACGGAACGATGAAGGGCGTTATCACCACCTCCGACAGTTCGGTATCCGAGCTTCTCGCCCTGATGGAATCCACCAGCATCGATGAGCTGCGGAATCAGGTGGCCCGGACCTCGACCCGGCATATCTACAGCAGCCCCGGCTCGAAGGAACGGGTGGTGCTCGTCGACTTTGGCGCGAAAAGCGGGATTCTCCGCGAACTGAACAAACGGGACTGCGACGTGGTGATCGTGCCGCATGATACGACCGCCGACGAAATTCGCCGCCTCCACCCGGACGGGATCCAGTTGTCCAACGGACCGGGGGATCCGAAGGATGTGCCTTACGCCGTGAAGATGATCTCCGAACTGCTGGGCGAGTATCCGATTTTCGGCATCTGCCTCGGACACCAACTGCTCTCGCTGGCTTGCGGAGCCGACACGGAGAAGTTGAAATTCGGACATCGCGGCGGCAACCATCCGGTTAAGGATCTGGAAACCGGACGCTGCTACATCACATCGCAGAACCACGGCTACACGGTCAACGAAGCTTCCCTGGCGGGGACGGACCTCGTAGTTACGCATATCAACAACAACGACAAGACGGTCGAAGGCGTCAAACACGTCAAATACCCGGCCTTTTCGGTACAGTACCATCCCGAAGCGGCGCCTGGGCCTTACGACAACAGCTACCTGTTCGACCACTTCATCGAGATGATCAGAGAACATAAGCGGTTGAACCCGCAAAAACCGCGTCAGGCGGAATTGATGGCCGCAGCGAAAGGAGCCCAGTAATATGCCGATCAACAAAGAACTCAAAAAAATCCTCGTCATCGGATCCGGTCCGATCGTCATCGGTCAGGCGGCGGAGTTTGACTACGCCGGCACCCAAGCCTGTCAGGCGCTGAAAGAAGAGGGCGTGGAAGTTGTGCTCATCAACAGCAACCCGGCTACGATCATGACCGACACGAACATGGCGGATAAAGTATATATCGAACCGATCACCCTGGAATTCGTCACGCAAATTATTCGCCAGGAACGTCCCGACGGCCTGCTGCCTACGCTGGGCGGTCAGACCGGCTTGAATATGGCGGTCGAGCTGGCCCGTGCGGGCGTGCTGGAGCGCGAAAACGTAAGGCTGCTCGGAACGCAGCTCAGCTCGATCGAGAAAGCGGAAGACCGGGATCTGTTCCGCGACTTGATGCGCGAATTGGAGCAGCCGGTTCCGGAGAGCACGATCATCACTTCCGTGGAAGAAGCGCTGAGTTTCGCCCGGGAGATCGGCTATCCTGTCATCGTACGCCCGGCCTATACGCTCGGCGGCACCGGCGGCGGCATTTGCGCCACGGAGGAAGAATTGAAGGAAACCGTCGCCTCCGGGATCCGTTATAGCCCCATCGGGCAGTGCTTGATCGAGAAATCGATCGCGGGCATGAAGGAAGTCGAGTATGAAGTCATGCGCGACGCCAACGACAACTGTATCGTCGTTTGTAATATGGAGAACTTTGATCCCGTCGGCGTACATACCGGGGACAGTATCGTCGTGGCTCCGAGCCAAACGCTGTCCGACCGGGAGTACCAGATGCTGCGTTCCGCCTCGCTCAAGATCATCCGGGCGCTCAACATCGAGGGCGGCTGCAACGTCCAGTTTGCGCTCGATCCGCAAAGCTTCCAATACTATGTGATCGAGGTCAATCCGCGGGTCAGCCGGTCCTCGGCGCTTGCCTCCAAGGCAACGGGCTACCCGATCGCCAAAATGGCGGCCAAAATCGCCCTCGGCTATACGCTGGATGAGATCGTCAACCCGGTCACGGGTCAAACGTACGCTTGCTTCGAACCGACCCTGGATTACATCGTCAGCAAAATCCCGCGCTGGCCGTTCGATAAATTCGTTCATGCCAACCGGAAGCTCGGCACGCAGATGAAAGCGACCGGCGAAGTGATGGCCATCGGCCGGACGTTTGAGGAGTCGATTCATAAAGCGGTTCGTTCGCTCGAAATCGGCACGCACCGCCTCTATCTGAAGGGGGCCGACCAACTCGATACCGACACGCTGAACCAGCGTCTGATCAAAGCGGATGACGAGCGGTTGTTCCTGGTGGCCGAAGCGTTCCGCCGCGGTTACTCCCTGCAGCAGATTCAGGATCTGACCCAGATCGACTGGTGGTTCCTGGACAAAATCGAGGGCTTGATCGCCTTCGAACGCAAAATCGCCGCCGAACCGGAACTGACTTATGAAACGCTGTACGAAGCGAAGCGTCTCGGCTTTACGGACCGGGCGATCGCGGAGCTCCGCGCCGCATCCCAACCTTCCGGCACGCATCTGACGGAGGAAAGCGTCACGCTGTTCCGGAAAGAAAGAGGGCTCCGGCCGGTCTATAAAATGGTAGACACCTGCGCCGCCGAATTCGAAGCTTCGACGCCGTACTACTATTCGACTTACGAAACCGAAAATGAAGTGACCCATACCGATAAAGAGAAGATCGTCGTTCTCGGCTCCGGCCCGATCCGGATCGGCCAAGGGATCGAATTCGACTACTCGACCGTTCACGCGGTTTGGGCGATACAAAAAGCCGGTTACGAGGCCGTGATTATCAATAACAACCCCGAGACGGTGTCCACGGATTTCAACACTTCGGACCGGCTTTACTTCGAACCGCTCTTCTTCGAGGACGTGATGAACGTGATCGAACAGGAGAAGCCGGTGGGCGTCATCGTTCAGTTCGGCGGACAGACGGCCATCAACCTGGCCGCGCCGCTTAAGGCGGCCGGCGTTCGGATTCTCGGCACCTCGCTGGACAGCATCGACGAGGCCGAGGACCGCAAGAAATTCGAAGCCCTGCTGTCCAGGCTGAACATCGCCCAGCCGAAGGGCAGCACGGTCACCTCGGTAGACGAGGCGGTCGGCACCGCCCAATCGCTCGGCTATCCGGTGCTGGTGCGCCCGTCCTATGTCCTGGGCGGACGCGCGATGGAAATCGTGTACTCCGACGCGGAGCTGCTGAAGTACATGGAGGAAGCGGTCAACATCAACCCGCAGCATCCGGTACTCATCGACCGCTATATGTTGGGCAAAGAGGTGGAAGTGGACGCGATCTGCGACGGCGAGACCGTACTCGTTCCCGGCATCATGGAGCATGTCGAACGGGCGGGCGTCCATTCCGGCGACTCGATCGCCGTATATCCGCCGCAATATCTGTCCGACGAACTGAAGAAGAAAATCGTCGACATTACAATTAAGATCGCCAAGGAGCTCAAAACGGTCGGCCTGGTGAATATCCAGTTCGTCATCTATAAAAATGAAGTGTACGTGATCGAAGTCAATCCGCGCTCTTCCCGGACGGTTCCGTTCCTCAGCAAGGTAACGAACATTCCGATGGCCAATGTGGCCACGAAATGCATTCTCGGCGCCAAGCTCAAGGAGCTGGGCTACCAAGAGGGGCTCTGGCCGGAGAGCGACCAGGTGTCGGTAAAAGTGCCGGTGTTCTCTTTTGCCAAGCTGCGCCGGGTTGAGCCTACACTCGGTCCTGAGATGAAATCGACCGGCGAAGTGATGGGCCGCGATCCGCAGTACGCCAAGGCTCTGTACAAAGGCCTGATCGGAGCGGGGATGAAGATTCCTTCCACGGGCGCCATCATCGCCACCGTGGCGGATAAAGATAAGCAGGAAGCGGTCGAATTGCTGCGCGGCTTCTACAGCCTGGGCTACAAGATCATCGCCACGGAAGGAACGGCTTCCGCGCTGATCGAAGCGGGAATCCACGTTACGACCGTAAACAAACTGACCGAGGGCGTGCCGAACATCCTGGATCTGATTCGCAACGGGGAAGCCCACTTCGTCATTAACACGCTGACCCGGGGCAAAGAACCGGAGCGGGACGGCTTCCGGATTCGCCGGGAAGCGGTGGAGAACGGCATCGTCTGCATGACCTCGCTCGATACCGTCCGGGCTTTGCTGAATATGCTGGAGACGATCAACTTCTCCTCGCAGGCCATGCCCAGCTTGTAAGCAAACACTTGGATAGGATTAGGTTAGCAGGATAGAGAACAACGCGGCTCCGAAGCGGCTTAAGCCCCTCGGAGCCGCAAGTATGACAGGAGGAGAAATCATGTCTTTGTCGTTCGAACAAGCCGCGAATAAACTGATGGTCGCGTTGGATTTCCCTGATGCGGAGCAGGCCAAAGGGTTGATTCAAACTCTGGAAGGCATCCCGTGTTACATGAAGGTGGGAATGCAGTTATTCTACGCGTCCGGGCCGGATTTCGTTAAAGAGTTGAAGTCCAGGGGATACTCCGTATTTCTCGATTTGAAAATGCACGATATCCCGAACACGGTCAAAGGCGGAGCCCGAAGCATCACCCAGCTTGGCGTGGATATGTTCAATCTCCACGCGGCGGGCGGGTTGAAGATGATGACCGCGGCGCAGGAAGGAATCCAGGCCGCGCTGGAGGACGATTCATCGCTGAAGAAGCCGCTCTTGATCGCCGTCACCCAGTTAACCAGCACCAATCAGGAGACGCTGAACCGGGAGATCGGCATACCGGGGTCGGTCGAGCAGTCGGTGCTGGCCTATGCGGCTTTGGCCCAAAAGGCGGGTTTGGACGGCGTAGTCGCCTCCCCTCTTGAAGTACAGGCCATCAAGGGGCAGTGCGGCACGGCGTTTATGACCGTCACACCGGGGATTAGGCCGGCCGGAAGCGAATCCGGCGATCAGTCCCGAACCCTTACACCGGGCCAGGCCATCGGGCAGGGAACGGACTATATCGTGGTAGGACGTCCGATTACGGCGGCGAGCGACCCGCGCGAAGCGGCGGAACAAATTATTGAGGAGATGAGGCAAGCATGATCAATAACGAGCAAATAGCGAAGGAAATTGCGGGACGCCTGCTGGATATCGGCGCGGTGGCGCTGCGTCCGCATCAACCGTTTACCTGGACTTCGGGCATCAAGTCGCCGATCTATTGCGACAACCGGCTGACGATGTCTTATCCGGACATCCGCGATCTGATCGCGGAATCTTTTGCGGCGATCGTCCGGGAATCCTACCCGGAAACCGAGGTGATTGCGGGCACCGCCACCGCGGGGATTCCCCATGCGGCGTTCGTCGCCCAGAAGCTCGGGCTGCCCATGGCCTATATCCGCGACAAAGCCAAAGGGCACGGGAAGGAAAACCAAATCGAAGGGCTGATCCGTACGGGGCAAAAGGTCATCGTTATCGAAGACCTGATCTCCACGGGCGGCAGCTCCATCAAGGCCGCTCAGGCCGTGCGCGAAGCGGGGGCGGATGCGCTGGGCGTACTGGCGATTTTCAGCTATCAGTTGGACAAGGCGGTTCAGGCCTTTGCCGACGCGGGAATCCCGCTGCGGACATTATCCAACTACGGCGCGCTGATCGACGTGGCGGTGGAGCGCGGCGAGATCCAGTCGGAAGATCTGGCGCTGCTGAAATCCTGGAGAGAAGATCCCGGCTCATTCGGAAAATAAAATGACGCATGAAAAAAGAGGTTGTTCCGAAACCGTCATTCATGATGACGGGGAACAACCTCTTTTTTCCGGTATGTGCTTAATGGCCGGGGCCGATGATCGCGTCGTATTTCGCCGCGTTGCGCAAAGCCGGCCAAACCTCGGGCGTTTCGCCGCCGATATGCCAATAGGCGAAGCCCGCGATGTCCCTGGACATAGCCAGGTTGTATTTGCTTGTGAGCGAGCGGGTCTCTTCCAGCCAAATCCGGCGCGGGTTGCCGGAGGCACGGTAGTCCGCCACGTATTGACCGAGATTTTCGTTCCAAGCGGACTTGGCTCCGAACCGCTTGATTCTCTCGAATTGTTCGGAAAGTTTCAGGTCTTCGGATGGCGCCGCCGCCGTTGAGCCGCCGCCAATCATCCAATCCCTCGAAAATAAAGGCAGCGCCAGGATGACCTTGGAGGAGGGGACTTTGCGCAGCAGGTTGTCCAATCCTTTCTCAAGCCAGGGCAGGGAGGCGACGGACCCCGCTTTGCCTCCGCTCCAATGCTCGTCGTAGCCCATCAGCACGATGTAATCGGCGCTTTTTCCCAGTGCCGCGTAATCGTAGGCTTCGGTCCAGTCGGTCTGGAAATCCGGCGACAAGTCTACGGACAGCACCATATTCTGTTCGTGCAGCCTACGGGCAAATTCGGCGACGAACGAGGTGAAGGCCTCCCGGTCTTCGGGTGCGACATTTTCGAAGTCGAGATTGATCCCCTGAACTCCGGTTTGCACCGCCGAATTTACAACGCGGGCGATCAATTCGGAGGACTTCGCCTTGGAAGTCAACAGGGTATGCGTCGCTTCCTGATCGAAACGGTTACCGAAGAGAGGCCATACTTGTTTCCCCTGCTGCTTGGCCCACGACACCAGGGAAGCCTCGCTCTCGTTCGTAACGCTCCCCTCCTTGGTTAAAAAGAACCATCGGGGCGACAGCACATTAATGTTGGAATGGAGTATGGACTGTTTAAACTGCGCATCGGTCTGGTCGTACTGCCAACCGATCTGGATGGAAGGCCGTGCCGGGGTGGATAACTTCGCGCTCCAAGTCGGATTTTGCAGAAGGCGATCCATAACGGCCGCGATTTCCTGCCGGGTCAAGGCCTGCCCCGGGAAAAAACGCCCATCGTTTCCGTTCATCAAACCGGGTTTCGAAACGGCATACACTTCAGGACGCGCCCATGCGGCGATGGAGGCATCGTCTTTGTATTTCCCGTCGGCTGCCGGGCCGCTGGCGTAGGCGGCGTTCAAGATCCGGCTCAGCCAGACGGCGGCCTCCTGCCGGCTCACCGGCTCGGCGGGCGCGAATCGTCGCGAGCTCTTGCCTTGGGTCAGCCCCAGGTCGGTGGAAGCCTGGATGCTCTGGTAGTACCAGGCTCCGCCAGGGACGTCTTCGAATGCCGGAATCGGGGAGGCCACGGGCTCCAGACCCAGCAGGCGCTGGATCGTGACGGCAAATTCCGCTCGGGATATCGGCTCGGCCGGTGAAAACCTGGTAGGGGTGGTGCCTTTCATCAAACCTTTTTCATATAAACGAATGATAGCATCTTTGGCATAGCTGGACCCGATATCGCTGAATGGCGGTTCTTTGGCGTAAGCGGTTTGCTGGGGCCGTAAGCCGGCGGAAATCAGAACGAGCAGGAGCAGTGCGGTTTTAACGGGTTTTATCATAACGTCCTCGCTTCCAAATTCAGTATGAAATCTCTTAATACTGTAATACTACCAAAAACTAATCTATCGATCAGCGCGAAAAATATGGAAACAAAAATATCAATATCGTAAAATTTCTTGTAACTTTTTGGCATGAATTTTCGTTTATAATGCAGACGTGAAGGATACATAGAGCGAAAGCGAACCCGCCCGGAGCGTCTAGGGCAGCCAATATTAAATGATGCTAGGAGACCGATACACAATGATGCGATGGCTTCGCAAACCAGTTCAATCCAAAGAAGCTGAAGCGCCGTCCGATGCCCCGGCCTCGGGGCCGACGGATGCTCCAGCGCAACCGATAACCGATGAATCCGTTGAACATGCACCGCAAGTTCCCGAAGCGAAACCGATTGTTCCGAAACCCAAGGACGAGGGACCGGTTTTGATCGTCAGGGAGGTGCATCGCTCTTTCCCGGTGGGAGGCGGTGAAATCCACGTCCTGAAAGGAATCAACATGGAGGTGCGTCCCGGACAGCTCGTCATGCTGAAAGGCAGATCGGGTTCGGGGAAAACAACGCTCCTTAACATGCTGGGGGGTCTGGACCAACCGTCCAGCGGCGAGATTTTATTCAGGGATCAACCGCTTCATCAACTGAACGATGACAAGCGCACCTTATTGCGGCGGAATCAGATCGGCTTTATTTTTCAGGCTTACGCTTTGCTGCCGTTGCTGTCGGCCTGGGAAAACGTCGAACTCTCGCTGCGGATGGCCGGTGTTCCCCAGTCCGAGTGGAAGAAGCGCGTAACGCACTGCCTTGAGCTGGTCGGCTTGGGCAAGCGCATGTTCCACCGGCCGTTTGAACTTTCCGGGGGGGAGCAGCAGCGCGTGGCGATCGCCAAGGCGATCGCGCACCGTCCCCAATTGCTGTTGGCGGATGAGCCGACCGCGAATCTGGACTCGCAAATGGGAGCCCAGGTCATGTCCGTATTTAAAAACATCATACATACGGAGCAAATGACGATTTGTATGACTACTCACGATCCTACAATCTTGGAGGTAGCAGACCATGTTTACGAAATGGTGGATGGAAGGTTTATCAATTAGAAAAAGAAGATTGGGCCGTACGCTGGGCCTTGTGGCGCTCTGCGCCGTCTTTGTCGTGTCGACGGGCTGCGGCCTGCTTCCGAATGAAGAAGAGGAAGAGGTACTGCCGGTTATTACGCCTCCTACGATTTCTAAGAAACCGGAATATGAAGTGCGTTCCGAACCGATCGAGCTCAGCGTGAACGCTGTCGGGAAATTGATGAGCCAGCGGGAAGAGCCGCTTTATTTCACGGAGGACGGGCTGCACATCAAAGAAGTGAAGGTCAAGCCCGGAGACAAGGTGAAGAAAGGCGATGTGCTCATCCAATTGGACGTAGAGCAATTGCAGAGGGATCTGCGCAAGAAGCGCCTGGATTTCCGTCAGCAGGAAATCACCATGAAAGAAACGCTGCGGACCAAGGATGAAATGAGCGAAGTGGATTTTGAAAAAGCGGCCATCGTCTTTGATGAACAGCGCCAGGAGCTCGCCGATCTTGAGAAGAAAATCGCCGACGGTACACTGAAAGCTCCGTTCGCGGGGACGATTGTATCGATGAGCGCCCAGAAGGGAGCCACGATCAAGGCATACGAATCGCTGGGGATCATCTCCGACACTTCCTCGCTGGTTGTAGCCGCCTCTTTCTCCAAAGAAGACTTGGAGAAAATCTCCGTCGGCATGAAGGCCAAGGTGGATATCAATGCTGCCGGCGTGTTTGACGGCAGAGTCAAGGTCATGCCGGTGAACACCGGCTCCAACAACGGGAACAACGGCAATAACGATGGAAACCAACCTCCCGAGAAGGATTCGATCGACAAGTATCTGATCGTTCAGCTCGACAAATGGCCGAAGGACGTTGAGCGCGGCCGCCAGCTCAGCGTTTCGATCGTTACGCAGCGGAAGGAGAACGCGGTGCTGATTCCGATTTCCGCCTTGCGCTCCATCGGCTCCCGTACGTATGTACAGGTCATCGAGAAAGATGGGACGAAGCGTGAAGCCGATGTGGAGGTCGGAATCCAGACCTCGACGGACGTCGAAATTCTTAAAGGGCTCTCGCCGGGGCAGAAAGTAGTGGGTCGCTAATGGGTCTTCCTTTACTACGTCTGCTGTTCCGCAAAATGTGGAACACCAAATGGCTTACCCTGAGCACTTTGCTCGGCCTGGTAGTCGCGGTCTCGTTTACGGTGAGCATACCGATGTACTCGGACGGTTCTCTGAAGCGGGTCGTCTCCAGCACGCTGAAAGCGGAGAGCGAGGGACTGCCGGCGGGTTCCCTGGTTATGAGTTATCAGGCTCCGGGTGGCGCCAAAACTGATTTGGCCGGGCTTGAAGCGGTAAACCAATATATTGTCGAGGATGTCCCGAAACAAATCGGATTTCCTTATCAGAGTTATGTCAACACCCGTTCGATCCGGGGAACCGAAGTCTACCCCCAGGATCCGACCAAGGTCGATGCCAGCCGGACGAGAACGATGGGCATCTCTTCGATGAGCGGCCTGAAGGATCACATCACGGTATCCAACGGGAAGATGTTTTCGGACCAGGTGAGCGGCAATGTGATCGAAGCCATGATGTTGGAAGAGGGGATGTACCGACAGGACCTGCACGTCGGCGATGTGATGGAATATCCCGTAACCAATGGGGCCGATGTGACATTGAAAGTGAAGATCGTCGGGGTGTTCCAGCCGCTTAACGATACGGATGCCTACTGGTATCAAGGTCTCGACGGGATGATGAATACGTTCTACGTCAGCGAGAAGGCGTTCCACGAAGGCCTTCTGAAGCAATTAAACATACCGATTTACAGCTCCAGCTGGTATTACGCATTTGATTTGCGGGAGATCAAGACCGGTCAAATCGGGCCTTTGTCCAGTACGCTGGATCGCCTGAATATCGAGCTGTACCAGAAGCTGAAGGATACCAAGGTGGACATTTCCTTCGGCAATCTGCTGGACGATTTCCGCAAGCAAAGCTTGCAAATGCAGACGCTGCTGTTCACGCTGGCGGCGCCGATGATCGCCATGGTCTTTTACTTTATCGTGATGAACGCCCGTCAGTCCCTCGATAAGCAGCAAAGCGACATCGCCGTTTTACGAAGCCGGGGAGCTTCGACGAAGCAGATTGTATTTATTTATTTGCTGGAAGGGATTCTCCTCGGGGTGGTCTCGCTGATTGCGGGACCGCTGCTGGGATGGTTTATGTCCAAGAGCATCGGCTCGGCCGACGGATTTTTGGCTTTCGTCAACCGGAAATCGATCCCGGTCGGGTTTAACTACGATGCGCTCGCCATGGGGGCCGCCGCGGTAATCATCGCCATCTTGGCAACGCTGCTGCCGGCGATCTCCTATGCCCGGGCTTCGATCGTCAACGCGAAGCGGAAACAGGCGCGTTCCGACCGTCGTCCGGGTTGGCAGCGCTGGTTTATCGATATCCTGCTTATGGGGATAGCCGCATACGGTTATTACCTGTTCTATGAGCGGCAAGTGCTGACGTTCCAGACCGGAATGACCACGGATGAGCTGCAGGTGCAGCCGTTCCTGTTCTTTGTTCCGGCGTTGGCGATTTTCTCGATCGGCCTGTTCTTTCTGCGGGTCTTCCCGTGGATTCTCAAACTGATCGGCTGGGTCGGCAAGAAGTGGCTGCCCGTACCGTATTATCTAAGCTTGACGCAGCTGTCGCGTTCGGCATCTTCGTATTATCCGCTGATGATTTTGCTCGTCTTGACGCTCGGTCTCGGGGTATACAACGCCTCGGCCGCCCGGACGATCGATATCAATTCCACGGAGCGCACGCTTTACAAATACGGTGCCGATGTAATCATGCAAACGGTTTGGGAAGCGACGCCGGAGATGTCGAAGAAACCGCCGAGCAAAAACGGTCAGGGGCAAGGCGGCTCCGGGGGGGCAGGCGGCGGAGGCCAAGGCGGAGGACAGGGAGGACCCGGAGGCGGTCAAGGCGGAGGACAACAACCGCCCGCCAAACTGATATATTCGGAGCCTCCGTTCGAAGCGTTCCGCCAGCTTGAAGGCGTGGAGCATGCCGCCCGCGTGCTGCAAACGAAAGGCAATATCATTATTTCCGGCCGTTCGGCCGGGCAGGGGAATATCATGGGGATCGACAATGTCGATTTCGCCAAGGTCGCCTGGTTCCGGAACGATCTTTTTCCCGCACATCCTTATCAATATTTGAATCTATTGGGGATGAACGAGAGCGCCGCCTTGATTCCGTCAAACTTGGCGGAGAAATACAAACTGAAAGCCGGCGACGTATTCACGGTTTCCATGGGTGAGGCGACGATGGAATTTGCGGTCTACGGCATCCTTCCTTATTGGCCTAGTCAATATCCGGACGATAAGCCGTTTATCATCGCCAATCTGGATTATATTTACGATCAATCGCCGCTCGTTCCGTACGAAGTCTGGCTGAAGATGAAGCCGGATGCGAAGGTGGCTCCGCTGATTACGAAGCTGGCGGAGAAGAACATCGATCTTTACTCCGTCAAGGATGTGAGAAGCGAACTCGCCGCGCAAAGCAAGCATCCGACACGGGGCGGAGTGTTCGGCATCCTGAGTTTGGGATTCATCGTATCGGTCATCGTTTCTTTGATCGGTTACGTGTTGTACTGGTTCTTTAATTTGTCGGGCCGTGTCGTGCAGTTCGGGATTTTGCGCGCGATGGGGTTATCGCGGAAACAGCTGACCTTTATGCTGTTGACCGAACAAATTTTGACGGCGGGTCTTTCCATCGTACTGGGGATCGTGATCGGGAAAGTCGCCGGCCAGCTGTATCTTCCGTTTTTGCAAACGACGGATAATGTTACGACGCAGGTGCCGCCATTCCGCATCATCTTTAATTCTTCGGATACTATGAAACTTTATGTGGTTGTTCTGGTGATGCTGATTATGGGAGCCGGGCTGTTGTTCTGGCAAATCCGGCGCCTCCGTGTCCATCAGGCCGTGAAGATGGGAGAGGAGCGGTAAAGATGAGTAGTATGATCCATTGCGAAGGATTGGTTAAAATTTTCAAATCGGAAGACATCGAGGTCGTCGCGCTCCAAGGCCTGAACTTGACGGTTGAGGAAGGCGAGATGATGGCCATCATCGGGAATAGCGGCAGCGGGAAATCGACGCTGCTCAATATGCTCGGCGGCCTCGACCGTCCCTCCGCGGGCCAGGTTCATGTCGGGGGATGGGACCTGCTCAAAATTTCGGACGATCAATTGGTGGAATACAAGCGAAAGACGGTAGGCTTCGTATGGCAGAACAACGCCAGAAACCTGCTGCCTTACTTGACGGCTCTGGAAAACGTAGAGATGCCGATGCTGCTGACCGGAAAGCTGGATCGGGCTTACGCCAAACAGCTTTTGGAATGGGTGGGGTTGAAAGATCGGATGCATAACAAGCTCCACCAGCTTTCCGGCGGGGAACAGCAGCGTGTGGCCATCGCCATTTCCCTTTCCAACCGCCCGAAAATGCTGCTCGCCGACGAACCTACGGGTTCTGTGGATACGGCCACTTCGGATAAGATCATGGATATTTTCAGGAAAGTCAATAAGGAATTGGGCATTACGATCGTTATCGTAACCCATGATTTAACCTTGGCCGGCAAAGTGGACCGGGTTGTCGCCATTCGCGACGGATTGACGAGTACGGAATTTGTGAAGCGAAATCCGAATCTGGATCTGGCCGCCGGGGACGCCGGATTGGGTGGCGGAGGTTTGCAGGAAGTGCATGAAGCGTTTGTGGTCGTTGACCGGGTCGGTCGGCTGCAGGTGCCCAAGGAGTATTTGGAGGCCGTGGGTATCGGCGGACGCGCTAGCATGGAATTTGATGGAGAGAAGATCGTCATTACGGCGCCGAAATCACTGGAGGGGGATAAGTCATGAATAACAGCAAATCCGGAAAGCTGAGAAAGACGCTAACGGTCACACTGGCTGCGACAATGGCATTGGGGTTGCTGTCCGGCTGTAACGGGAGTAAGGCGGCGTCGGAGAAAGAGGAGAAAGTGCTGCGTATCGGCATGATGTACGGGAGCTCGGACGACTCTTGGTTCCGCCAGCAGTACACGGACATTTTCGAATATACCAATCCGAATATCAAAATCGAGTTGGTGACCGCCATCGATAACAACCAATACCGTTATAGCGACGGTTCGGAGCCTTATGAACAGCCGGATCAATTGGAGAGCATGAAGAAGATCATGACCGGCAGCAACCCTGTGGATGTCGTCGTAACGGACACGGGGACATTGAAACAATTGATTGAGGAAAACCTGGTGAAGCCGCTCGATCCGATGATTCAAGAGGATAAGTTCGATACGAGCGATTTCGTGCCGGCCGTCATTGACGGCCTCAAGGACCTGGGGGGCGGAACGCTTTACGGGCTGGCCCCATCGTTCAGTTCGTCGGCACTTTACTATAATAAACAATTGTTTACCGATGCCGGGGTAGAGCCGCCTACGGATAAATCAACCTGGGATGATATTTTCAACAAGGCCCGACTCGTGGCGAAAGGTGAAGGGAAAGACCGCGTGTTCGGCTTCTCCTTCAATCGTTACAGAGGCCAGGATCCGTTTTGGGATATGCAATACACCTACATGAGCGGTCTTCAATTGAAAACTTTCGATGACAAAGCGGAAACGATGACGGTCAACTCTCCGCAGTGGATCAAGGTTTGGGAGACGATCAGCAAATTGGCCAAAGACAAAATCATGCCGGATAACTCCAGTTATGATCCAAACGAACCTTGGACCCCGCTCAGCGACGACCTGTTCCTTTCCGGAAAAGTGGCGATGACGATCGATGGCAGCCATTATATTAACGAGTTGGCTGACGCGAACAATAATGCCGCCAAAATTAAAAATTTCAAGCCGGTGGACTGGGACGTGGTGACGATGCCTGTTCATCCGGAGAAACCGGACGTAGGCGGCAACATCAATCTCAGCAATACGTTCTCGATTAACAACAACGCTCCGAATGCCGAAGCGGCGTGGCAGTTCATCAAGTTTGTTAACGGAGAAGAATTCGCGAAGCTGAAATCCCGGAGCAACACGTATGAGATGGTGTCCCGCAAATCTTATATCCAGCCAAAACAGGGATTGTCCTATAATATTCAGGCTTTTTATTCGCTGAAGCCTTTCCCGCCTACCAATGCCAAGACCGATAAATTGATGATGGAGAAACCGGGTCTTTACAGCGTGACAACCGTGGGGAGAATCTACTTCCAGCAAGTGATGGAGAACAAGAAGACGCCGGAGGAGGCGCTCAAGGAATGGGCGGAGAAGGGGAACAAGATGCTCCAGGAAATCAAGCTCAATCCGAAAACGCAATTCCAGGAAGACGGTACGCCGTTCGTACCTGAAGAGGCAACGAAAGGTTAACCGCAGAGCCTATGGGCCGCCCTTAAAAAGGGCGGCTTTTTTTGTCGGGAATTGGGTAATCTATAGGTAAGATGGGAAGGCTTCATAATACGACGAAAGGAGTAAAGAGGATGCGCTGGGTGTATTTTAACAAGCTGTACAGAACAAAATTTCAAGCGGGCTGTCTTGCCCGGAGATTGGAACATGACGGTTGGATTTACGGGTTTGACGAAATGCGGGCGATTGAAATTTTTCGATCGAGAAAAGGAAAATATGGAGTAAGATTTATCCCTTAACCCTTGACTTGGAGGGCAGTAATCGTGTATATTATTGATTGTCGCTATTTACTGACGCGGGGTGGAGCAGCCCGGTAGCTCGTCGGGCTCATAACCCGAAGGCCGCAGGTTCAAATCCTGCCCCCGCAATCTAAATTTGTTTGGAACGCGGGCCCTTAGCTCAGTTGGTTAGAGCGGTCGGCTCATAACCGATTGGTCACAGGTTCGAGTCCTGTAGGGCCCATATGTAAGAGAACCCCTTGCCTAGCAAGGGGTTTTTGCTTCGGGCTTTAGCCAGTTGAGCTGGCGAAGCGTGCGAAACAAAAAATCACCTGATGGGGTCGTTATCATAGGAATGTTCAAGCTACTATGTATAACGAAAGGAAAAGGTAGCTTAATGGCTAATCGAAGTGATATGTCACATAACAAAGAGGCGTCTAGTGTGCTTCCAAGCTTCCTAGGTAGCGTCAAGAAGTTTGTGTAAGCAGTAGAATATTCATCAAGGGTAGATGAATGGGGGATTTGGTGGGGAGGGGAACCCTCCCCACCAAACTCCAGATCACGCTAGTTATCAGTATTGTTGTCAG
>NZ_JAIUDG010000062.1:0-509 GCF_020179875.1 Paenibacillus sp. alder61
CCGGGAACGCTCACGGACCGCAGCGGCAACCCGTTCGCGGGTATCCTGGGGTCGAGCGGGTGGACGTTTACGACCTGGAATGAGGCCCCGTATTATACGAGCCTGTGGCCGCATAACAGCGGTGCGGCATTACAGCCGGAACTGACCATTCTCTTTAGCGAAGCGATTCGGCTTGGAACCGGAGAGATTACGGTTTACCGGCAATCGGACGACCAAGTGGTGGAACGTCTGAGCGGCGGGAACGTGCGTCTGAGTGGAAGCGTGGCGATGATCAGTTTGAATGGTCCGCTGGCGGACGACACCTCGTATTACGTCCAAGTGAGCTCAGGGATGTTCCAGGATGGAGCGGGGCAGGGATTTGGCGGCATCTATGGCCCCGGATCGTGGAGCTTCCGGACGGTGGACCAAACAGCCCCGCAGATGGTGAGCAAGAGTCCGGAAGGCAGCGGAGCGGTGTTAGTTTCAGGGCTGAGCATGACGTTTAACGAACCGGTGCAGTGGGGAACGGG
>NZ_JAIUDG010000007.1:0-260340 GCF_020179875.1 Paenibacillus sp. alder61
GCTTGCGATAGACCGGTTGAACCGTTCTCTTCGAACGACTGTAAAGACTATCTGATTTTTTAAAATTGACGATTTTGTTTTTGGTGTCATCTTGCCTATGGCGACAATTTAATTATGAAATTAACTTTATTTGCATCTTTTGGAGTTGGAGGCACACCAGGGCACCTTGATCGCAGTGGGCATAATACGGATTCGGATGTCTCATGGGGGTATGGGCAGCGGTGGAGAGCATTCTTTTCACATTCTTCACCGGCAGCTCATTGAATTAAAAGGAATTCCTCCCGTTAATTTGGTGCATATGCTCCTGGAGAGGCGAATTAGCTGGAGAACCTCCCGCTAATTCGCCCGAAATTTTGTATATTGGCAATAAGGCCGCGAAATAGATGGAGTTCTTCCAGCTAAATCCGATAGAATCGCCAAGATCGGTACATTAACGGGAAATTTTCCCGTTAATGATGTAAACTCCGATATATCTACAATTGTGGATGTCGGTGACGTATCTCCGAAACCATTTCACATCCTTCCCCAACACCAATTCTATAGTTCACCCTATATAGCGATAACGTATCTTTATGTTCCCGGAAAATTGTGCTAAACTTATAATCAAAGAGTTAGTTATCTGTATAACTTAAAAAAAAGGAGGCATTCGAACCTTGGCCAGACCCAATATGGTCACAAAACAGGACCTTATTCTTTCCGCCGAACGGGTCATTCAGGAAAAAGGGCTGGATAAACTCACTTTCAAAGCGGTCGCCGAAGGGGCTCATGTCACTCAAGGGACGGTGTATTATCACTTTAAAACGAAAGAACAGCTGCTGTTCGAGGTCGTTCAATCCCTTTGCGACCGCTCTTGGGAGAACACCAAGCAGCTGCAGTTAAAGCAGGAGCACCCCAAAGAATCGGTGGACCGGCTTTTGGAGGAGGCGCTTCAACGCTGCACGCCCGATTCCATGTACCACACTTTATTCTACTCTCTTGTTGTCCATAGCCTGCAAAACCCGCCGATGCGGGAGCGCTTGGGTGAACTTCTTCAAGCCGAGAACGCCCATGTCGCCGCATTGCTGGAGCTGCTTCTGCCGGCATCCGGCCTCCCGGGCAAATCCCTGGAGTACAGGGCGGTCATGATCAATGCGCTGATCGACGGTTTGGCGCTCCAAGCCTTGGTCGATCCGCAGTTTCCGGCTCGGGAGGTATATGGCGAGCTGTCTCAAGTTCTCCTCGCCATATTCCCCGAAGCTTCCGATAAAAACAAAACGAACGAGTAGGAGGTAGGCTTAATGCGCTTCTATCCTTTTTGCGGGTTTCTGCTGTGGCTGGCCGCCACGCTCCTGTTCCGGTACTGGGGAGGCGAACTCATTCAGCCCGGTACGATCCTGATTTGGTTGTCTTTTGGCCTCATTGTACCCGGCATTCCTTGGCTTATGCTGGCTCTTTTCCGGTTCCGGGGCACGGCTCCCCAGGACCGGCCCAAGGCCGCCCTGCTGGTCGCCGTACCGGGAATGCTGCTCGATTTGCTGACGCTCTCGTTCCACCGTTTCGTGTTTCCCGGCATCTCCGACGCGAATTTCCATCTCTTTTTTGTCTGGCTGATGTGGGCCTACGCCCTGATCCTGCTAGCCGGATTGTATTACTCCCGGCGGACGGCCAAACCGGTTTAGGTTAGCTGCCCCCAGTCAGAACGATATCTTTCCTCCGCCGCGGCATATCCCGGTTCGGCGATGACTTCATCCTCCAGCATCAAGCTTGCAATCGCCCGAAAGTCCGCGGCTTCAATTTCGAGATGACCGAAACGGAGCGCATACCCCCAACGCGGGTTTCCGGCCGTAAAACTTAACCGGTGCAGCAGCCCCGAAATCGGCACCTCCCGGCAAGGATAATAATGAATATCACGCCGGAAGGGAACGAACGAATCCGACATCGGATATTCGTATACCCGGTCGCCAACCACTCGCCCTATGGCGGTGAACGCCTGCAGCTTCTCCCCCTTCCCCAACTCCGTCCGCGGCGAGTAATAAATCAGCCAGTCGCCGGGACGCATGCGGCGCAGCGGGGCGGCCTTGCCGTGACAGAGCTGGGCGAAGCCGCCTTCAACGCCTATTTTGACGTGAGCGGCGGAAACAACTCCGATCCAGTAGCGGCAGTTCTCTTCCGGCTCGATCCTAAGCATGGAAGGCCATCTCCTGCTTTAAGCGGTCCAACTGCCGTAGATGGTGCCGGTAATGCATAGGGACAAGGAGAAACCACTCCTCGGCGTTCAAGACGCCAAACCGGGGATGCGCGATTCCCAGCCGCAAGGATGCGTTCGCGAGCGTCGGCTCCAATTCCTCCATGCGGGCGACCACCCGCTTCAGGCCCTGAATCAAAGCCTCCTTGCTCTCCGGCTCCGCCGGGGTATACTGCGGGGACGGCGGCACTTGGATGCGGATCGGCGGGAACTCGCCTTGTGCGTACACCGCGTTTCCCGCTTCCGTTTTGCCGGCGGGTGCCAGGGCGGGGTCCGAAGAATCCTGCAGACATTTTGCGGCATTGGCCAATTGCATATAGAGCGCCGATTGAATCAAATGCTGATACATCTGCCCGATTGACCACCCGCCATCCCCCGGCTTTTGATGCAATTGCTCCATCGTCAAACCGTCCAGTTCACGAATATAATCGTCGACCAAGGCTTCAAAACGCGGCAGGATTTCTTTTGTGGGTTTTCTATTCAAGTTCATGGGGAAAGCAGCTCCTTTTATTGAGATAGTCCCACTATACAAAAACGCTACTGACAGCAGTATGTCAGTAGCGTTTAAACAGATTTTCGGCCTCCTCGCGCATCCGCTTCCGCAGGGATTCCGGTTCCAGCACGACGATATCGGCTCCAAAGCCAAGCAGCCAATGCAGCATTTCTTCGGGTTGGCGGACCCGGAAGGTCACGTAAAGACCCTCCGGCCGTTCCTCTTCCGCTTCCCAGTAAAAATTCCGGAACTCCCTCACCCTGTCGGCCGCCTCGGGATTCACCCGGATTTCGATCCGTAAATTCCGGTCGTCGGGCGGAGCGTAGACCTGCAGATTAAAATCGGAAGGCTTCTGAAAAAAGTCCGGCAGCACGGTTAGCCCGCTCATCCGGGAAACCCGGAAATGGCGGATTTCCCGCCGCAGCTCACAGTAAGCGACCAACGTCCAGGCCCCTTGGACAAAAACAAGACCATACGGCAAGACCGTCCGCACACTTTGCCGTTCTCCGTCGGGGCCCGGGATTTTTTTCGAGTAGCCGAATCGAACCTTTCGTTCCTCCAAAACGGCCCCGCGCAGCACCTCCACATAGGCCTTTTCGGGATGAATCCCCGCATGCGCCCTGAGCTGCAGCAGCTTGATCGTATTGCCGACCCGGGCCGCTTCGTTTCGCACCCGTTCCGGCAAAATCGCCTCGATCTTCCGGCGCGACATCTCCGCCTTCGTCCCGTATTCGGCGTCAAAGATCCGCTGGACCAAATCCGTTCCGAGCAGCAGCGTCACAGCTTCTTCCGCCGTAAAACTGACCGGAGGGAGAAAATAGCCCTCCATCAAGGAATATCCCCGACCCGGAGCCCCGACCAGCGGCACCCCCGCTTCGCTCAGGGCCTGAATGTCCCGGTAGATCGTCCGCACGCTGGTCTCGAAAATAGCCGCCAGGTCCTCGGCGCGCGTAACCTCTCTTCTCTGCAGCTCCATCAGAATCGCGAGCATCCGGTCCGTTTTATTCATGGCCGCCCCTCCCATCATCAATAAACTAGTAAGTTCATTATAGCGGAAGCCGGGTAACCGGGCCGTCCCTATTTTTTGAAATCGACCACCTCAAGCGAGTACATCTCGGTGTTTGTCTTCTGGAGAAGCGCGCTCTCTCGCCCATTCAAATGCTGCTCAAAGAAAGCGAGCGCCAGCTCATTCACCGTGTCATGGAGCTCCCGGGTATTCCCGCTGCCCAGAAGTGGAGAATAGAGGGCCGCATCGGAAAAATCAAAATGTTCGGCTTTGGGGAAAAGCACGTTATAACCGCCGTTTTGCAGCAGCAAACGATGCCGTTCCGCCTGCTCGCGGGCCATGACGGCGTACTCCTCCGCAGAGGGAATCGCAAAGGTCTGTTTGCCGCCCCATTCGGCTTCCGTCAGGCCCATGTTCTCAAACCGGTCCGTCAGCCCGGTAAACATATACATAAAGGGCCGGTCCAGGCCGTCGTGCAGTTTTTTTCCGTAAAGAAAACCGTCCATGTTGATCCCCGCCCGGATTCTCGGGTCTGCATCCATCGTCTGGGCCGCCACGGTGCCGCCAAAGGAATGCCCCATCATGCCGAGCCGGGAAAAATCCATTCGGTTGGCAAAAGAGGGGGCCCCGTCCGGCCCGCCGACTTCATCGGCACCCTGATTCAGCCGTTCCAACCGGTCTATGGCGAACCGCACATCCTTTACCAATATGCCTTGGATCAGCTTTTCGGATTGAGTCCAATCCGCCGCGGCCCCGGCATCGAACATTCCTCCGGCAACCCGGCCGTCGGAAAGACGCGTCGGAAACAGCGTAAAATAAGGATGTTGAACGCCGGCTACGATGTACCCCCGGCTGGCCAACTCCTCCGCAAAGGCGGCGTACATAAAATTCGATCCCCCGTACCCCGGCGCAAACACCACGACCGGGTAGACCTCTTCCCTCGGAGAGAGGGGCGCGTCCGGGAAGGCTTGGGCCTTCGCGTTCCGGTTGGATTGGGCGATAATGTTCAACAGAAAAGGCGCCTCCTTCGGCTGGCCCCCGGGAACGGATAAGAAACCATAGTCGGCTTTGGCCGCGCCCTGCGAAACTTGAGCCGGATACCAAAGCCGGACCTGGATCTCCCGATGATCGTCCCTTTCCGCGGTATACGTCTCCTCCCGGGAAGCATCTATCCATTGGAACGAGGTAGTACCGACCGCGTAAAGTCCTCCTAGGGGATCCAATGAAATGGCGGGCAGCAAGGAAGCGCCGACGTAAATGCTTAACCCGGCATACCCCAGGCCCGCGATCCCCAGCACCGTCCGCAGCCCGGCGCGTTCCCGCTTTTTTTGCGGCTCGGGCTCCCCGCTGCGGTAAACTCCAAAACTTAGGCCGCAAACGAGGACCAGCAGCAAAACATAAAGCGGCGCCCATTTCCATTTCAGACCGTCCACTCCCCCATGGACGATGAGAAGCCCCAGCATAACCGATACGCCGATGATCCCGGCCGACACCCGCTTTCCCTTCCCCCGCATTCGCGCGAATCTCCAAAGAACCCCAATTCCTCCGACACTCGCCGCAAATAATCCCCACTCCGCCCAAGTCATGAACCGCTTCCTCCTCCATATTCCTCGAATACAAGAAGCTTAGCAGTCAAACTTGAACAAATCATGAACAATCCCCCGTTCCAATACTACCGGGAGATGGACAGCAACTGTTCTACCGCCTCCATCACAGCGCCCGGATGGTGATGGGGAATCATATGCGCCGCTTCCGAGAGCTCGACCAATCGGGCATGGGGCAAATCCCGATATAGTCTGTAGCTGTGATCCCGGGTCGAAAACGGATCTCTTCCGCCCACGACAAGCACGGCCGGAGTTGAGATCCGGGCGTAGTTCCCGCTCATTTGTTCCGCTGCGGGGGCAAACGCCAATACGTCCTCCCGATTGGCCAAAAACTGCGAAGGCCGCAGCCAGAGAGCGAGCGTTTCCTCGCGGTACCCCGCGGGAACCGGTTCGGGAGCAAATGTGGACGCGATCACCCGGTTGGCCAGCACCCGGCCTACGGTGGCCAGCAGCAGGTACATCACCAGCTTGCCCGCCACCGGCAAAGTAACCGCGGCGGAAATCGGGTCGCCCTTTTCGGCCGGATAGCCTTCCTTATACATGCCTCCGCCCAGAATTACCAGCCCTCCGGTATCCTCAGGATACATATAGGCATAAGCAAGCACCAGCAGACCGCTCCAAGAATGGCCGACCAATACGGGCTTTCCGATTCCGAGGGCTTTCAACGCCTGATGGATCAGGGCCGCTTGATCGGCAGGGGTTATCCGTTTTTTCTTGCCCCTCTCGCTGTAGCCGTACCCCGGGCGGTCGAAGGCCAATGCCCGGTACCCTTTGGCCGCCGCCCGCGTCAGGACCCGGTCGAAATCGTTAGCCCGGAGCACGCCGCCGTGCAGAAAAACGACCGGTTGGCCTCCTTCTTCCCCACGCTCCAAGTAGTGAAGCTTCACACCGTTCACACTGACAAACTTCCCCCCGGGAGGAAAAAGGCGCTCCGCCCGATGGACCCGAAGCCGGGTGAACACCGAGAGAGCAAGCAGAAACACGGGGACCAACCAAAGCAGCTCATACATCGAAATCCCTCCTATACAAAATACCAGCTAGTGCACTTATAAAATACTATAAAGTATGTGTATATAACAATAGTATTCGCCTCATTTCCACAATCGTCTGTGGGGATGCCGTTCCTCTCGCATGTCCCTCACATATGGTAACAAGACAAGAGATTCGACGATCATAGAGAAAGGGTGCGATGCTATGGGAACCGGTAAAACCAGCACCACGAAATCCGCGAAAACCCAAGGGGTTTCTGTAATTACCTGCACCAATCGGCGGAGCTACATGAATAACCTGATCAAAAACTATCTGCGGCAGTCCTATCCTTCCAAAGAGCTGATCATCATCATCAATAAAAATAACATCCCGCTTGCGCCCTATGAGAAATTGGCCCGCAAGCACCGGAATATATCCGTGTTCCGCTTGCCGGAGCACTCTACGCTCGGCGCCTGTCTGAACTTTGCCGTCAAAAAGGCCAAATTCCGCTATATCGCCAAGTTCGACGATGACGATTACTACGCCCCCTTTTATCTGACGGAAAGCCTGCAGGCTTTGCACAGAACCAAGGCGGATGTCATCGGCAAGCGGGCCCACTACATGTATTTGCGCGGTTCCCGAACGCTCCTGCTGCGCTTTCCGCAGGACGAGAACCGCCCCGTAACCCGGCTTCCCGGAGCTACGCTGCTTATCAAAAAGGACGTTTTGAACAAGGTGCCTTTTCCCGATCGGAGTGTCGGCGAGGACGACCTTTTTTGCCTGCGCAGCAAAAAACGCGGCTTCAAAGTCTACTCGGCCGGGAGATACAATTTCGTCGCGATCCGCCGGAAGAACTCGGCCAACCATACCTGGATCATCAGCGATAAAGAACTGCTCGCCCATCATCGAAAAATTCCGCACGTCCGCGATTACAAGAAATATGTACAAAAGCCGCCGAAGGGGAGACGGCCGTGAATAAAGCGAAATTACCCCTGACCTACCGCCGGAACGCCGTATCGATCATCACCTGCACCAAACGCCCGGAGTGCCTGAAGAACCTTTTTGCAAACTATGCCCGGCAAAAATACGCCAAAAAGGAGCTTATCGTCATCTTAAACAACGACAAGCTCCGAATCGACCGTTATATAGAGGCCGCGAAGGCCCACAAAAACGTGAGGGTCTACCGCAAACCGGAGCGCCTTCCGCTCGGCGTCTGCTTGAATTATGGCGTCAGCCTTGCCGGCTATGGCCTGATCGCCAAATTTGACGACGACGATTATTACGCGCCCGGATATTTGGCCGACAGCGTCCGTACCATGATAAACACCAAGGCCGATATCGTGGGCAAAAGAGCGCATTACATGTACCTGAGCGGAAAAAGGCGGCTGCTTCTGCGTTACCCGAACAAGGCCAATCAGCAGGTTCCCCTTGTCCAGGGCGCGACCCTTCTCGTCAAGCGAAGCGTGTTCGGCCGGGTGGCCTTTCCCCGCTTAAACCGGGGAGAATGCGTCCAATTTTGCGCGGACAGCCTTGCCAAAGGCTTTCGGATCTTCGCGGGGAGCCCCGCGTATTTTCTGGCCGTTCGCCGGGATCGCTCCAAGGGACACACCTGGAAGGTGAGCGACGAAGCGCTGATGAGCCGAAATGCCAAGGTGCTTAAAGAGAGCCGGCTTCTTCCGGACGCGCTGCGCGCGGTGTCGGCACGCCCCCGGCATCCGTAAGTCCCCAATCCCGGCAAGCTACTCCAACCAACTAATCTTATCTCAGCCGAGCAAATCCCCTCTTGGAGACGAATTCGGCTACTCCGAACTTGTATTTGCGCCAAGGGAGCGGGCGGGTCAAGGCCCATCGTGCGGCCGAGGAGGGACATTAACGGGAATTTTTCCCGTTAATGTTGAGCGTTTCTCCTCCATCGGCCCATTTAGCGGGATTTCCTCCCGCTATTTCCGTCCGAAGAGTGCGATTGGGCCTCTGCCCCTCAAATTAACGGGAGGAAATCCCGCTAATCGCTGCCCGCGAGCCGACTGCCCCGGATTAACGGGAGATTTTCCCTTTAAATACCCAAGCCCCTGCCCTCATAGATCCGCTCCGACTCAAAATGGTCTATCCTTCCGCCGGCAGCTTGACGGTCACCCGGACTTCCGTTCCCGGCTGCAATCCCCGCAGGATGCCGTCTTCCACTTTCATGCCCTCGCTGTAAACTTCCGGTTCCCGTACCCCGGCTTCCCGCTTCATTTCGATGCGCAGGCGGGCTCCCCGGAATTCGCGCGTGACCTTCGCCTCGCTCCATTCGGCGGGCAGCTGCGGGCGGATCCGAATGCCGTCCGCCGTCCCCTGCAAGCCGAACAGGCCGTCGATCAGGCAGCGGTACACCCAAGGCACCGTGCCGGTATTGAACAGATGGCTGGACCGCCCCGCCGTCCGAGGAAATTGCCGGTAAGCGCCCCGGTAGTAGTTCGGGATGAAGATCGGCAGCTGTCCGCGCTGAATCACGTCCTGCGGATCCGGCCCGGGCAGCATCTTCCGCAGCAGCCGGTAGGCGTTGTCCTTCTCGCCCACGCTATAGAGCGCGTAGATATAAAAAGCGACGGCATGGTTGTAGACCGCGCCGTTCTCTGCGGAGCCCGGGTGCTTCTGCGTCACCCGGCCCACATCTTCGCGCATGGCCGTATAGGAGGGCGCCAGCTTTTCCACGCCGTACGGCGTCTCCAGCTGCTCCCGCACAGCCCGCAGCAGCTTCTCGCGCTTATCCGCGTCCGCGGCGCCGCTCAGCAGCGACCAGCCCTGCGGATTGATGAAAATCCGCCCCTCTTGGTCCGTGCGGATGCCGAACACCACATTGTCATCGGTAATGCCCCGGGCGTACCACTCGCCGTCCCACAGATATCGATTGACGGTCTCGTTGGTCGCTTCGGCCGCGGTCCGGTATTCCCCGGCCTGGTCCGCCCGTCCGCTGCGCTCGCAAATGTCGGCCCATACCTTAAAAGCGTACGCCGTGGCGATGGTCAACCAACCCGAAACGCCCTTGCCTTTGTACCCGACCATATTCATCGGGTCGCACCAGTCGCCCTGGTTGATATAGTTCAGCCCCCGTTCATCGCGGTCGTTCATCAGCCAGCACATCGCCCGGTCGACATGCCGGTGAACCGGCTCGGCCTCCCCGCCGTCCGCATAAGGCACCACTTCATCGAGGATCGAGGCATCGCCCGTTTCATCCAGGTAAGTGCTCAGGCAAATCGGCAGCCAGACGCAGTGATCCGTGTGGGGAACCTGGTTAATATATTTGAGTTCGGCGTCCGCGTGCAAAATAATCCCGTCAGGCATCGCACCGCTCGCTTTTTGCTGACTCATGGCCGTCAAAAAAGCCTCCCGCGCCATTTTCGGTTTAATATAGCTCATGCCCATATGATCCTGAAGGTAGTTCCGGGTTTGCGGGTCGGTCGTTAACCGGTTCGTCTGCCCGTGATAGTAGATTTGCCGCGGGAGCCAGTGGTTCACGAAGTTGTCCAGATCGGGATCCGGCGTGCTGATTTCGATGCAGCCCCGCCCTTCCCGGATGTACTGGTCATACTCCCACTCGGCCGCAATAAAGCCGTCCGCGCCGCATTCGTCCGCATTCAGGAAATAACCGCCGCGGATGCGGGCGATTTCCTCCTCGTCCTTCGCGGGGCCGAACATAAACCGGTAGGCCTCCTCCTCCCCGGCCGCGAGCTCGAGCCGGTATTGCAGCACGGCGGCCGGGGTTTCGTACCGCGCGTCTCCCTTGGACAGTTCCTCTTCCAGGATCATCGACGGCATGACGATACCGCCTTCCCCCTCGAAGGCCTCCTGATTCACTTCCCAGGAGACGGGCGCCCGATCCGCAAGCAGGAAGGTTTTATCCCGGAAGTTTTTGATTTTATCGTAATCCTGATACTTCTGATAGGGCGTGACGGAGGAGCAGACGATGGCCTGCAAATCCTCCCGGTATTCCCCCGACCGGTTCATCCAGGACATATAACCGACGGTAAAGTAAGGATAAACGCTCAGCTTGCGCCGCCGACCCGACAGGTTGTTTACTTTGAGACGCCATAGCTCAATCGGCTCTTCTTTCGGCAGACTCAGGCTCATTTCAATCTCCACGTCCTTACAGACCACCGTCCACTTGATCCGGCTCTTTCCCACGGCAAAGACATACCGGTCCGCCGGGCACCGTACGGGCTCATAAGGCGCGGAAAACACTTCCCCGGTCTCCTCATCCTTCACGTAAACAAAACGGCCCGGATGATGCGCGTAATACGGCTGTTCGGGCTGCATGAACGTCTTCGCTTCCAGATTCGGCGCGTGGGAATATTTCGCCGGCTCCGGCTGCATGAACTGGGCCACCGCATAACCGCGGCAGTTCATATGAATCATCATGTTCTCATTCCACAGAAACCCCGAAGCCTTCGGAAGCAGCGTAGGGCTTAAAAGTTCATAGTATTCCTGGTCCTCTGTCGCTCTGAACATCGTCATACCTCTTTTCCATGTAATGTGGATGCGGGAGGCCCCTTTAGTTCATTACGTTTCTTCAAAAAGGCGTTCAGCCGTTCCGAAAACAACAGCATCGCCAGCGCGGAAAGCGCGACATAAAACGGAAACATGCCCATCGTCGTCCGGGAAGCCACGAAACCGAGCAGCGGCGGCATAAACGTACTGCCCGTGTAAGCCACGGCCATTTGATAGCCCATGATGGTTTGGGCGTGTTTTTTCCCGAACCGTACCGGGGTTTCGTGCAGCATGCAGGGGTAAATCGGCGCGAGCCCCAGGCCGATAATCAGAAAGCCCGCCAGGGAAGCGCCCGCCGGCAGAGGCAGAACGAGCAGCACGGCTCCCGCCAAGGCAATCGCCTGGCCTCCCCGGATCAAGGTCCGGTTGCTCACCTTGAACGTGATGAAGCCGGTAATAAACCGGCCGATCGTGATGCCCGCGTAGTAAATGGACACCCACTGGGCGGCGAGGGAAGCGGACAATCCCTTTTCGTTGACCAAATAGCTGCTCCCCCACAACCCTACCGTCGCTTCAACGCCGCAATAGAACAAGAAGGACACCAGCGCCAGCTTGACACCGCCGATGCGGAGAGGCCTCGCGGCCTTTCCGTCCCCGTCCGCCTCCAGCGGCGCGCTTTCCGCCTCCTCCGGCTGTTCAGCCGAGGGCCCTCCGCCGCTCCGGGCCACGCGGTCCCACAGGGGCAGCGTTAAAAGCAGGATGACGACCAACGCAAACTGAATGAGGGATACCGTCAAATAACCGTCTCTCCAGGTCGAGGTTCCGCCGGAGATGTACCCCGCCATAATGATCGGCCCCAGCGTGGCGCCAACGCCCCAAAAGCAGTGGAGCCAGCTCATATGGTGCGCCTTGTAGTGGGCCGCCACATAATTGTTGAGCCCGGCGTCCACGGAACCCGCGCCGAGACCCAACGGAATCGTGCAGAGAATCACCCAGAACAGCGACGGGGCGAGCGAGAATCCGAGCAAAGCCCCGGCCGTCATGATGCAACTGACCAGCGTCACCTGTCCGGTGCCGAACCGCTTCAGCACCGCCCCGCTCGCCAGACTGGACACGATCGTCCCCGCCGCGACAATCATGAACAGCATTCCCGCCGTATCCAACGGGGCGCCGAAATCCGGCCGCATGACCGGCCAGGCGGCCCCCAACAAAGAGTCCGGCAGCCCCAGGCTGATAAATGCCAAATAAATAATAATCAAGAAAAACGTAGCCATAGTTATTCTCCTATACTCCTATCCTAAGGATTCATCGATGCCCACCGTCGAAATCATCAAGCTCAGCCCCAAATGCTGCAGTCCGTTCAAATAGTCCCGCTTCCATTCACTCATTACCAGGCTGGGGAGATGTTCTTCGGGAATATAGCCTGCGCTGCGGGCCTCGATTTTTGTAAGCAGGGCCTCGTCGACCTCGTTATCGCAAAACACAACGGCATGCGGATTCACGATCGCCGCGCAGGTGGCGATCAGCCGTCCCACCGCATCCACGCCGGATTCCCCCAGTCTGGAGCGGTCCGGCCCTTTGGCCTGGCGCAGAGCCTGTTCGAAGTTCAGATCCTCGTATTGAGGGATGAAGGAAACTTCGCCGGAAAAAAACGTGCTCCCCCGCACCACTTCTCCATTGATGAGAATCCCCGCGCCGGGGCCGTTTTGGCCGAAGTAAATATAAACGAGCGACACCGGACTCTCCCGGCCGTCCCCGCTAAGTTTGCTGTGATAGCCCAAGGCCGCGGCGTTCATGTCGTTCTCCACCACCGCGGGCAGCGCGAAGCGGGACTCCAGATACGCCTTCAGTTCGAACTGCTGGAGCCGGTCATAGTCCGGCATGTAAATAATCCGGCCGTTGTTGACCGAGCCCGGCACGCCGACCGACATCGAGCGGATTCGCGGATAGGCGTTCAAAATGTCGTCCACCCGCTCCGCAAAGGCGGACATATCTTCCGTCAATGCGCTCGGGAGCCGCCCCTGATCCTTCACTTCGCCTTGGCAGTTATAGACGGTGTAGAACGTATCCTCTTTTTCCAAAATCACCGCCAGGCCCAGCATATACTCGGGATTATAGGCAAACCGTTTGGCCCGCCGCCCGCCGCTGGATTCGTCGATACCGACAAAAAGAAGCTCTCCCTCCTTTTCCATGGCATCCAAAAATTTGCCGATCGTCGGAAAACTGATGCCCAGCTTCCCGCTCAGCTCCTTCTTCGTTGCGCTCCCCATCGTCAAAAGAGAACCGCGGATCGCGCCGAGAATCACCTTTTTCATCTCTTTGGGGGTGGCGGGCATATCCTTCACAACATCCAACCTCCCGTTTTACGACTGTATAAGTTGAGACTTATTAAACTAGTTTAATAAGTCTGGTTCGATCGTATCATAATCCCGTGATCCGGAAAAGACCCTTTCCAAAAAAAGAAACCCGCGTCCTGGTGACGGGGTTTTCTTGTGCAAAAAACATAACTCATTCTAAGTTTGTTCAGTATAATATCCATGGTCTGTGATATATGGAAGGATAAGTAACCGCCTCTCTTTGAAGCTGGGCGGGTGGATAAGGGCTTTTTGAGGCGTTATTTTGTCGAATTCGTCCCTTCTGTGAGAAATAGCGGTCCTTTGGGGCCTTATTTTAAGGAAAGCGGGCCGAAAACCGATTTTTGGACTCGCTCCAGAGAAATAAGGCCCTTTTTAGCCGCTATTTTCCCCGAAAAAGCGAATTTGGGCGAAATAGCAGCCCAAAACGCCGCTATTATAACGGGCGGCAAGTGAGATGGCGGGATCGGCAACACCACGTCAGGTTTAATGCAACACCAGTGCCTGCGGAGCCAACTCGAGGCGAAATACCGGCCCTAAAGGCCGTTATTCGGCGGGCGGCTAGAGAAGCTGCTGGCTCCAAAGGGGGCTCTATTGCACTGTGTAGCCTAGCCATAGCACTTCTCAGCAACAAAAGAAAGTAACTTTGAAATGTTATACTCCCCATACAGTAGGCAGGTGAATTAAAACCCTGTGGCTGTATGGGGAGTTTTTCGTAGTAAGGGAAATATCGTATTTAACCCACGAAGATCAAGGGGCCTGGCGCACTTTCCGACCCTCCAACTCCAAAAAGATGCAAATCTGCAGGTATTTCAGGCCGGTTCCCGCAGGAATTCGAAAAAAGATGCAAATCTACAGGTATTTCCGGCGATTTTTGAGAAACGAGCCGATTTCGTCGAAAATTCCTGCAGAATCGCAGGAATTTTGAAATCTTTGTTCCAAACAGAGAAAAAACATGCACTTATGCAGGAATTCTAAGTTATCCCGGTTTTCTGATGGGGGACTAGGTGCTGCTGAGTGGTTAGCTTTCCGCCAAAAAGTCCTCCTTTCCTCTATGACCGGTCACACCGCCGCAGACTCCTCCTTCACCTGCTCCTTCGACTGTTCCACGGTATGTTCCTCGGTCTGTTTCCTTGGTGTGTTCCTTTGCTTACTCCTTCACCTGTTCCTTCGACTCCTCCTTCACCCGCTCCTTCGTCTGTTCCTTCGTCAGGAACCAGCCGGCCAGGCCGATCGCGATCAATACGATGTAGAAGATCAGCTTCCACAGGGTCGAATGAGCGAATTCATGGGAGATGATTCCCACGTCCTCATGCCCCAGCGTCAAGACCGCCAGCTTCACGCCGACCCAGCCCACGATGGCGAACGCGGCGATTTCGAGGCCCGGCCGGGAGTGCAGCAGCTTCACGAACAGATTGGCGGCAAACCGCATGATGACGAGCCCGATAAAGCCCCCTAAGAACACGACGATGAATTTGCCCCCGTCCATGCCGCCGATCGAGGGAAGCTGTGTGTTGGGAAGCGTCATGGCCAGCGCCACGGCCGCCAAAATGGAATCGATCGCAAACGCGATATCCGCCAGCTCCACTTTAAGAACGGTGGCCCAGAATCCGGATTGCTTTTTCTCCCCCTCGACCTTGTCGTCTTTCCTGTTTTTAAACGCCAATTTCCTTACGATATGGTTGATGCTGATAAACAACAAGTACAGCGCGCCGATGGCCTGAATCTGCCACACGTCCACCAGAAACGAGATGACGAACAAAGAAGCCAAACGAAACACGAACGCGCCCAGCAACCCGTAAAACAGAGCCTTTTTGCGCTCCGCTTCGGGAAGATGCTTGACCATAATCGCCAGCACCAGCGCGTTATCCGCCGCAAGCAATCCCTCCAGCACGACCAGAAGCAGCAGTACCCAGCCGTATTCCAACAACATCGACAAATCCATATATCAGTTCCCTCTCTCCCTATTAAGTATCTAATGAAATAGCTGATTCGTATCTTTCCTTAAATGCTTAAATGCTTAAATACTCTAACTCCAATCCCTTGATTTGGAATCCCCTCCTCCCGTTCGCACCGTAAAAAAACAAAAACCTTTGCCTAGAACGGCAAAGGTCCATAAAACAAGAAAAGACCTTCACCAATAACAGGCAAAGGTCTTGCTAACAACGTTATCCTTCCTCGTTGCCAACATAGCCGGGAGATGAAGACCTCCGAAATGACGGCAATGTTGTAAAAGCTACTCCCCTTTAGGAGAACTATTCGATTTAATTTTAATATAAGTGATTTACTGGGGATTTGTCAAAGGGCTTGCGGATCATATTCGCTTAATTTCCCCTCATAGATCAATTGAAGGGAATCGCTCTGCCGGAAATCATCCGGTGTTACCAGGGCGGGCAGCTTATTCCAGAGCTTGATCCCCGACCGTTCCAAAATTTCCGCGACAAACTGCGAGCAAAAATAAGAATTGCTGAATTCGACGGGCTCTTGAAGCGCAATGCCGATGACTCCGAGAATATTGTATAAATACTTTTGCCGCTTCCGGATGAAAAGTTGCAGCACCCGCTTCATTTTCTCGACTTCCCGGTCCGATACTTTAAGCTCATAGATGACACAGGTCGTGTTCGGATATTTGCTGAAGGTGCCCGTTCTGATATCTTCTTTGACGAACCCGCCGTTCAGCGGATTGTTCGGGTTCTTTCTCCCGAAACTGTAAAGCTCCGACAGTTCCCGGTTAAAGGAAATCGACGCATGATTATAGGGTGCCCGGGTGTAGCCTTTGATCATCTTGGTGAACAGCGTCCCCGTATTCGTGAGCAAAATGTAAACCGACCGATTCCGTTCCTCTGCCATTTACGAAATTTCCCCTTATCAAGTTTGAACTATTCCTTCATAATAACATAGGATCCCTCATAAGGAATCCCGAGCCCCCACAGGGCAAGGAGGAATGGATTTGATGAACAGCTCGCTGATTACGCTAATAGTGATTTTTACGGTATTAACCGCCATACATGTCATTTACTACGTGCAGTCCAAGCGCCGCCCGGGGCAGGCGGATTATGAGGCCATCGGCCTCCGCCTCCGGGACTGGTGGGGCATATTCCTGGTGCTGTGCCTGGCCACCCAGTTCAATGCGGTCGTTTCGCTGCTGTCGCTGATGGTGCTGGCCTTTTTTGCGCTAAAAGAATACTTCTCCATGATCCGGTCCAGAAAAGCCGACCGCCGGATTTTTCTGTGGGCGTATCTGTCGATTCCGGTGCAATTCTACTGGATCTTCATCGGTTGGTACGGAATGTTTATCGTGTTTATACCGGTATACGTCTTCCTCTTCCTTCCGCTCCCGCGCCTGATCAACAAGGGGACCGTCGGTTTCGTGCGCAGCGTCAGCCGCGTGCAATGGGGCCTCATGCTGATGGTGTTCGGCCTCAGCCACCTGGCCTACTTCCGGTACGCCACACCCGAGTATGGAGCGGGTTTGGTACTGTTCCTTGTCGTTTTGACCCAACTCAACGATATTATTCATTACCTGGCCTCCATGTATTTCGGCAAAAGAAAGGTCGTCCCGACCGCGAACCCCAATCTGACCTGGGAGGGCTTCGCCTGCGCGTTTGTCGTCACCACTGCGGTTTCCTTTTTGATCCACCCTTACCTGACGCCGTTGACTTTGAAGACCAGTCTCTTTTTCGGGATGCTGATTAGTCTGAGCGGCTTCTTCGGCAGCCTGACCATCTCCGTGCTCAAACGGGATCTGCTGATCGGCGACGACGATAAATCCCATGCTCTTAGAAAAAGCTACCTCAGCCTGGTAGACAGCCTCACCTACACCTCGCCGGTATTTCTGCATGTGATGCGGTACTTTTTCGAGTTTATGTAAATTGGGGTGTAATTGGGATAACTTGATGTTGAGCGGCCAAAACGGAGTAGAATCGTCGTCCCCTCTTTATGCTAGATAATATAACATTAATTTGCAGTAACATCGACTGAACAAACCCGTTTCGATATAATTCAAAATTTATATGTCATAATTATTGACATTTAATCCGTTTGAACTTATATTGACCTTATCAGACTTCCAGGTCTACCCGCCACAGTGACTGTGCTTGGGTAGACCCCCTTCATCCTTACAATTAAATATGCAAAGTCAGTCACAATGGCGTGGCTGCACATGGCAATGGGGCCGATAAACGATATTCGCATCTTTCTGAAGATGCGGGTTTCGGGTGTCGGTCCCTTTTTGCCTTTGAATACCTGGTCCGAGGAGGAGATGTGAATTAACTTGACAATTTGAGTAAAAACATACCAAGTCACATGTATCGTATCGGTTTCCAAGCTCGATAAAGGAGGATATTCGCCATGGATGCAAAAAGCTTTCGCAAGGCCGGGCATTTCCCGAGTTTACTTTCTTCATTTTTGTACTTTGATGTCAGCTTCATGATTTGGGTGCTGTGCGGCGCGCTGGCGCTTTTCATCACCAAAGATTTTGGCCTATCGGATACGCAAAAGGCGGCGATGGTCGCCATCCCCATCCTGGGCGGCTCGATCTTCCGCATTCCAATGGGCATCCTGGCGGACCGCATCGGCAGCAAAAAGGCCGGCCTGATCGGCATGTCCCTGACCCTGATTCCCCTGGTCTGGGGCTGGCTCGGCGGCGGCAGCCTGCTGGAGATGCAGATGATCGGCTTTCTGCTCGGCTTCGCCGGAGCCAGCTTCGCCGTATCGCTGTCCTTGGCCAGCCGCTGGTATCCGCCGCAATACCAGGGGCTCGCGATGGGCATCGCGGGCGCCGGTAACAGCGGCACGGCGCTCGCGACCTTTTTCGGGCCGCAGATCGCCGAGGCTTACGGCTGGCACAGCGTATTCGGCTTCGCGTTGATCCCGCTGGTGGCCGTGATGATCGCCTACACCCTTATGGCGAAAGACGCGCCGGGCCGCCCGGCCCCCAAGCCGCTCAAGAGTTATCTCGGCGTCTTTAAATATCCCGACACCTGGTGGTTCTCGATCTTCTACGCGATTACCTTCGGCGGGTTCGTCGGCTTCGCCAATTACGCGAGCATTTTCTTTTACGACGTTTATGGCGACAACGTCCATTCCGGCGGCCTGACCAAAATCCAGGTCGGCTACCTCGTTACCATCACCGTGATCGCCGGCAGCTTCTTCCGGCCCTTGGGCGGATGGATCGCCGACAAAATCGGCGGCATGCGGCTTCTGCTCGTACTCTACAGCGTCATTGCCGCCAGCGCCTTTGCCATCGCCACCATGCCGGATTCTTTTGTGGTCATGCTGATCTACACCAGCATTATGATGGCCTGCCTCGGCATGGGGAACGGCTCGGTATTTCAGATTATTCCGCAGCGGTTCTCCGGCGAAATCGGGGTGATCACCGGCATCGTCGGCGCCGCCGGGGGACTGGGCGGCTATCTGCTCCCGACGTACGTCCTCGGTCCGCTGAAGCAGTCGACGGGCTCCCAGGTAGCCGGGTTTTTGGTCGTCGGCTCGATCGTGCTGCTCACGACGCTCGTTTTTTACGCGGTAACCCGGTCCTGGAAAAAGACCTGGGCCAAGACGGAGTCCGGCGTCCAGTTCTAGGCTTGCCAGGCGGGCACAGAAGTCATTCCAAGTCAAGGCCGGCGTCCTGCAATTTCCTTTCCGCCGCCCGCTGAACATAGTCGCCTTTTGGGCCGTTATTTCGGCCCGATTTGGCCCAACGGGGATAATAGCGGTCAAAAAAGGCCCTATTTCCCTGTTGCGGGCACCGAAATTAGGGTTTGGGCCGTTTTTTCCAAAAATAAAGCCTCAAACAGCCGCTATTTCGCCTCACCAAGCCAAATTCGACAAAATAGCGGCGTAAAAGGCCCTTATCCCCCGTCCGAAAAGCTTATCTGCCGGGGCACAAGTCGCTTATCTCAATCCAACCCACGATCCACGGGAGGTGAAATCGGATGAACGTGAAGCAAGTCAAAAGCGTGTGCCCCTACTGCGGGGTCGGATGCGGCATGGTGCTGGAAGTATCCGGCGGCCGTGTCGTCAAAGTCACCGGCGACCGGGAGCATCCCGCCAACTTCGGCCGACTCTGCACCAAAGGCGCCACCTCCGCGGGGGCGCTGACGGAATCCGGCCGGATGGAGCGGGCCTACCTGCGCCCTTCCCGGGACGCCGCCCCCGTAAAGACGGGGATGGATGCGGCCATCCGCGAGACCGCCCGGCGGCTCCGCGGCCTGCTGGAACGGCACGGCCCCGATGCCCTCTCCTTCTACGTGTCGGGGCAAATGTCGCTGGAGGCACAGTATTTGATCAACAAACTGGCCAAAGGCTTCGTCCGGACCCGGCACATCGAATCGAACTCCCGCCTTTGCATGGCGAGCGCGGGGAGCGGCTACAAGCTCTCGCTGGGGGCGGACGGACCGCCGGGATCTTACCAAGATATCGATCAGGCGGATCTGTTCTTCGTCATCGGGGCCAATATGGCCGACTGCCACCCGATCCTGTTCCTGCGCCTGATAGACCGGGTCAAAGCGGGCGCCCGTTTGATCGTCGTCGATCCCCGGCGGACGGCGACCGCGGACAAGGCGCAGCTTTATTTGCCGATTCGCCCCGGGACCGACCTGGCTCTGCTGAACGGGTTGCTGCATCTGCTCGTCAGAAACGGTCACACGGACCCGGACTTTATATCCAGGTATACGACCGGTTTTGAGCAGATCCCGGAATTCCTGGAGGATTATTCGCCCGCCAGGGTGGCGGAAATCACGGGCATTCCCGAAGCGGATATCCGCACCGCGGCGGACTGGATCGGCGAATCGCGCGAGTGGATGACCTGCTGGACCATGGGCCTCAACCAAAGCACGCACGGCACCTGGCATACGAACGCGATCTGCAATCTGCATCTCGCTACCGGCGCCATCTGCCGACCGGGAGGCGGCCCCTTCTCCCTCACCGGCCAGCCCAATGCCATGGGCGGCCGGGAGATGGGCTATATGGGGCCGGGATTGCCCGGCCAACGTTCCTTGCTGGACGAGGCGGACCGCCGGTTTATGGAGGATCTGTGGAAGATCCCTCCCGGAACGCTTCGCACCGAAGCCGGCGGCGGCACGGTGTCCATGTTCGAAAGCATGGCATCGGGCGAGATCAAAGCCTGCTGGATCATTTGCACCAATCCGGTCGCCTCCGTCCCCAACCGCAAAATCGTAATCGCCGGCCTTGAAGCGGCCGAACTGGTCATTGCGCAGGACGCTTTTTGGGAGACCGAAACCAACCGGTACGCGGACATCCTGCTGCCCGGGGCGCTGTGGGCCGAAGGCGAAGGGGTGATGGTCAACTCCGAGCGGAATCTGACCTTGATGCAAAAGGCGGTCGACCCGCCCGGAGAAGCTCTCCCGGACTGGCAAATCATCGCCAGGGTCGCTTGCGAGATGGGTTACGCCGACGCCTTCACCTACGCCTCCTCGGAGGAGGTATACCGGGAAATCCAGCGGGCGTGGAACCCGAAAACGGGCTACGACCTGCGGGGGGCCACCTACGATCGGCTGCGGGAAGCGCCCGTGCAGTGGCCAAGCGCGCCGGGCGAGGACAGCCGCCGGAGCCCGATCCGCTACCTGAACGGGCGGACGGAATTGGGGGCGGCTGGGTCGGCGGGGACAGCCAAGTCGGCTGACGGCCCCGGCCCGCATCAGCGCCAGTCCCCCGGCGAACCGCGGATCCTTTTTCCCACCGCGGATGGAAAGGCCGTGTTTTGGGCGCGGCCCTATCTGCCCCCAGCGGAACTTCCCGATGAGGAATACCCGTATGTGCTGAATTCGGGCCGGGTGCAGCATCAATGGCACACGTTGACCAAGACGGGGAAAATCCCCAAGCTGGTGAAGCTGAACCCCGGGCCGTTCCTTGAGGTTCACCCCGCCGACGCGGCGCGGCTGGACATCCGGGATGGGGACCGGGTGAACCTGAGATCCCGGCGGGGACACGCGGTCCTGCCTGCCGTCGTGACCGACCGGGTGCGTGAGGGAACCTGCTTCGCCCCGTTTCACTGGAACGACCTGTTCGGCCCCGATCTTGCCGTTAACGAGCTCACCATCGATGCGGTGGATCCCCTCTCCCTGCAGCCCGAGCTGAAATACTGCGCCGTCGCGCTGGAGAAGGCTGCCGAATCATGCCAGGCAGTTAAGGCGGCGCCTGCAAATCATCAACCCTATCGGAAGGAGGCCGAGCCGATGACACAGCAATTGCAACCGGAGCAGTTGAATACGCTCACCCAGGTGCTGGGCCTGTCCCAGCCAATGACCTCGCTGACGCTCGACCCGTACGAGCAGGCTTATTTGGCCGGCTTTCTGACCAGCCTGCGGAGCGAGGAGCCCCGGGCGGGGACCGCCGTACCCGTGCTCCCGCCAACCGCGCCGCTTCCGCCGGCCAAGCGTTACTGGGTCGACGGGCTGCTGGCGGGCATGTTCTCCCGCGCGTCTCTGCCTGCACCCGCGCCGGAGGCGGGTGTGCAGGCGGGGACGGCGACGACAGGGGCGACGACGACAGGGGCGGAGACGACGGCGGCAATGGCGACGGTCCAACTCCCGCCCGTCACCATACTCTGGGCGTCCCAGACCGGGAACGCGGAGAGCGCCGCCCTGCGCTGCGCCCAGCGGCTAAAAAAGGCCGGCCATCCCGTCAGGCTCGCCGGCATGGACGAGTATCCGGCGGCCGAATTAACCGGCGAACGGTTTGTCCTGTTCATTGCCAGCACGTTTGGGGATGGGGAGCCGCCGGACAATGGGGAGGGCTTTTTTCGCGCCTTGAAGGGCGAGAATGCCCCCTCCATGCCTGATCTGCAGTACGCCGTGCTCGCGTTCGGGGATTCCAGCTTTGCGCGGTTCTGCGGCTTTGGGCAGTTCCTGGACGACCGCCTGGCGCAATTGGGGGGCCGACGGCTGCTCGGCTGTACGCGCTGCGACACCGATTACCATGAACAGGTCGAGGCCTGGGCCGATGCGGTCGCGGAACGGTTAAGCCATGAAGGCGGGACTCTTGGCCATGCCGCAGCCTCGGACGCTCATGTCTCAGCAGAGGTATCCGCCCCTGCTGAGGCTCCTGTCGGGGCTCCTGGCGAAGCTTCTGCCGCCGCGCCTACCATCGCCCCTCCCGCTTCCCCTGCCGTCGCCTCCCCCGCCCGATCCGGCCTCGGCCCCGCGGCGGCCACGGCCGTCGCTCCCCGACCGGAGGGGCGGGAGGCGGGCAAATCCGGGCGGGATCGGCCGGTGCCTGCGCGGCTTCTTTTTAACCGGCTCCTGAACCGGCCCGGCTCCGAAAAAGAAACCCGCCACTACGCCTTCGATCTCCGCGGTACCGGGCTGGCGTACGAGGCCGGCGACGCGCTGGGCGTTTGGCCCGCCAATGACCCCGAGCTGGTCGAACGGCTCCTCGGTACATTGAAGCTCGATCCTTTGGCCCCGGTGCACGTCAAGGGTCAAGGCACGCTCCCGCTAGCCGAGGCATTGCGGCGCCACTATGAGATTGCCCGGATCCACAAGGAAATGATCCGGTTTATTCAGGAGCGCACACGGGCTGAAGTCTTGCGGGATCTGCTGCAAGAGAGCCGCCGGGAGGAATTCCAGGCCTGGCAGTGGGGCCGCCGGTTAATCGATGTGCTGGAGGAGTTCCCCGTCTCTCTTACCCCGGCGGAGCTAGCCGGACTGCTCAAGCCTTTGCAGCCCCGGCTTTATTCCATCGCCTCCAGCCCGAAGCCGCATCCGGAAGAGGTGCATATTACGGTCTCCACACTGCGGTATGAGCATCGGGGGCAGGTTCGCAAAGGGGTCTGCTCCACCTTTTTGGCCGACCTCGTTAAGCCCGGCATGGATATCCCGGTTTTTATCCACAAAAACCGCCACTTTCATCTCCCGGAGGACCCCCGTACCCCGATGATCATGGTCGGCTCGGGTACCGGTATCGCGCCTTTCCGCGGCTTCCTGCAGGAAAGGCGGGCGGCCGGAGCACCGGGCCGGAACTGGCTGATCTTCGGAGAACAGCGGGAGGCGTGCGATTTCTACTTCCGGGAGGAGCTTGAAGCTTTTAAGCAAGACGGGTTGCTGCAGCGCCTCGATACGGCGTTTTCCCGCGATCAGGCCGACAAAATCTATGTCCAGCACCGCCTGCTTGAGCAAGGCGCCGAGCTCTGGGGCTGGCTGCAGGAAGGCGCCCGCTTCTATGTCTGCGGAGACGCCGGCAGCATGGCCAAGGAGGTCGATGCCGCCCTCCGGACCGTGATCCGGGTCCATGGCGGACTGGATGACGCCGCCGCGGACGCCTATATAACGGATATGAGACGAAACAAACGCTATGCCAAAGATGTGTACTGAATCTTTCCCGGACCGTTCCCGCGAACGGTCCTTTTTTCCGGCTTATCCTCATCCGGGAGAAATTGACTCCCCTGGAGCGAAATGAGAATAGGAGATACACGAGAATACGTCGGAAAGGCGGATATCCATGATTCAATCGAGGATCCTGAGCGAAGGGATAGTTCTTCAGCGGGGCGCCAAAGTTAACATCTGGGGAAAAATGGACCATCCGCAAACGGTGCCCGGTTCCTGGGCGGAGCTCGGCCACGAATCGATGCGGGGCCGATGGCGTTTATGTCCCGGCGCAGGCGGAGATATCCGCCAGCACCGTTGTAGTGAGGCACGAGGCGATTCCGGTGCCGGTTCATGCCCGGTACGCCTGGTGCAATAATCCGGCGGACGCCAATTTGGTGAACCGGGAAGGGCTCCCGGCCTCCCACTTCACCACGGAGGAATAAGCCAATTCCGACGAAGGCAGAACCACCCGACTTCACAAATAAAGCCGGGGCTCCTCCAATTTCGGGAAGGGGGCTCAAAAGAAAGGCTCCTTTTTCGACGGGCTCGATTCGGGCGGCCCGCAATTCCTTGGCCGTCCGCTGCATTAGCGGCCTTTTGGGCCGTTATTCCGGCCCGATTTGCGTTTTAGTGAAAATTAGCGGCTAAAAAAGGCCTTATTTCACTGGTTCGGGTCCAAAAATCAGATTTCGGCCCACCTTTCCCTAAAATAAGGTCCCAAATGACCGCTATTTCTCACCGAAGGGACGAATTCGACAAAATAGCGCCGCAAAAGGCCCTTATTCACCCGCCCGATGCTTATTAAAGAGAGGACGGGCACGAGGCCACGAAAGGCGATTGATCCAAATGCAGCCGACAAAAACCACTTCTGAAAGAAGAAGTGGTTTTCCCGGTCCGGCTCATTCATAATTTGGATTCATACGCCGTCCAAATCGACCGTCTTATTCAGCTCCATCTCGGACTCGGTTCCGGTCAGTTTGGAAAACAGGCGCTTTACCATTTTGATTTTGCTGCCAGTTTCCCAATATTCGGCGGTTTCGGCCCGGATCTTGATCAAAACAAGATTCGGATCGTCGCTGGTCGTATCCAGCAATTCGCCGTAAGCGGCGTTCCAGAACTCCTTGATTTTCCCGCGATCGTCCACCAATTCGGCCCGCCCCCGAATCGATACGTAGGATTGCCCCACGTAAGCCACATTTACCATGGAATCTTGAAGCAATTCGCGATATTTGTTCGTATCCCTCATAGTCAAAAACCACAGATCGCCGTCAAACTCGACCTCCTGGGTCTTCATCGGGCGGGAGACCAGGCCTTCCTCCGTCCTGGTGGTTAGCATTGCCGTATCGATCCCTTTGATCAGGTCTCTAACCGTTTCAATCGCTTCTTGTTGTGCTGAGGCTGCTTGCGGATTCGACATGTCTTTTCACTCCATCTAATTATTTGGGATGACCGTCTTCTCTGCTTATATTAAACAAAAGTTGGCAATAGTACTCTTCGCCAATTGGGTGAGCCCAACCCGGTAATCGTCGCATTCGTCCACTCGATTCTGGACGCCGAGGCATACAATGACTGTATGTATGTAAGGAGGTCAGCGACATGCCCATTACCGATAAATATATTTTGCAACCCAGCCCCCCGTTTACATTGAATGGCAATGAAGATGAGAGCGTAAACCTGGCGCTTCAGGCCGCTCCCAATGCATCCGTAGGTGTGGTTCAAGGTTCGGTACGACTCGCCAACGGCACTCCCGTCCCCTCGGCTACCGTCCAGTTGTTTACCTCGCAAAGCGTTCCGGTCCAGCATGTGAGCACCAATCCGCAGGGGTTGTTTGTCATTCCGAATGTTCCCGTCGGCGCTTATTTAATTACCGCCGCAGAGACGGGGTTTCTTACGCCTCCGCGGATTCCGCTTAGCGTCACCCAAGGTCAGCCCACCCAGGTCACCATCACGCTGCAGGTTGATCCGGCAGCCACAACCGGAGCCGTGTTTGGTATTGTCAGAAATGCCACGAACAATCAGCCCGTGAATAATGCCGCCATCAACCTGTTCAGGGTCGATGGAGCCACAAATACCCTGATCGGAACGGTCGCTTCCAATTCAACCGGGCAATATTTATTCGCCAACCTGCCAAGCGCCACCTATTTCGTTCAAGCTACCGTCCTGGGATATCTGTCCAATCAGAGTGCCCCGGTTACCATTACAGGCAATCAATTCGCCCCCTTGGACATCAACCTGACCGTCGATCCGAATGCCAACACGGGAACCTTGTCCGGCATCATCACCGATCAAGCGACCGGTTCCCCCGTATCCGGCGCGCTGGTGGCCCTGTACGCGCTGAACGGCGGTGTGGAGACCATTGTCCAAATCACGCAAACGAACGCGGCAGGACTATATCTTTTTGGCGATTTACAGCCAGGGACTTACCGGGTCAAGGCCACGGCTCAGATTGAAGTATGACGAGGAGACATGAAGCGCTCACGGACAGCTCCGTTATTGTGTTAAGGCCCTCGGAGGGTCTTTGGGTTCCCCTCGAACTCCATCGGCGGAAGAAAGGGAACGAAGCCGACGTTCCACATCGAAGCCCCTCCCGATCCGAACCTAAGCGCAGCACTGCCCCCAAACATTTCCGTGCCCTCTGCCGGGCCCCTTTGCAAGTAGGCTTCTGCCTCATCATCAAAAACAAAGGGCGAATTTACAAGCAGCGAATCCGGCTAAGAATCTTCAGCCAAAAAAACTACCGGAACCTGGTAACTTGGAGCAATACAAGAAGGCTCCGCTCCCTTGGCGGGGATCCTCGGCTTTCTCCTATCGACGCCCTGCTCTCCGTTACCGTAAGCCGGGGAAAGAGGAAGAGCCGGGGGAAGCGTTACTATGTTCGCTTTTAAGGATGTACGCCGAGTTCCCACGGAAATCTGAAAGCCTGCTCCCATTATGGCGGAAGCAGGCTTTCGGTTGTTGCATTATTTCGATTCACCAAGGAAACCCTTCTTGAAAATATCCAGCAGATAATCCAGCGTTATCGGATCGCTGTACGTCGAGGCGTTCATATCGATTTCGATGACTTGCTTGTTTTTCACGGCCGGAATGTTCTTCCACATCTCCGTCTTCATAAACGAATTGTCGTCCGCGGCTCTGCGGCTCAAAACGACAAAATCGCCGGCATATTCCGGAATCACCTCTTGAGACAGCGTGTAGTAGCCGGGCCCCAAGGCATCCTTTTTCACTTTTTCCGGCATGCTCAAGCCCATAGCCTGGTACAAAATTTCGGTCCCGCGCGCCCAATTGTTCCCGAACACATAGAAGTTCTTCGCGTCCGTTTCAAATACCGTCACCGTAACATTTTCCCCATGCTTGGCTTTGATTTCCCGTCCGGCTTCTTCGGCCCGCTTCTTGAAGTCGTCGACCCAGGCCTGCGCTTCCTTCTCCTTGTTCAAGAGCTTCCCGATCTCCACCTGCTGTGCCAAATAGTCCAGCTTGCCCCAAGTATAAGCTACCGTCGGCGCGATCTTCTCCAACTGGTCCAGATTCTTCATATGCGTACCGGTGATGATCAAGTCCGGATTCAGGGCCATGATCTGTTCCAGGTCATCGTCCGACACCACGTCGACCCCCGCCAGTTTCTCCGTAAATAGCGGGTTCTTCATCGTCCATTCATCGACGCCGACCAAGGTTCCCCCAAGCGAAAGAACGTTCGGCGCATTCGTCAACGCCACGATTCGGGTCGGGTTCGCGGGAACTTCCACAGGTCCTTTTTCCGAGGCGTAAGTGACCGTTCCGGTTCCGGACGGCTCCGCCGCCTCAGCCTTTGGCGCCGAAGTGCTTCCGTTCTCCGGGGACGCGCCCTGTCCCGAATTGGCCGAGTTGCCGCCGCAAGCGCTGAGGGCCAGCAGCAGGATGAGTGAGATTAAGGGTAGTAGCTTGTTTTTCATATTCGTCTCCTTCGGTGTCGATTGATTTTCTAATGTCTGTGACCGCCTAAATGATAATGATTATCGATCTCATATGTACCTAATATATTTTCTATGCCGCCTAGTTGTCAATCCTATTTTTTTGGAAATACCCGCCTTACCGCGAAAAAAGCGAAGCCTTGGCATTCGCTAAGGCTTCGCTTCCGTTTCATACTTGCTTATACTCTTGGGAATCCGCTCAAATACTGCTTCGGCACCTGGGTTTCTTTGCCGAGCCGCACCGCCGCTTCCAGTGTCCAATAAGGGTTGCGCAGCATGCCTCTTCCGACAGCCACCAGATCCGCATCGCCTTGGCCAATGACGGCATTGGCCAAGGCTGGCTCATCCAGCCGGCCCACCGCGATCACCGGGATGTCCAGCGTATGCTTGATTTCTCTGGCCAAAGGAACCTGATAGGCCGCGTGGGTCCCCGGTCTGCCCCAAGCCGCAATCGGCCCCTCTCCCCCGGCGCTGATATGGAACATATCAACACCGGCTTCACGATAGACTTTGGAGAACTCAAGGCTTTCTTTAATGCCGTATCCGCCCTCCACATACTCCTGAGCCGAAATCCGCATAATCAGCGGCATGTCCGCAGGCATCTCGCTCTTGGCGGCTTCAATGACCTCGCGGCCGAATCGGGTCAAGTCCTTGCCATATTCATCCGTTCTTTGATTCGTGAGCGGGGAATGAAATTGATGAATCAGGTAACCGTGTGCGCCGTGCAGCTCGATCGTATCGAAGCCAGCCTGAACGGCCCGGCGTACGGCCAGGCGGAATTTTTCCACCATGTCCTTCACTTCTTCGGTAGTCAAGGCTCTTGGCGTCTTGGACTTCTCGTCAAAAGGAATCGCCGAAGGCGCCACAGGAACCTGAGCATCTTCCGCCTTCCGCCCCGCGTGGGCGATTTGAATGCCCACCTTCGCGCCGTGCTGATGGCAAGCTTCCACGATGCGCGCCAAGGCCGGGATCTGATCGTCCGACCACAAACCCAAATCATAGTCGGAAATGCGGCCGTCCGGCTCCACGTCCGTCATCTCAATGATCACTAATCCGGTTCCGCCGACGGCTCTGTTGACATAATGCGTGTAATGCCAGTCGTTCGCGACACCGTCTTTTTTCTCGACGGAATATTGACACATCGGCGGCATGACGACGCGGTTTTTTAACTCCAGGGATTTAAGCTTGTAGGGACTGAACAGATGGTCCATCGTAAGTACCACTCCTTTTTGATCTATATCCAGAATATCCATGAAACGAACGAATGATGCAAATCAATAAATTGCATGCGCATGCATATAAATTACCACGTTGAAAAGTATTCCGTCAAGCTCGCACCTAGGCTAATCCTTCCGCACAGCCCGGAGTTGGCGCTAGTGCCTCATCAGACACCGCAGGAGGAGAAAACGAGAATTCGCTGTTTTAGAGCGGAGTACCCGATAAGATAGCTAGTTAAGCACGCAGTCCCACGTCCACAGACATCCAATCGGATTTAGCCCACGGCCACGGCATTCCAGGCGCCTAACGCATTTTCCACCCCTTCCAACTCCAAAAAGATGCAAATCTGCAGGTATTTCAAGCGATTTTTGGGCTAGGAGCCGGTTTCGTTAAAAATTCCTGCAGATTTGCAGGAATTCACTATTTTTTGTTCCGAACAAGAAAAAAACATGCAGATTTGCAGGAATTCTATGTTATCAAGATTGCCTTTGAAGGGGAACTAGTTTTCCGGGAGAAAGCAAAGGATCATCCTTTGAAATTCCTCACCCGCGAAAGCTTCCGCCAGGGCAGCCTTAAAAGTGGGCATGGCCTTCTCCAGCTTCTCGGCGCCGATCGGCGTTAAACAGGTGTACACGGCTCTGCGATCGTCTTCACAGATGTTTCTTCTCAGCGCTCCGCAGCCTTTGGCTTCAAACCGGCTGACCAGCCTGGAAATGGCGCTCTGACTCAAACCAACGAGCTCTTCCAGTTGCTGCAGCTTTAATTTTTGCTCCTTGGCTTCGGACAAGAACATCAGCAAGTAAAATTCCTTAAGGGACAGCTGATGCTTCTCCTGCAAAGCCGACTCCAAACGGTTGGCGATACTCGCCTGGATCTGTGTTAACCTCAGCCAATTATCGATCAAACGATCCCGGTATACGGGGTCTTTTTCCATAATGCGTTCACCTGTCTTCATGTTAGCTTGTATTCTCCAACTCCAGGAGATGATGTTTCTTATTCTATCATCTTTTGCAAGGCGGTGACCAAGACGGATTATTAATTCTTCCCGGTCTAATTCTGCTCGTTCCGGTTGAATTTATGTAATTTCTCCAAGCTGGTCCTCCGCCCACCGGTTGCCCACATCCCACCCGTATCATTTTCAATGCGTAAACCGTCACTTTTATCGCGCCGAGCGTAAAAAGTTATTAGCACAACTGACCACCCTTTGCCCTCGCAAAAAGATATGTTCAGCGGGAAGTCTGCCGGACATAGATAGTCGGAGGCATCCCGAGCCCGAGCGCTCTTTCGTTCAAAACAACGTCCCCACTGTCGTTCAGTTTAAGCCGTTCCGTCTAACCCCAATCTCGGACCATCCTCTTTGGATCGAAAAACAAGAAAAGGATCGGCATGATCCGATCCTCCGATCCTTGTTTTCCTTTTGTCCCCGTTTACGTGCCGCAATAGGTCCGATATGGCCTACCGGAAGGGTCCGGCAGGCTGCAGTACTCCTCCTGCTCGGACTCGTAGTCGTAAGGCTTCGCGAGAACAGCCAGCAGCCGCTGCATCACGCTCGTATCCCCGCGTTCCACGGCCGCTTCCAGCGCTTCCTCCACCCGGTGATTGCGGGGAATCACAGACGGATTGCTGCGGCGCATGAGTTCTTGGGAGGCCTCGATGCTCTCCTCCTGCCGGCCTCGTCTCGCTTGCCAGCCCTCCCGCCAAGCCGCAAATTCATCGGCGTTCTCAAGGTCGGCCTCCACCGGCCGGTCCAGGCTCAGCGCGCGGAAGGTGTTGGTATAATCGGCACGTGCCTTGTACATCAGACTCAGCAGCCGCTTTATTAAAGGCACATCCTCCGGCTCTTCGTTAAACAGCCCCAGCTTGGCTCTCATGCCGCCGACCCAATGGTGATGGAACCGCTCGGCAAACGCACCCAATGCGGTTTCCGCCAGTTTGAGCGCCTGCTCTTCGTCCTCGTGCAGCAGCGGCAACAGGGCCTCGGCAAGCCGCGTTAGGTTCCAGGCGCCGATTTCCGGCTGATTCCCGTAGGCGTAGCGGCCGTGCGTATCAATGGAGCTGAACACGGTGGCGGGGTCATAAATGTCCATGAACGCGCAGGGCCCGTAGTCGATCGTCTCGCCGCTAAGCGCCATATTGTCCGTGTTCATGACGCCGTGGATAAAGCCGACGAGCTGCCACTTGGCAATGAGAGACGCCTGCCGCTCGATTACCTCCCGGAGCAGGGAGAGATAGCGGTTATCGCCCGGATCCGCTTCCGAAAAATGCCGGTCCCAAGTATAATCGGCCAGCGCCCGAAGCTCTTCCGTCTCGCCCCAGTGGGCCGCGTATTGAAAGGTACCCACCCGAAGATGGCTTGCGGCCACGCGGGTCAAGACCGCCCCGGGCAGTCCGGTTTCCCGGTGCACGGTTTGGCCCGTTGTCACGACCGCCAGGCTGCGGGTCGTCGGGATGCCCAGCGCGTGCATGGCTTCGCTGATGATGTACTCGCGCAGCATCGGTCCGAGCGCCGCCCGCCCGTCTCCTTGCCGGGAATAGGGAGTTCTTCCCGGCCCCTTCAACTGGATATCGAACCGCTTGCCCTGCGGCGTGATCTGTTCGCCCAGCAGAATCGCCCGCCCGTCCCCCAGCTTGGTGAAATACCCGAACTGGTGCCCCGCATAGGCTTGAGCCAGCGGTTCCGAACCCTCGGGCAACCGGTTGCCCGCCATGGCCGCGACCTCCCGCTCGCTTTGCAGAGCTTCGCTGTCCAGGCCCAGGGAGGATGCCAGCGATTCATTCAGAATGACCAGCTTCGGCGAGGGAACCGGCGTGGGATCCACCTTGGAATAAAAAACCTCGGGCAGCCGAGCGTAACTATTATCGAAATTCCAACCGGTTTCTTGATTCGATTTATGTTCGTTCATCGTGTCTCCTTTGCGTGGTTATCGCATTACATGACTGCGAAACGTTTTTACTATTGTTCGCTTGTGACCGTTATTTATCCGATGCCGGGCATCGGGTTCTTATGGTGTTATACCCTTTGACGAATCACGATGAACCGTTCTGATCATTTCTAAAAGCTTCGATCAATCTTTTGTTATTCTCGTCGATCCGAAGCGGAATCCCTTGGCAGTTAATCACAATGCCGCTCATGGTTTCCGACAGTGCCAGCAGGTCCTCATAGCCCGCGACATTGCTGCTCCAAACCTCTTTATCGTACACCTTTTCGAACTCGGCCCAATCCGTAAAGGCCGGCAGCCAGGTCGTATCGCCTTCGCCCCCAAGTACCCCAAACTGAAGGGTCGCACCGGCGCCAATTGTCTTTTGGCCGTATTCATCCGGCGGTGACGGGTTTGGCTCGATCAACTGCATGGGCAGCAAATACCTGGCCTGAATCAGTTGCTCCAGCATTTCGGCCTCCAGGGCCTGAAGGTGCGATCTTTTTCTATCGTGGTCAGGGTCCGGGGTGGACATCGCTTGAAAAAATCGGATCATCGCCCGCTGCAGCCCGGGATTACTCACGGGGATATTGATCTCCGGCACCCCGCTCCAATCCGGCGGCGGCAGCAAAGCGTCGCGTTCCAACTCGACATGGTACTGTCCGTTGTCCATTAGAATTTTGGGAAGACCGAGCGTGTGCAATTCCGCTAACTTGGGCAAAATATCCCCATGGTTCAGTTTCCGCATATCCAGCATCAGCAGTTGCTGCATAAAATAATCCTGCGCATTCGCCGCATACGCTTCCTGGGAGAACATCCAAACCCGGTCATCGGCGTCGAGATAGGGGGAGTTGGTGTTTTTTTCGTAAGCTATGTATAACGTTTCGGCTTCCTTGATCTTCTTCAGAAGCGCGTTGTGAAACTCCTTAATCCGCTCATCCAGATAAACGTTGGGAAAAACCTCCTCCACCTTAAAATACTTGGCGGAATGAATCAAAAAAATCAGCTCCTGGATCTCCAGGGCTTCATATTCCTCCTCGGCTACCTGCGGACTGAAAATAAATTTGCGGCCGATTTCGTCTTTGCGCTGCTCGTTCAAACTACCCCGCTCCTCTCGTAGGCTTTGCCTTACTATAGCGATCTTGAAAAATTGACCAGCAATTAAAAATGTCAATTTGCGAAACAGACGGGCGTTAATGTCGGACCCCTTAGTTACATTTTAAACGGAAACCGAACCTTGAGTATAGAGCAGCTAGACCTTATTACGGAAGCTATGGGGTTAGCCAAAGGGTATTTTTATGACCAATATTTTAAAGAAGTCTGGTGGAGTCCGTTCCGAACTGGCGTAAAATCAAACCCATTCTCTACGGGTGAACGGAGCCATCCGGTTCGAATTATTTGTAGATCAGTTCGATGAATATGATCGGTCGGATTCGCTAAATGAGCTGGTCAATGTCTATCGTTCGTTGCATCGATGGGATAGGTGAGGGAAAAGCCGGGAAGCTGAGGGAAAGTGTACTTTCAGGCTACATAGCCCTTTGAAGAAAATTGTGTGGAGGGGGCTGCCAACTCCCTCCTGCTTTATTAAGGATCTCTATCAAGCGCTACAAACGGCAAAATGGGGATATTATGCTTGCCTCATTTATTTTTACCTACTTTAATGCCCAGAAGCATTACTGAACGGTTTTGTCTGCATATAGTGCCGTATATTCATCTCCTGTGATCCTCTTATACTCTTCTGGCGTGATCTCCCCAAATGGATTTAGTTCAGTCTTAACCGCACCTTTTAGCGCCTCTGCCGTAATCCAATTATTTTCAAAAGCGAGTGTCCAAAATTTCAAGCTTGTTCAACTCCCCTCAATTTAATAACGTCGAGTTTCACCGCAGCCAATTCCGCGCCCAAAGCGCTGATTGTTTGTTGCTGCTGGATATTTTGCAGCTTCATTGACGTTAACTCTGCCCCCAGCAAATCGGTCGAGCTTGGGTTCTGTGGATTTGATCTGGTCAACTCCTCGATCTTCTCCGGCGTCAATCCTTCGCCCCATAACTGCGGCTGCTCTGGCGCCACATATACCGGGGGCTCTCCGCGCTCGTCCTCCGACTGCACGGACCATTCGTTATAGGCTACCTTATATGCTTCCTCCGCTGCGGACAATTCGTCCTGGTACGCCTCCCACGCTTCCAAGTTGAAACGGGGATTGTACAGGCCCGGAGTTACCGGGATCCCAACCGTGTATCCGGCGAGGATGGGTTCCGGTGTTTTATCTGTGTCTTCCGTGTCCGGAATGATATAAAAAGGGACAACGCCCGTAAAGGCATCGTCCACAAGCGTGTCCTCTATAAAGAGTCCATCGGTATTTACTTTAGGTACTGCTTTCAAATTGATCACTCCTTTTCTACTTCGCTAGAAACGAAACTCCGTCGAAAGACACGGCGGACAATCCTCCAGAAAGGATTGTAACTTCCCCAGTTTCCGTAACTATAATTTCCCCAGGCACTACTTGGTTACTGAACGAGTATCCTATAAAACGTGGGCGTCGATCCGGTCGGTACCCTTCCGGCAACCTAAATACGGGAACACTTAAAGCTGTGAGGACGGCTTCGCCCCGTAGGTACACCCAACCGTCTTTTTTCATATATTGTGGGGTGTACGGTCCATAAGGGGTCGCGCCATTAAGCAAAGTCGGCGTAATCCAGCCCGTAGCATCCTCGTCCGCCTTCTTCTGCTCGACCACGGAAACGCGCTGCAAAGCCTCGGTCACGCCTGCGGTTAGGTCGCTGATCTGCGCCTTTTCATTCACAGCCAATGTGCCGCTGATCGGCTGGATCGGCGATTTGTCAAGTTTGAAATATGTCGAGGAGTACGATGATGCTGGATTAAAAAGCGTGTCCGGTAGGTCTAAAGTTGTCCCGTTGTTACTCGTCCTAACTACCGTTGTGTATCCGTTCTTCCGGGCTTCATTCTCGTAAAGAGCATAAAAAGTTAAAACCTTATACTTAGCCTGTTGCGCTCCACTCACCATAGAGTTGAAGGTTTGGAATCCCGAACCATTGCTTACAAATTTAAAACCTTCTCGCAGCACAATCCCCGTACCGATTTCAACCAAGTTGTCGCCTTCGGTCAGCGTCAGGCATCCTTCAGAAACGATGGGCTCGACGGTATCTTTGGCGAGACGGTAGAGGAGTTGGTACGGCGTAAACCCTGAAAAAGTGTCAGTGGGTACGGACGTCTTATAATCCTGAGTTTGGATATTTGTATCCGTTAATTTAGCCCACCCTTTAGGCTCTGCACCTACATACGGTACATTTGTGGGCTTTCCAAGCCAAAACATCTTCCAGCCCATAAAATACGCCTTAATCTCGTCCGTCGTCGGCACATACGCTGAGTTGTAAGTTATAACGACGTTATCCGTTCCGGCTACTGGTGCCGTGGTAAACGTCAGGACGTGACTGGTGTACGTATAAGCTGTTGTCGGCGATCCGTTGACTGATACGGAAAAAGTAGACGGCATAAGCGCCAACCCGTTTGGCGGCGTAAGCGTGAATGCCTTCTTCGCCCCGTCACCGCTAAAGGTTTCCGTTTTCGATAGTTCGCCCCATCCGCTATCTTTATTAAGAACGGCGACTAGGAAAGACCCTCCATTAAAATTCAAGTCATTCCAGAAAGCTCCTTCGTCCCCGCTTTCGCTTATCCATGGCAACCTAGCCCCGTTATATTTGGTTACGAATTTATTATTAGGGGAACTGTCGGTAAATCCCGATATCCTCCCCCCGGAAATCCTGACTACCTTATACCCGGAATCGGCGGTATGGTACTCCCACGGAAGCAACCCGTCCAATACGACTTTTTTCCATTTCGCCAGCTTGAAATATTGCCCATCTTTCTTAAACAATACGTCAGGATTACTGCCATCGATCGGGTTCGCGTTTAACTCCGTTTGCAGGGCGAGCATCGTGTCCCGGCGCGCTTTAAACGGTTCTGGTGTGGTTCCCAAAACCAGCATCGGGTTTTCTACAGTTCCTGCGATATCTCCGGCAATAACAATTCTGATACGAGAGTTATTTCCAGAGTTAAACGAGAAGGGGTCGGACGAGTGCCAGGCAATAACTGTTCCAGAATCCCCCGCTTGAAATACACCGATTTTTACTCCGTTGGGGCTATTAAATGATAAGTAATAATCGGTGTTTGGAACGACCTCTATCTCCCCATAACTCCAATTACCGTCTGTGTAAACTTGCTTGTATACATATGGGGACACCACCGAAGCATGGGAAAAAATTGTCCACTCATAAAACGGCGGCAGCAGATTATCCGACGTACCGATCACATATGGATTCTCTACACCAACGATACCGGATGGAACGAACGGATATTTTTCGGCGACTTGTTCGGAAGTCATATTGTCAAGAGCAGCATATTCGGCCGCTGAAATCTCATAGACGCGCACTTCATCAGCATAGGCATATGTCCCTGCCAATCCATTAACTAACACTGTAGGTCCGGAGTATATATCAGATGTCGGGGAAAATTTTCTCCACACAGTCGTGAATTTAGTCGTGTCTGTATATTCAAGGGAAACAATGCCGCCAATTCCTGGCATTTGAAGTTGGACGCTTGTCGCATTCCCATTTTTCACATCTCCGACTATCACATAATAACGACCCGCAAAAACTGGGATGTCGGGGCATCGCGCTCCGCCAACTGTAAATCCAGTTCCAACTGTCACTTTTATTCCATACGAACCTCTGGTTTTATTCGCGGAATCCAAAGTGAGGGTCGATTGCCAAGCCGTGACACCGCTTAAAAATTCAAAATCTCCTGAGTTTCCGCTTAAGTTAATCAACGTCCGCCCTTTAATCTCCCCCAGCCGGAAACGCGCATCCTTAGCTGCGTGGACCATCTGAACGCCTGGCTGGAGCGTAACCGGATCGGTATCGGCGGTGTCCAGGCGATCCTTCCATTCGGTGTGCAGTTGATTGATTTCCTGTCCGATCTGGTTCATATCCTCGGCTTTGACTACATCACTATTCTTCCAATCCATTTTAGCCATCGTTTAGTTTCCCTCCTTTACCTCAATGGTTTGGAGCATCAAATGGTCGGCCGCAATCGGTATGTTGACGGCATTGCTGCTCAAAACGGTATCCGCTGCGTCCTTGAGTTCAATTAAGGTGACCAAGGGGATTTCTGCAACCGGAATGATGTAATTCAATACCAGTATTTTATCCGTCACCGATTTAACCTCAAAATCCGTAATCGTATAGGTCCCGTTGAGGACCACTTTGGCCACCCGGCCGTTGACATACTCGGCAACGTCATGCAGGATGCCTTCGGCTATCATTTTACTGGCACCTCCGTCCCATAATGGAGAAACGGCTTTTCTCCCAGCTTCCAGGAGCCGTCCAATGCATAATTCCATTTCATTTCCCGCGTACTGATGTGCTCTTCGAGTTCGATTGCACCCGTTAGGGCTGTGTTTTGCTGGTACATCAGGTTAGCGGGCTTGACCGTCTCGATCGTCCGGTGTACCTCTTTAAAGACATTGGCATTGTCAATGCCGGCCGTCACAGTCAGCACGCGGTCGGCATAATTCACCGACGCGATCGTCATCCCCTGACCAACCAGCATGTCGAGCTGCCGCTGCAAATACCTGATCGTAAATGGAGGCTTGGTCTGGTAACGGTTCAGCAGGCGGCGACGCCGGAAATCCATCGTCTCCGCCGCCGGGTCCGCCTGGATCCCGAGCATCTGCTCCCGTCGCTTGACGGCTTGCAGGCCGGACGTCTCGATAAACTGGTCATCGAAGAGCTGATCGACTGCCCCCTGCATCAGGTGGAGCTCAACGGTCTCGGTGTCGGCCAACTCGGTAAAATCCTCGATCCCCAAGTAAAAAGCCGGCAGATGGATCAAAGTCCGATCCTCAGGCATGGATCTTCACCGTCCCCGGCAGCGGCACTTCGTCGGAACCCAACGAAAGGTTGGTCGGGAATCCGTCAATCGTCGTTCCTGTAACATCCTCGATCCCCGACACAGTCAAGATGCGGGCATCGATCTGCGCCGTCCGAATGATTAATTGGTTCTGACCGGCCCAGTCCTTTCGGAGTTCCAAAAGATAGGATGCCACCACAGACTCCACATCGGCCTGCACCTGCCCAGGCGTCACCCCGGGGGCAAGCGTCAACGTCGTCTCGATGTTAACCGTATGGCCACTCACACCTGTAATGGTGACTTTATGGTCGATCGGCGCCTGACCATACCCTTGGCCGGTGTTGCCCGCCGGATCTATGATCGTTTGTACCTCACCGACCAGGGTTGGCGAGGGCGGCGTCCAGTCCGCGGCGATGATCGTACACTTGACCGTCCCCCCTCCCTGCCACACCGGATATACCTTGGTGGCGCCCACGCCAGGGATGGCATTGATCCGCTGCTTGTAATCGGCGACGTTGCCGCCAAAAGCGGGCTCGTTGACGGCAACGTAAAAACGCCGCCGCAGCTCTTCGTCCGGTTCTTCATCCTCGCCCGGAACAAGCACCTCGCTCAGCTCGGCACGGGAAAGATTCGCCACGTAGTCGATCGGCAGCAGTGCGCCAAACTGTCCATTGCCGACGGTCCCCGGCGTCTCGCAAACCATTTTATACACGCCGGTGCCGATTTTCTCTTCGGCGACAAAGGTTAACTCTCCGATCGCATATCGGCCACCCAGCGGCACATCCACCGGCGCATTGCTCTCGCCGTAGAACAGCCCCTTGCGCTCGGCCGGCGTCGCCCCCGCCCGATTGACGCCGAATTCGGCGGTCCTCCGGGTCAAATATTCACCGGAGGCGGTGTCCACGAAGGACAGATTATAGTTAATGTCCAGCTCAATATACATTTGCGCCAGCTCGGCCGCCGCCGGTGCGCAGGCGTCATAAATGACGCTGCCCTCCCTTTTGTCGATCGTATCCGGCACCCGGGAGAGCATCCGCTGTAATATGAAATCAAATGTCATATGCTCATACATTTCGGTTCACCTCCTGCTCAAAACTCCCGTAAACCGTCACCACCGTAAACCGGATGGTAATTTGGTCTTCTTTCATTTCGGCCCGCACATTCTCAATCGAGTCAATCCGGTCATCCGTTAAAAGCGTCTCCGTAATCATTCGGGTCGCTTCGGATTGAACAAATTCCGGACTGCTGCCGAGCAGCAGCGTGAGCTCGTGGCCGTAGTCGGAAGAGTAAATGTCATACGCAAACCGGTCTGTCTGAAAAACCTTATAAATCGCCTGTTTGATGGCATCCAGGCCGTCCGTTTTACCAACGACGCGTCCTTTAGCCAGGTCAAATTTCCAGGTCAGGGAGGGCAGCGGCCCCTCGTCCAGCCTTTCGTCCAACAGACTCTGGTCCGTTTCCGGAATCACGACGCGCTCACCACCCTATCCAAAATTACATACTGCTGTCCGCCCTGCACCCGAAGCAGGAGCAGCTTGTCCCCCGCCTCAAGACCCCGGCGGATAACGATCGGCTTTGCCGGCAGCGCCGGCTTGGTCTGTTTCGCAGCGCTGCCCGAGCCGCTGTCGTCGGTATACTCGTGGCTGTGGTTCAAATGGATTTCAAAATGAACCAGCGACTCCGGGAGAAGCAAAAAATCCGCCGGAAGCGTGAATCGTTGATCCACGAGCACTTCCAGCGGATTTGTTTTGGTAACTTCCCCGAACATCACCGCGGCGGGATTGCCGGCATTTACGGCGTCCGTCGCGGCTTTTTTCAATGTTCCCAGTAAATTCGCCATTCACACCACCCTCAAATCCAGTGTCATTGTGTGCGCCGCGCCGTCAAAATCGTGAGTACACTCGTCCACTATCAGAGCCTGATCTACCCCGTATTCGGAGATGACGATCCGGACGCGAATGCCGGCCCGGACCCGGATATCCCCCAAGGCGCTTACCTTAAGCGACTTGGTCTCACGGTTCTTCATCAGGGACAAGTTGTTTAGAAGCTCCTGGATTTGCGCCGCGTTCTTTTTTTCATCCACCGACTGGTAAAGCTGCAGCAGCCCCCACCGCTTGATATTGACGCTGTCCTTGGCCAGGTATATCTCGCGTTTGCCGGTCTCTTTATTATCCTTGTACAGCTTAATCTGGTTGTACGTGTCGCTGTCGATGGAGCGCTTGACCTCATAGTCATACATCAGTTGGCCGTCACCGACAGTCAGATCCAGACCGGTATCGGTCACCTCACGCAAACACAACGCACCGAAATCGTCGTACAGGCAGTAATCGCGGCCGGTGTTTTCGTAAGTGAGCGTAATCGCCTTGCAGATGATATCCAGCAGCTTTTGTCCGTCTTCGCTCAACTGAATCTTATGTCGGGTATCGGCTACATCGCCAAGCTTGAGGTTAAAATCTTTCGCAATCCGCCGGAGCACCTCGGTAGCGGTTACCCCCGTAAACACGTAGGTGTCGGTATTCATCAGATACCGGATCTGGTCATACGCCGTAATCTGAACGGCTTCATCCCGGCCCTCGTCAATGCTGAAAATGTATCCATGAAATACATTCGTGTCATCGACCCGGACCCGCACGATATCCCCGTTATTGTACGTAAAATGGGACGCTTGAAAAGGAGAGCCCTTGATCAAGTTAAACGAGACACTGCCCGCCTTGCCGATCCGGGATGTCTTCCAGGACAGCCCCTCCACGATTTCACTAATGTCCCATTCGGCGTCCGCACCGCCCCCCTGGCGATTGATGATTTTCACAGCCAAGCTCATGGCAGCTTCAACACCTTTCCGACCGGCAGCCGCTTGAGGTCCGCATCCTTGATGCCGTTAAGCTTCTGGATCTCTTTCCACCGCGCTCCGTTCCCCAGCTTCATTTGCGCCACCTTCCAAAGGCTGTCGCCCGGAGCCATCTTATAGGTTTTCGGCTGCTGCTTCTCGTTTGGCCGGGCCGCGGTTGTCTTTTTCTGGACTTTAGCGCCGCCGTTTTTGGTCTCGCGCTCGATTTTCCGTGCGGCATAAAACACATATTTTTTTAGCTTGATGTCGTATTCAATGTCGCCAGCGCTGCCCGCCACCTCTTTCCAAGTGAAGGACTCGATGCTGGCGGCGGTATTAATGTCATAAGTGTCACTGGTGAAAATAAACCGGATCGGCAGCTTGGTGACCATCCACTTTTCGATCATCTTAATATACTCAACCGGGTGCAATAGTTTCTCCGTCTTCACAAACCGGTACCGTCGGGCCGGAAATAAGCCGCTGAAGCTGTATTCCGTCAACTCCCGGTCCTTGATCACATTGATCTGGCCCAGCCCTACCACATCAAACGTTTTGCCTTGACCCGACTCACTGACGTTGATTTCGGAAGGGTTGACGGGCAGCATTAGTACCTCTGCCCTGTTGTTGAAACTTAACTCAACGCCATATACTGGCACCATTCATCCCTCCTATCAACCATACACAGCGTCCACCGACGAGGCGATATCCCGCTCCAGCTTTTCGGAGATATGCGCGATGATCGTATTGATATCACTTTGCTGGCGAACATGGGTATCGCCGAAACTGATCGACGGCTGCAGGGTAACGAAATTTTGGATATTCTTCATTTCCGCGAGCTCCCGCATCATCTTTAAATCCTCCGAGGAAATATCCACGGTTTCATTAATGCGGTCCACACTGCCGACGTTTCCGACATTGCCGATATTGGCGGCGCTCCCGCCTCCTAGTCCAGAACCAGGAACCATCCCGCCGGTGCCCAGGGGGTTCTTGTCCTTGGACGGATCTTTGCCGAAACCGGGTTTGCCGAAGTTGTTCAGTTTATTGGCGAACTTATCATAAGACTCCGCCCCCAGCTTACGGCCTTCAGCAACAGCCCCGGAGGTGTCCTTAAGCTGCATACGGTCGAAGCTGACGACATTATCCGGCATTTCCGGAGCTTTATAACTGTCCAATGCGGTTTTTAGTCCGTCGCTAAGGATATGAAGGTTAAGGTCATCTTCAGTAATGAGTTCTTTCCTCTTGAAATCAGTCCCGAACAAGTTATTAATGCCGTCGATCAGCCAATTGATATGTTCTAATGCGCCATTGACCACTTTAAGAATCATGCCTGCAAAACCGCTGGCAAAGTCCTCCGCGGACCGAAGCATATCGTACATATACCCGCCGAACGTCATCACCAGGTCATAAAACAGCTTTTTGATCGCATACACCGGATTGATGAACAAGTTGATCATAAACTCCGCAAAACTGATGAACAAATTGTAAGCCGTGGCGACCAAGTTATACAAAGTCGTGAACAACCCGTAAAGCAGCCCGACGACAAACCCCACGATCTCTTGGCCGGAAACGCCAAAGCTCATCAGTAAACCGATGAGCAGCCCGATCCCCGCGGCAATAAGCAGCAGCGGCCAGTAAACCCCGATCCAGGCTATGGCCTGGGCCACAACAGGAGCGATCATGCCCCAGAGCAGCGCGGTCGCTAGCACCAGGGCCGCTCCGATGCCGAACAGCATCGAGCTTGCTTGGCCCCCTCCGGAATTCAGCAGATCAAGGAAAGACCAAACCGCCCCGACAACTCCGCTTAAAAAGGTTCCAACCATATTCAAACCGGATCCAAAGCCGCTGATAAAATTCTTGAACGCCTCGCTGTTTAAAGCTTCAAGGAGTGTGTCAAACAGCGGACCGAGCGCGTTGATTCCCTCCCTGCCCAACGATCCGAGCTGGAAGTTAAAGGTGTCCACCACCCGCTTCCACTTCACGGCCGGCGTATCCATCATCGTTTCAAAAGCCGACTTCGTCATGTTCTGCTTATTCAGCAATTGGTCCATGCTGGCGATGATTGTGTTGAAGTCGCCCTGCTTGGCCGCCGATTTAATGGCGTCTTGATTCACCGCGGTTTCGGGAATCTTGTAATCCGAGCTCAGGGCTTTTGTGTCGCCGGACATCATTTGAGAAATCGCGCCTGCCGCCCCTTCGAGCCCCTTTCCTGGATTGAGCTGTGAGAGACGCATGGCCAGCATATTCAGCTTCTCCAGTTGCGCCGGATCGGTCGTTTTGGCCATAAACTGCTGCGTGCCCGCCAAGGCGGCGTTGACATCCTGCCCATAATTCAACGCTTGCGCGGCCGTCTGATCGAAAATTTGCTTCCCCGCCGCCGAGCCCCCCGCACGAGTCGAAATTTGGTCCAGGGCAGTTTGCTGCTGTGCGCCGATATTTAAGAAACGCGCCAGATGCGGCTTGCCGGCATCCGCGATTTGTTTTACGTCAATCTTCTTGAGGGCCGTGACAAAGGTACTCGCCTTCTTGGCCGATTTGTCAGTCGATTGGTTGAGCTTATCCTGGGCTTTCGTCAACTCCCCGACTTCTTTCCGGACCTGGGTTACGACAGTCATCGTTCTTTGGACGGTCTCAGTATAGAACAGCATGGCCATTGCATTGTTTTGTGCTGCTCTTTCCGAGGCATTCAGAACGGTCACCGACTGGTCAAGCGGCTGTATGACCTGAGGAAGCATCCGGCCCGCGTTATCATAAGCTTTCAGCATTAAGGTCGCATCTGCCAAGTCTTCACCTTCTTTCCGGACAGGAGGTTCATTTCTTCTTCACCGCTTTCTTCTCCGACTTGATGATCTCCTGAATCATCGCGATGAGCGCGGCTTTTTGTCTGACGTTCAGCGCGGCGAATTCCCAAGGCATCAAGTGGAACCGGTTTAGAGCGAAGAGGGCGCAGACCGATTCGCCGTCGCCCTCATCGATTAGTTTTTTACCTCATCCGCCAATTCGTTGATACTTTTATCGAAGCCGTTGATCTCCTGCACCTTTTGCACGAGCGTGGCGTATTCGCCCGGGAGCAGCATCTTCCGCAGGCATTGGTCCGCCCCCATCACTTGATAGGACTGCTGGAGCTCGGCGTTTTTCAAATCCGGGAACACGACGCTGGCGACCGCCAGCTTGGCCAAATACTCGTCGGTATTGGTCTCGAAGCTGACCATCCCCTTGTCTTTCACCTTGCGCTGGCAGGATTTGCGAATCGCCTCGTTCTCATCCTCGGTCATGCTGCGCAGCTGCCACGGCACCGGCTTCCCGTGCTCGTCCTTAAACCGGTTGGATACGACGACTTCCTCCACCAGTCCGGCGGCGGCATTTTGGGCAAAAAAAGCAGATAAAGAGCTCATTCGTGAATTCCTCCTGAATCGTTTTTATTTTTTCGTTGAAAAGATCGTTAGTTGGTCGGTTGAATCGCGTTAAAGGACTCCGTCACATCGTAATCCTCGAAGGTAAACGGAATTTCTTCTTCGAGCATATCCTCGCTGGACGCGTCGAATTTGGCGGCGATGATGCTGTCGAGGTTGCAGCCCCGCAGGAATACGGTCTGTTTGCCCGCACCGCTCCCCGGCTGCTCGTTCGTAATCATCAGGTCAAACCAGAAGTCGGTCCCGTTCTTCACGTAATCCTCCATCAGCTTGCGGAATAAAGAGGAGACATAATAAATCGTCAGCGTGCCCGTGCCTTTCCAGCCCGCCGAGCGCTGCGGCGTCCCCGTTCTGCCCAGGGTGGGAACATCCACTTTTGTTTTTTCAATCGTCGATTCCAACGTTTTGGCGTAGAACAGTTCCTCCGTCCGATCGCCGATTTTAACGAACGCCTTGGCCTGCTTACCGCTAACCGCATCTCTCACATTAAAAAAAGAACCTGCCATCGTTTCGTCCTCCTTAGTTGACCGTGACGGTCATGTAGATTTTTTCGATACTGTCCACCGGCTGTACGCTCAGATTAACGATAACGGCGTCCCCGTCGATGCCCGGCAGCACTTCCAGATCGGTCTCCGCGTTGAAATTCTGAATCGCTCCAATCCCCTGCAGGCTTCCCAGATAGCTGAGCACCTCGCCCTTCAGCAGGTTGCGGCCGTCCGCGTTGTTGCCGATTTTTCCGATATAGCTTGCGGTGAACGTCCGCTGGATGTCCCGGGCGATCGTGTCCAGCACGCGCACCACGCGGTTTTTGCTGAAATGCTTGGCCTTGTCGGCCGTAAACGTCGTCAGCGTATTGATGTCCTGCTGGATTTGCACTTTCCCGTTCGACGCCGACAAGACCAGCTCGCCGTTTTGCAACGCCTGGATCATCTCGCTGTACGTGTACTTCGGCGTTACGTCGACCGCATTCGGAATTTCCGTATAGGTGAGCGATTCATTGACCCCTGCCGCCGCTTCCATCGCGGTGATTTCCCATAGCAGGTAGATCGGCTCCACGGTTAAACCGTCCGCGGTCACGACGCTGTTCTTCAAGCTGATGACCCCTTCGTAGTCCGCTTGCGGGTAGTTGTAGAGGACGGTGACGATTTTTTTGCCTTCCTGCTCCCGCAGACGCTTCGTATAGGCCACGGCGAGCTGCTTCAACGCCGAATCGTCGGTCGGCAGGCCGAGCACGTCGAACTCCTCCGCCTCCAAGGCCGCCAGCGCGTCGGTCCAGTCCCCGTTGCCTCCGGTGCCTGCTTTGCCGTCGGTCAGCGGCGTCCCTGCCGTTTCGGTCAACTCGCCGCTGCCCGCAAACGTAACGAAGTCGTTGTCCTTAAGCGCCTCCGCCGTGGCGACGACTTGCGCGTCCACTTCTTCGCCCTCCAGCAGCGTGCGTACCTCGTAAACATCCGGCTGATCCACGCTGGCTTGAACAACGATTTGCAGATCGTTACCGCGGGTGCCGCCGTATTTGGCCGTAACCTTCAAATTGCCGATCACCGCGGCAGCCTGAACCGCGTTCTTCGCGCCGAGCCGGTAGATCAGCACTTTGCTGGCATGCGTCATCGCCGACGCAATATGGCGGATTCTCGCGTCAGCCGCATGGAAGCCCAACAGCTTCAGGGCGTTCTGCAGAAAAGACTCCGCCTCCAGCTTGATCACGCCGCTTGGTCCCCAAGGCAGCGGTGCCGGAAATGCCGCCACCCCGCGCTCGCCTACCGTTCCGACCGGCCGCGCCGCCGATTTGAAATTGATGTACGTCCCCGGAGATACTTTGTTTTGCGTTGTCCATGTGCCATTAGCCATGTTCCTTCACTCCTCTTTGGATAAATGATTGTACCGCCTGTCGGGCCACGGCTTCCGTATAGGCAGCCCCGTCCGCCAGCACCACTTGCAGAATGTCCTTTTCCACGCCGCTAAAGCGTTTGGATGCCAAAAACTGCGCTTTGGAAAAGGTGCGCTCCGCAGGCGTTCCCTGATGGTCCACTTTCTTTTTAATCCCCATGTTTGACCTTCTCCTCCTGCCGGAGTGTTCTCATCTTCACCGCTTCGCCGGCCGGCGCCCAAACGAAGTGCGTGAACGTCAGGTACAGATGCAGGGTCCCGTCGTCCTTCCATTCGGTGCGCATTTCCGCGCCCGGCGACGGTCCGTCGTCCGCCGAAGCGACCGCAAACAGCTCGTAGAGCTGCTCCGCCACCTCATTAGCGGCTTGCCGGCCGCGTTCCGCGGGAGGGTAGAACTGAACGTCGAGCGAATACGTTCGCTTGAACCGGCGGTTCAACTCCCGGGCCTGTTCCGACTTCAGCAGCTGCACAAAAAAGCACGGCGCCGGTAAACCTTCCGGCCCGCGCTCCGTGTGAACGGTCAGCTCAGGGAACCTCGCCGTGAGCCTATCGGCCACGCTTTGCACCACTTCATTTAAAGTAGACTGCGACAACTCCTCACCTGCCTTCGTGTAACGCTTGATTTTTCCCGTCATGGTCCTGGGCGACTCGCGCCTTGCCCTCATCTTGGCCCCTCAACCCGCACCATCGTTCGAACGCCCTTCCTCTTATAGCGCCTACCCGGTCTCATCACCCGCCGCAATGAGGCTCGTCCCAAATGAGAGCCCGCCCACACCCTAACACGGCCAGACGGGAAAAAACAGGGCCGTGAAAGTCTCATTCACGGCCCTGCGTTACGAATGAAATATGCAATTTCTATTTCTTCGACAATATCATTTTATCCCGGATTTACGGTCATCATTGGCCCTAAAAAGGACATGGAGAGGACAGGAAGCGGAAGCAATTTGCTTATTGACGTATTTTGGGAATGGTGCTAATATCAATTCGAAGTTAAAACCTTTAAACTTATTTTTGAGACTCAATTTTCTTACCTGCTCGCAAAAGGACTTATACATGACCATTCATACCAAGGAAGGATGGCCGTATCCGTTATAGGAGCTTTTTTATTTACCTCAAAAGTTAAAACCTTTAAACTTTTTTACAATGGAGGCAATCCCTAGATGAACATCCATGATGTAGCCAAGAAATCAGGGCTCTCGGTAGTGACGGTTTCCAGAGTCCTGAACAATTCGCCGTCGGTCCGGGAAGTAAATAGACAGAAAGTTCTCAAAGCCATCGAGGAGTTGAACTATCAGCCCAATTCGGCGGCACGCAGTCTGGTACGCGGTAAAACGGGAGTCATCGGGATGTCAATTACGAACTTCAACGACTCTTTCTATGATCGCGTGATTCGGGTGGTGAATCGCAAGCTGGCGGAGCAAGGATACTTTCTGGCCTTATCCATCGCTGAAAACGAGGTGGAGGATAACTTTTTGTTTCAGAGGGACCGGGTAGACGGCATTATTTTGTTGTCCCCACTTCGAGAAAACGAATATGTAGTTGAACTGAAGCGAAAAAACATTCCGTTCGTTTTGCTCGACAATCAATTCCAGCATGAGGATGTCCCCAGTGTGGTTGTCGATAACTATCAAGGCGGGTATGAGGCTACGAAGCATCTGATCGATCTGGGACACACCCAAATCGCGCATATCGGCGGCCCCTCGGTGTTCCTGAGCGTAGAGGAGCGCAAGAGAGGATATGTTCAAGCGCTGAATGAAGCCGGTTTAACGCCGTTCGGTATGGAATTTTGCGGTTTTACGGTAAGCAGCGGATATGAAGTGGCCAAAAGATGGATTCGAGAAGATAAGCTGCCGACCGCGATTTTTTCCGGAGACGACTTTATCGCCCTGGGGGTTGTTCAGGCCCTCCGCGAAGAAGGGATTCTGGTACCGCACGACATCTCGGTTGTCGGCTTTGACGATCAGCAGTTTGTAGGTGAATTCTTCCCCCGGTTGACCACCGTCCGACAGCCGGAGGCGCAAATGGGAAGCATCGGCGTCGATTTGCTGCTCCAGCTGATCAATGGGGAGGTGATGCCGGCCGCTGTAACCAAGCTCGCCCCTCAGTTTCTTGTACGCGAGTCCACGGCACCTGTTAGGCAAACCTAAATATATAGGAGTGAAACGAGTTGTGAGGTACTTTTTGGGCGTTGATGCAGGCGGAAGTAAAACCTACGCGGTTATTGCGGATGAACAAGGCAACGTCATCGGTGTAGGTCAAGGGGGAAACGGAAATCATCAAAAAAATCGGGAGCAGGCGGAGGCCAATCTTCGTCGGGCCGTCACGGAAGCGCTCGAAGCTTCGGGACTTACGCAGGAACAGATTGAGTTCGCCTGGTTCGGCCTCGCGGGAGCGGATAGGGAGTCCGACTTCCGGATTTTGCGGCCGATGATCCGGCGGCTCGGGCTGCCGCGAACCGATATTTCCTGCGATACGTGGATCGCACTGCGGGCAGGCACGGAAAAGAGCTATGGCGTGGTCCTGATTTGCGGATCGGGCGTAAACTGTGCCGGTAAAAATCCGCAAGGAGAGACTTACCAATGCGGCGGGTTTGGCTACCGGTTTGGCGACTTCGGCGGAGGGTACGATTTGAGCGCCGAGGTGTTCCGCAGTGTGATGCGAGCGGATGATGGAAGAGAGAAGCCCACGGTTTTATCGGAACGCTTAACGAGTTTGCTGGGCTATTCCCATGTTTCGGAGCTTAGGGAGGACTACTTGGACGATTTCAGAGACTTGCCCCCCCATATTGCGGAACTTCTGTTTCAAGCCGCGGAGGAAGGGGATGAGGTGGCTGCCGGTCTGTTGATCAAGCAGGGAGACGAACTCGGCCTTGCCGCCTCGGCGACGATCCGTCAACTGGGGATGGAAACCGGTACCGGTACGTTTGACATTGTTCTTGCAGGCAGCCTGCTGACAAAAGGGGATCGCTCCGGGATCATCCGGGGAGCCATTGAACGAAACGTGAAACGGACGGCTCCAAATTGCACTTTACGAGTTTTAACCCGGGAGCCGGTCATCGGTTCGGTCGTTCTGGCCATGGAAAACAGCGGGATGCAAGTAAACCGCGAGATACTTGATCGCCTATCGCTGGCGGCAATGCCGCAAACCATAAAATGCTAGTCTTCATGAACCACAAATCGAATGAGTGAAGGAAGGGGCTATTTTGAAGGAAACACTGAAACTGGTTGTCGTCGGAGCGGGGTCTTCTTATACTCCGGAGCTTATTGAAGGCGTTATCATGCATCACAAAGAGCTGCCCGTCAGCGAAATATGGCTGGTGGATATCGAAGAGGGAATGGAAAAGCTGCACACGATTGCGGAGCTGAGCAAGCGGATGATTGCCCAATCCGGACTTCCGATTACCGTATGCGAGACGCTTGATCGCAGAAAGGCCATCGCCGGAGCGGACTTTGTCTGCACGCAAATCCGGGTAGGTATGCTGGAAGCGCGAAAATGGGACGAATTGATTCCGCTGAAGTACAATGTCATCGGTCAGGAGACGACCGGACCCGGAGGCATGATGAAGGGCCTGAGAACAATTCCGGTGATCCTGGACATCTGCAGAGATATCGAGGAGCTTGCTCCGGATGCCTGGTTGTTGAACTTTACCAATCCGGCCGGCATGGTGACCGAGGCCGTCCACAAATATTCTTCGGTAAAGAGCGTAGGCCTGTGCAACTCACCGATCGGTTTTCAAAAGTGGCTCTCCGAGTTTTTTGAGCTTCCGATCGAAAAGATCTATGCGGAATTTGTAGGAATTAATCATTTGCACTGGGTATCCGATGTGGTGATCGACGGGGTAAGCAGGCTGCAAGAGCTTATTGATTATCCAAAAAGCTACAAGGCGAGCAATGTGCCGTTCGATGCCTGGGATCATCGATTTTTGAACTCTTTGAAAGCGATACCATCCTATTATTTGAGCTATTACTACATGACGGACGCGATGCTTGACGAACAGAAGGAAGCTGCGGCAACGACCGGATCGCGTGCTGAAGTGGTGAAGCAGGTGGAAGAAGAGCTGTTCGAGCTGTACCGGAATGTTGAGCTAAAGGAGAAACCGAAGCAGTTGGAGCAGCGCGGCGGCGCCTATTACTCCGAAGCGGCGGTGCTGCTGATGCGCTCCATCTATAATGACTCGCGCGATATTCAGACGCTGAACGTAAGGAACGGCCGAACCATCGACTTTTTGCCCGAAGATGCCTCCATTGAAGTCAACTGTATCGTAACCAAACAAGGCCCGCTGCCGATCCCTCTGCAGAAAATTCCGGAACCCGTCAAAGGGCTGCTGGCGGCGGTGAAGCAATATGAGAGCTTGACGATCGAGTCGGCGGTGCATGGGGACCGGGACACTGCGCTGCAGGCGATGGTCCACCATCCGCTGGTGCCTTCCGTGACCGTAGCCGAACAACTCTTGGATGAAATGCTGGAGAAAAATAAACCGTATTTGCCCAAGTTTCATTAGACTGTCCCAGAGGAGGGGAAACCGATGAAGGCGGCTGCGAAGTCAAGTAAATGGAAGCAGTTAGGCAAACAGTGGGATTTACAGTCCATGGTTTGGCCGGGCATCATCTTTGTCTTTATTTTCAGCTATATTCCGATGTATGGCGTGGTTATGGCGTTCCAGCAGTACGATATTTTTGCCGGAATCCTGAAGAGCCCTTGGGTTCAATTCATGAACTTCAAAATGTTCTTCCAAGCGCCGGAGTTTTGGAATGTGATGAGAAATACGCTGGTGATTAGCCTGTTAAAGCTGATCATCTCCTTCCCGGCGCCGATTCTGCTTGCGCTGATGCTGAATGAAGTCGGGAACATGGCCTTTAAGCGTTTTATCCAGACCGTCAGCTATTTGCCTTATTTCCTGTCCTGGGTCATTGTATCCGGTTTTGTATTCTCGCTTCTGTCCGTGGATAACGGAACGGTGAATTACTTGCTGGAGCGCTTCAACCTGATTCAGGAGCCGGTAAACTTTCTGGCGGTTCCGGAATACTTCTGGTCGATCCTGGTCAGCGTGAACGTGTGGAAGGAAGTCGGCTTTGCGAGCATCGTTTATCTTGCCGCCATCGCCGGCGTTGACCCGACCATGTATGAAGCCGCCTCCATAGACGGCGCAAGCCGATTCAAACAAATCTACTTAATCACGCTCCCCAGTATAGCGCCCATCATTATTATTTTCATGATTCTCGCCATCGGCAATCTCCTCAGCGCGGGCTTTGAAGACATTCTACTGCTGGGCACCAATCCGATCCTGCGGGAATACTCCGATGTCATCGATACCTATGTATATCGCGTCGGGATTTTGAATGCCCGATTCTCCTACGCGACAGCGGTGGGCCTATTTAAAGCCGTGATAAGTGTGATCTTGCTGGTGACAGCCAATAAGATCGCCCGCCGGGCCGATGTTAGTCTCTGGTAAGGGCTTCAACTTAAAGGGGGAATGAAAAATGAGACTAAGTCCGGGCGACAAAATCCTGCAGCGGACCATTTACATCCTGTTGACGTTGCTCGCGGTTATTATGCTTTATCCGTTCTGGAACTCGCTTGTGATTTCCTTCAACCAAGGGAGCGACACGGCGCTTGGCGGCGTAACCCTGTGGCCAAGGGTCTTTACGCTCGAGAACTATTACATCGTGTTCCAGGATAAGCGATTATTGAACTCCTTTTGGGTCACCATCCTTCGAACCTTGTGCGGCACGGTGTTGTCGGTCTTTTTCACGGCTCTCTTGGCCTATGGGATGTCCAAAAAAGCGTTGCTGTTCCGGAAGCACTACATGGTGTTCTTTATCGTAACCATGTTCTTTAGCGGCGGGTTGATTCCAACCTATATGCTTATCCGTTCTCTCGGCATGCTCGACACTTTCTGGGTTCTGGTGATCCCCGGCATCATCAGCGTTTATAACATGATCGTCATTCGCACCTTTTTCGCGGCTCTACCTGAAGGCCTGGAGGAATCGGCTAAAATCGACGGTTGCAGCAACTACGGCATTTTCTTTAAAATCGTCATTCCCGTCTCTGGCCCGGTACTGGCTACGATCGCTTTGTTTACGGCCGTGGGGCATTGGAACGACTGGTTTACGGGCGCGATCTACATCACCACGGATCACTTGCTTCCCATTCAGACGCTGCTACGCCAAATTATGAACTCCAACATCATGACCGACATCGCCTCATCCAATGCCATCGCGCTGGATCATATGAACCGGAATCGTACGATTACGACGAAGTCGCTGACCATGGCCACGATGATGATCGCCACGATCCCGATTATTTTAACGTATCCCTTTCTTCAGAAGTATTTCGTCAAGGGGGTATTGATTGGCTCGTTGAAGGAATAGCAAGCTCCATATTCTATAGAAAGAAGGGGAACAAATGCGCAAACGCATGAGATGGATATCGCTTCTGATGGTCTCTTTATTTGTTGTGCTGACAGCTTGCGGCGGGGGCGGGGAAAAAGACGGGGGAACACCGGATACCCAGGCCGTCGATGACGGCAGCGGAATCAAGCCGGTAACCTTCAGCTTCTATGGGCATTACGACTGGCTTACGACAGCGCCTTGGGCCGAGAACGAAGCGACGAAGTGGATCCAGGAAAACCGCAAGGTGACCGTTGAGCCGATACAATCCGGAGGGGCCGCCGCGGAAAAGTTTAACACGATGATCGTCAGCAACGATCTGCCGGATGTTATTTTTACCGATCGGGGGGCAACGGTGGAACGACTTGCGAAAGCGGGAAAGCTCGTGGCGCTGGATGATTACTATGAGAAGTATCCGAATTTCAAGAAGTATGTCAAAGAATCCACCCTGAATCTGCTTCGTTCCGAGGACGGAAAAATATATCAAATTCCAAACTGGTATACCTCGGGGCAATTCGGCAACGGCGGCTGGATGGTCAATAAAGATATATATAACGCGCTTGGCAGACCGGCGTTGGAAACCTTCGATGACTTATATCAATATTTATTGCAGGTCCGGGACAAATACCCGGATGTCGTGCCTCTCGAAGTCGGGGAGAAAGGGGCCGGACTTGAAATGATGTATGGCGGCTTCCGGGAGAATGCCACCAGCAAGTTCATTTCCCTCAAGGGATATCCGGAAGGCGACAAGCTGGTCTCCATCTATGATGATCCCGCTTTTAGCGAGATGATGCTATATATCAACAAACTGTTCCGCGAACGCCTGATTACGCAGGATGCGCTGCAGCAAACCCAGGACGCCGTCAAAGAAAAGGTGAACACCGGCCGGGTCGCGGTCATGATTGAATCCAACATCACCACCTATGGTGCGGAGGGGCACCGCGCGCTGACGGCGAGTAATCCAGATAGCGGTTATGAAATCATATGGCCGATTCATAAAGCCGGATTGGATAAAAACAAGGTATTTGTAAGCGGTTTCGAAACGTTGGGTTGGAACGTAAGTGTGATTACGACCAGCGCCAAAGACCCGGAAGCCATCTTCGCTTACTATGACTGGATCACCGGCCCGGAGGGGCAAAAGGTTCTGTTCTTCGGACCGAAAGGCTTATACTGGGATGAAGAAGATGCGGACGGAGCGCCGATTCCGAACGAGAAGTACAAGTCGACGCCGGCCAACGAGCGTACGGAAACCATGAGAAAATTCGAGGACTTTAACTGGGCGGGAAATACGACATTTATCGATACGGCCAAAATGAGTCTGGAGGCTTCGCTTTCCGCGAATCAAAAATCCTGGGAGACGATAGCGCAGTCCACCGTAACCTGGAAAACCGCAATGGATATTACGGAATTTGTGAATACCGACCCGGTGCCGGACACGGAAATCGGCATCATTGCCCAAAATATTCATGATATCCATACCGTTGCTTTTGCCCAGATGGTCCATGCGAAATCGGATGCCGAAATGCTGTCGGCCCTGGAGACGGCCAAAAAGAACACCGCCAAAGCCGGGCTGGATAAGCTGCTCCAATTCAAGACCGAAAGATGGCAGGAGAACGTCAACAAAATTAAGGCGACTAAGTAAATTCTTGTTGGATGGAAAAAACACTATTTTATAGGGAGGCAAGAATATGAGGGTTGCGCTAAGGGCGAGGTTCATGGCGGTGCTAAGTTTGGTATTGTCTTTTTCGGTAACAGGTACTTCGGGTTCGGTGTTGGCGGCGGCGGAGAGCCATCCGCCCTTTGAAACGGAAGTCATTGTAAGAACGGTGAACCAGTTTAAGAACAAGGCGGATGTGCTGAACTTCGTCGCGATGTCCAAACGCTACGGCGTCGATGTCATCAGTATGAACGTCAAGCAGGATGAAGATGACGAGGTGCCTTCCGGACGGGTATTCTATCGAAGCGACATCGCGCCCATAGCGCAGGGATACGAGAATTTCGACGCACTCCGGGAGGTCTTGACGGCGGCTCATGACGCCGGAATCCAGGTTCATGCCTGGATTCCGCAATTCCACGACCAGGAGGCCTTCCGGAAGCATGCGGAATGGCAGATGCAATCATTGGTGAACGGAGTCCAAACCCCATTTAAGGGCGCTAACGGCAACGAATACTTCGTGAACCCGCTTCATCATGAAGTACAGCAGTATGAGCGGTCCATTATCCGGGAAGTGATTGAGAATTATCCCGTTGACGGCGTAGTATTGGACTGGATCCGTTTCGACAATTACAACATGGACGTCAGCGATTACACGGTGGCGAAATATCAGGCGCAATTCGGCTATTCCCCGCTTGACATCGACTTCGAGACGGATTCGCCTCAGCGAGAGCAGTGGAACGCATGGCGAACCGAACAAATCGGACAGTATGTAGGCGATATCCGTCAGGATATTTCCCAATCCTCGAATCCGGATTTGCGGCTCGGCGTGTATATTTTGCCGCCGGAATTTAGGGAGGTCGGGCAAGACGTATCCAAGTTCAAGCAACATATCGATTTTGTCGCCCCTATGGCGTATTTTGACGACTGGGGTTTCAACAGCGATTGGGTCTACAGCACGGAATACGGCATACTCAAGGACACGAGTGACCGGATCAGCGGACATCCCGTGGACATTGTGGCCACGCTGGATAATGACTGGACCGATGATGAATATCAGGAGGTCTATAAAGGCATCCGCGATAATTATCCGGGCGTGAAGCGCCTCTCCTTTTTTGCCTACGGGACTTGGCCCGAAGCCGAGCTGGCGAAAATCAACGAACGTACAACGTGGCCGACGCCCGACTGGACGCCTCCGGTCGAGCAGGATTATCCGGCTCAACTGCCGGCAGGTTGGAAGGCAAGAAATATCGGCTCGATGCCGGGGAATGCGGCATACCACTCCTCCAAAAAGCAATTTACAATGAGCAGCCGCTCCACGGATATTTGGGGGAGAGCCGATCAACTGAACTTTGTGTATCAACCCGTTAAGGGCGACGCCGAGATGACCCTTCAGGTCCGGTCGATGGACCTTATGAGCGGTTGGGCCAAGGCCGGCATTATGATCCGGGAGTCGCTGGATGCCGATTCGAAGCACGCGGACATGATGCTTACCTCCGAGAACGGCGCAGCCTTCCAGTATCGCGTAGACACCAAGGGAAATACAGCCGACCGGACTGCGGATGCCTCCGCCCCAAGCTGGCTGAAGTTGAGCCGAAAAGGCAACACCTTTACCGGTTCGATTTCAACCGACGGGAAGAAGTGGCAAACGGTCGGAACCGTTAATATCTCTATGAGCCGCCAGGTTTATATCGGCATGGCGCTAAGCAACCCTGGAGATGATCCGGGAAGCAAAGCCGTGTTCGGAAATGTGAAGATCACTGCCCGATAGAATTAGGATAGATGCGTTAAAAAGCCGCCCTCCGGTGGGTCATATAGACCCCTGGAGGGTGGCTTTAGTCAATCGGGGCAAATATGAAGCTCTTCGCTTACCGGCTTACGGTGTAATTTTGGCCGTAGTTGTTATCCCAGTAAGTTTGTCCATTGACGGTGTAGGAAATCGCGTACTTGATTTGCGATACACTGGGAGCAATATGATCGACCGTAAAATGCCAAGCCTCGACACTGTCGTCGGAGTTTGCCGGCATTGAAAAGGAGGCGTCGGCTTCTTTCGTGGTTGCCCAGTTATCGGTGGTATATTTGATTTTGACCTGTTTGCTGAAGCCTAAATTTTTGACATAAACGCCACCCAGAAAGGTGTCCTGGCTTATTTCATCGTAGGAGCGAAGGACGTTCGGTTTCCCGAGAATGGTGGAGCTTTCCGTGTAGCGGCTGACGGAGTAATTTTGTCCGTTGTTATTGTCCCAATACGTTTGCCCGTTGACCTCATACTTGATGGCGAACTGGATCGTTTCGGCATTGGCGAGCTCGGGATGCGTATTGTTCATGCTGTTCGTGGATATGGCAAAATTCCACTTTTCATGCCCTGCCTCGGCTGGCCCTTCATAGGAGGCGTCCGTATCGTACCATGTTCCGTCTCCGGGAGTATAGTGAATCGTTACGTTTTTTTGAGGACTCAGATTGCTGACGTCCACTTTGCCGCTGAATCCTACATAGCCAAACTTGTAAATATAGAGATTGGCCGAAATCAGTTGAACCGGCTGGTCACTTGCAAAAGTAGTCTGCGCAAACGTTAGCGCAAACATCGCAAATAAACACAACCCCGACACCAACTTCTTCACCTTACCGTACATTTTCTACCATCTCCTATTTTTTGGATATGTTACATTAATAAAATAGCACAGAAAATTCCAAAAATAAATACGTTTTTCAGAAATTTTCTGATTTTTCAGAAAGAGTAAAATTTTAAATATACTTTACCGCGCAAACGTTTGTTTTTATTTAATTCTGTACGCTCTGCATGAGTATAAACAGATAAACAGGTTTTTGGTAGAGCAAGAACGAACTAAGTGGTAGGCGGGATAGAATCATTTTTTTCTAGGAAAAGGAGTGCTCGAAATGCTGAAACATAAAAAGGTCATCGTAACGGGGGCGGCCTCGGGAATCGGAAAGGAAATCGTCAAGCAATGCTTGCAGGAAGGGGCAGTGGTCCTCGCTTGCGACATTAACGAGTCATCCCTGCAGCATTTAAAAGAGGCGGTCGATGAGCATGCACGAAATCGTCTGTATACCCATCAGCTGGATGTAAGCAAGTATGAAGAAGTCGCTAGATTCTTCGCCTATGTGGAAGAGGAGCACAGCGACGTAGATAGCCTGGTCAACAATGCGGGGATCTACTTGGCGAAAAGTATACTGGACTATCAGGAACATGAAATTGACAAAGTCCTCGATATCAATGTGAAGGGGTACATTTATTTTTCCCAACGGTTCGGCAAAAAAATGATCCAAAGCCAGCGCAAAGGCGCCATCGTTAATATGTCTTCCGTATCCGGTATGGAAGGCAGTTCGGATGCGATCTACGGATTATCCAAAGCCGCCATTCTCGGCTTAACGAAAAGCTGCGCCATGAACTTCGCCCCCTACCTTCGAGTGAACGCGGTCGCTCCTACAATGGTTAGCACCCCCATGATGGAGACGATCCCCGATTGGAGAAAAAAAGAGTACCTAAGCCACCAGCTTATCGACACGCCCGTATTGCCGGAGGATGTGGCCGATACTGTCGTTTTCTTGTTGTCCGATAAATCCAAGCACTATACGGGGGCGACCTTCGACATCAACAATGGAGGATATTTAAGATAGGGGTAAAAAACAGGGCACGAAGTAGTAAGCTGCTTGAAACAGCTTTGCAATGATGTTGGTCCATCGCATCATCCTCCTCATATTCTTGTTTTTCTTCAACATAGTTGATTGGATGACAAGAACTTGAGCCGATAATTAAAAAAGCCCGCGGTTTACGCGGACTGCATTCGGACAATGTTCATGACAACCGACAGTTTTTGTCGGATGTCATGAACTTGATCCCTTAAATGACAAAACATTGTCTCATTCCCCGACAACCTATAATAGCAAGGATCCCGTTTTATTTCATAGTGGTATATCTTCCGAACTAAATTTGTGCAGCTCCGCCATCCACGAACAATTCGGTCCCTGTGATATAACTACTTTCGTTGGAAGCTAGGAACATAACTGCTTTTGCAATTTCTTCAGATGTCCCCACTCTACCTAACGGCGTTGTAGACTTGGCATACTCCATAGCATTATCGAGCTCAGTTCCGAATAATTCATCATAAGCCGGTGTAATAATCGTTCCAGGGCTAACCACATTAACACGAATTTGAGTTCCCTTTAAATCAAGAACCCAGTTGCGAATTAGTTGTCTGATTGCCGCTTTTGTAGCGCTGTAGATACTGAATGCCGGCATTCCCATTGAACCTGCCATAGACCCAGTCAGGATAATCGAACCTACATTGTTCGGAAACAAGGGTAATGCCTTTTGAACTGTGAATATCGTTCCTTTTACATTAACATCGAAGGTTTTGTAATAATGCTCCTCCGTAATTTCATCCAACGGAAGAAATGACCCCACTCCAGCATTAGCAAAAAGAATGTCCAAATGACCTTTCTCTTGCTTCACTGCTTTATACAGCCGGTCCAAATCCGCCAGATTGGAAACGTCGCCTTGAATACCAGTTACATTATCTCCAATCAGCTTCACAGCCGCATCAAGCTCACTTTGTCTGCGCCCCGTGATATAAACATGCGCCCCTTCTTTAGCAAACTGTTGTGCCGTTACAAGCCCAATACCGCTAGTGCCTCCTGTTACAACTGCCACTTTCCCATTAAACTTTCCCATGTTATGACTCTCCTTTTAAAGGTGCTTTAAGTATGTCTGTCCGTCGTTTTGTCATCAAACAACTGTTCAGTACATCTCATAACTGATATTATGTAATAAAAGTAACCATAATATAAGTACCCACTTTTTTGTTACATAGTAACTAAAAAGTAATAATTGTAATTGAAGGGAGATATACAACATGAAAGTTTATTATTGTAACCTTGAAGTTACCCTGGAGGTAATTGGGGGGAAATGGAAAGGGCTAGTTTTATACTATTTGATGAAAGGTCCGAAACGAACGAGCGAGTTAAAGCAACTTGTGCATGGTATCACTCAAAAAATGCTTATCCAAACCCTCAGAGAATTGGAAGCTGATGGACTTGTCAGCAGGAAAATGTTCAATCAGGTCCCTCCGAAGGTCGAATATTCGACCACAGAGCTTGGGCAATCGCTTGAGCCGATTCTAAGAGCGCTTTGTCAATGGGGTGACGGTTATGCGGATAAAACATTCGCTGAAGGAGAGTTTCAAATTCTTAATAATGAATTTTGATTATCCAACTAAGTCAGGAATGGATGAAATAAGTCAACAAAACCGCTTTTGGATTGGTATCCGCATCCCACGTGAAGTGTGGAGAGTTGGGAGGATTCGCCCAGCTCATTTTTACGGGGAGACTATCTCCATAGACGGCTATTTACTTTATGGGCTTTGTCATGAGAATAATTTTTTCAAAACCAGTGAAGCCATGCGGCAATTAGTAAACCAAACAAACGAGGAGATACACTTTAACTTGTTTTTGGAGCAAATTAATTTTTCTACTTACGGAGCCATCCATGGCTTTCTGACATCTGGCAAAAGGAAAAAAGAAAACCACCCTCCTTCTCTAAAAAGGCTGATGGTTTGGGTATTCGACAGAAAAACTCAAGATTGCCGCGCCTTCGGGTACTATGAGGTTTAGAAGTTCTTTATCACTCTACTCAACTCCGGGTTCCGGCAGTACAAGTAACATCCCGGGAGATGGAAGGGCAGTTTAAAAGCATTGTCCTGGGATGGTCACGTCTGCTACTTCACCGCTACTGTTAAGCGAATGATTCAAATGGGTTTGTAATGCTATTTGCTGGCTACCGCTTGTGTAAACATCTCAAAATGTTGATCTTCCGTATACTTATTGGTTATACGACCCTCGTAGCTGTAGGAAAGTCCATTATGGCGTGTATATATCAGTAAATTATCTTGAACTTGTGTATAAGATAGCTCAAGGTTATTTATGTTTTTACTTTGCAAGTCATTTGCGTGTTCAACTTCAACTTTGCTTATGGATAATGTTAATACTTTCTCCCCATCATAAGGACCATAAAGTACTGAAACACTAGAATCAGTTTCTACATTCTCAATAAGTTTTCCTTTCTCATCCGTGTACGTAATAATAATTGTATTTCTAAGCCCTTCTTTCGTTTCTTTATCAAAGTTGAGCAATACTTCCTTTACTTCCAATCCCTTAATCACAGGTACTTCTACAGAATCCATATATTTTTTTATAGTGTCATTAGTTTTTGAAAGACTGCCTTCAGAAGAGCAGCCTATAATCGTAAACAGTAACAAAACAACAACCATAATTTTTACTTTCATGGATCCTCCTTCTCTAAAAAGGCTGATGGTTTGGGTATTCGACAGGAAAACGCAAGATTGCCGCGCCTTCGGGTACTACGAGGTTTAGAAGTTCTTTATCACTCTATTCAACTGTCCTTCCGAATATCCACCGTTTCCCGAAACTTCAAAGCATTGCTACAATAGTCATGCTGGATAAGTTGAACTAAAGAATTAGCAATAGGCAAGAGTGTGAAATGATTCTGGAGAAGCGTAGCGCTCGCCTTTGTGACCGGATTTCTACCTTAATAAATTTAAATAAAGAAATCTGGGAGCAACAGCGATCGGAAGAACATTTCACACGCTGCCTTACATGCAAATCAATAGTTCAACTTATATAGCACTCCTACAACTCGGTGTATTTAGTCATTTTTCCGAAGGCCTTGTCCACTGGATACTTGGCGCCATTCCGCCGCATTTTGTTCCGAATGATCTCCTCGATATTGAGGTCCAGCGCGTCCGCCAAATAAACCGCGTAAATCAGCACGTCGGCCAGTTCGTCGGCAATTTCCTGCTTCTTCTGAGTCACACCCTCTTCGGATGATTTCCACTGAAAATTCTCCAGCAGCTCGGAGGCCTCCAAACTTAGCGAGATCGCCAAATCCTTCGGATTATGAAATTGCCCCCAGTTCCGCTCTTCCCGAAAAGCGAGCAGCATCTTGATCAGTTCCTCATTCATGTTCGTGCTCCTATCATTCCGTAATAGAGTTTGAGCCGTGCTCGTCCCACGCTAAAAAGAGACGGTCCTCCCCCTTGATTCGGGGCCCGCCTCTTGTCGTTTCTTGATGTGGCCATGCTTTGGCCCCTGGTTAAATATGCCTACTCCCAACTTATTACGGAACGCGGGATTCGTCAAATCGACCAATGCCACCGACCACAGATTCTTTTAAAAGGATCCCCCCACTCCTCAAATCTCCATAGACTCGCACATAAAAACCATAGAATTACCCCTTTATTTGGCATTAATTCCTGTTTATGATCTCCTTGCGATCCATATCAACCGTATGAAAGGAGGAATGCGGACAAACATGACACCGCTTACATTTTTTTGCCGACAACACCTTAATCGTCAGGAGTAACGGGCTCCACGGACCTGCCGCCAGATGTACGGAACTCGAGGAAACCTTAATATGAAGGGAGATTGAAACTCGTGAAAAGCCAAAGACGCGTCGCCGCATGGATTTGCCTGCTGTCCCTGATCGCAGGAACGTTCTTCGCCCCCCTCGGATTTCCCTATCCTGCCCATGCCGCGGGAGGGCCGAATCTGGCCGCGGGGAAAACGGCGACGGCCTCCGGCCATGCCGATGTTTATGTTGTTTCCAACGTGACGGACGGTAACCCCGAGACGTATTGGGAGAGCACCAATCATGCCTTCCCGCAGTGGGTTCAGGTCGACCTCGGCAGCGCGGCTCAGATCGACCAAGTCGTACTGAAGCTGCCGTCCGGCTGGGAGAGCCGGTCGCAGACCTTGTCCGTGCAAGGGAGCGCGGACGGCTCGAGCTTCTCGGATCTCAAAGCTCCGGCCAGCTATACGTTCGACCCGAACGCCGGGAATAAGATATCGATCGGCTTTGCCGCGGCCAGCGCTCGTTACGTGCGAGTCCACGTGACGGCCAATACCGGCTGGCCGGCCGCGCAAGTTTCCGAGTTGGAAGTCTACGGGAACGGCAGCAGCGCCGATAACGAGCCGCCGACCGCTCCGGCAAACCTGGCCTATACGCAGCCCACCCCGGATACGATCCGCCTCACCTGGGACGCGGCGACCGATAATGTCGGCGTCGCCGGATACGACATTTACGCGAACAACCAGCTTCGCGGGAGCGTAGACGGATCGATGCTTCAGTATACCGACCCGCAACCCGCTGACGAAACGGTGACGTATTACGTTGTCGCCAAGGACGCCGCGGGTAACGCCTCCCCGCCAAGCCAGACCGTCACCCGGACCGGCTCGGGCGGCGACAACGGGACCAACCTGGCCCTCGGCAAGCCGATGACGGCCTCCTCTTCGACGTTCACCTATGTGGCGGCCAATGCCAACGATAACGATACGAGCACTTATTGGGAAGGAAACGGCCATCCGAGCACCCTCACCGTGGATCTCGGAGCCAATGCCGACATCACGGCGGTCGTCCTTAAGCTGAATCCGGCCAGCGAATGGGCCACGCGGACGCAGACGATCCAGGTGCTCGGGCACGACCAAAATTCCGCGACATTTGCGAATCTGGTCTCCCCTGCTTCCTATACATTCAACCCGGCTTTGCAAAATACGGTGACGATTCCCGTGAACGCTACGGTGAGCCGCGTACAGCTCCGGTTTACGGCCAACTCCGGGGCGCCCGGCGGCCAAGTGGCCGAGTTCCAGGTCATCGGTACAACGGCCCCCAATCCCGACTTAACGGTCACGAATATTTCCTGGTCGCCGGCTTCCCCGGACGAATCCCACGCCGTTACGCTTAAAGCCACCGTCCGGAATAGCGGCTCCGTGGCCTCTACCGCGACGAGCGTGAATTTCTACCTGGGAGACGCTCGCATCGGGACCGCTTCCGTAGGCGCGCTAGCCGCCAATACCGCGGCGGAGGTCTCCGCGACCCTAGATCCGAAAGAGGCCGGCTCCTATGCCGTAACCGCCAAAGTGGATGAAGACAATAAAGTCATTGAGAGCAACGAGGCAAACAACAGCTACACTCATCCTTCCCCCTTGGTCATCGGCCAGGTTCAAAGCTCCGACTTGATCGGAACGGCCTCGTGGACGCCAAGCAATCCCAGCGCGGGCGATACCGTAACCTTCACCGTGAACCTCAAAAACCAGGGAACGATCGCTTCCGCCGGCGGGGACCACGACATAACGGTTGTGCTGAAAAACGCGGCGGGCTCCACCATTAAATCGTTTACCGGATCCCACAACGGCGTTTTGGCGGCGGGAGCGTCGGCCAACGTCACCGTCGGGACGTGGACGGCCGCCAACGGCAGCTACACGGTAACGACGACGGTCGCAGCCGATGCGAACGAAGTGGTCGCCAAGCGGGCCAACAACGTCAGCACGTCCAGCTTGTATTCCGGGCGGGGCGCCAACATGCCGTTCACCATCCTCGAAGCCGAAGCCCCGGGGAACGGCACCAACGGGACGAGGCTGGCTCCGAACTTTACGCCGGGCGATTTTGCCGGTGAGGCTTCCGGACGCTCCGCCGTCTATCTGGACGCCGCCGGAGAATACGTGGAGTTCACGCTGACCTCGCCGGCCAACGCGTTCGTTCTCCGCAACGCCGTGGCCGAAAATACCACCGGTACGGTCAGCATTTACGCGAACGGCGTAGATAAAGGCAACTTTACCGTGACCTCCAAGTTTTCCTACGTATACGCGACACCTTCGACGCTCGGGCGGCTCGGCTATGACAATTCGGGCTCCAAGGCCTACTGGCTCTACGAGGATTCGCAGCTGCTGCTGGATCAAGTCTATCCGGCGGGGACCAAAATCCGCATTCAAAAAGACGCCGGAGACGTTCCCTGGATCTATGTGGATATGATCGAGACCGAAAACGTCGCACCGCCCGCCGCGAATCCGGACCCGGGCAAATATGTCCAGGTTTCGGCCACCAAATCCATCGAGCAAGCGCTGAACGAGTTCCGGCAAGATCCGGCCAAGAAGGGGATTTTCATCCCGGCCGGCGAATGGACCCTCCCGTCCAAAATATACCTGTACGGCCGGGCAACCGAGATCATCGGCGCGGGGCCTTGGCATACCCGACTCGTCGCCCCGAAAGACCAGACGAACACCGATGTCGGATTTAATATCGGCTCCGGCGCGAACGGTTCAACCATCAAGGATCTGTCCGCCTGGGGCAACTATATCTACCGGCAAGACGGACCCGGCAAGTTCATTGACGGAAACGGCATGCAGAACGTCACCATCGAGAACGTCTGGGCCGAACATTTTGTCTGCCTCTATTGGGGAGTGAACTCTTCGCACAATACGTTCAAAAACAACCGGATCAAAAATATGTTTGCGGACGGCATCAACATGACCAACGGCTCCTCCTACAACATCATCGACAACAACTATGCCCGGGGAACCGGCGACGATTCGTTCGCGTTGTTCAGCGCCATTGATTCGGGCGGCTCCTATAACGTCGGCAACAAGTATACCAACCTCACCGCCACCAATGTCAGACGGGCGGCCGCCTTCGCGGTCTACGGCGGACAAAACAACCTGTTCCAGAATCTGTATGGCGCGGATACTCTGACTTATCCGGGCGTCACCATCAGCAGCTTGAGCTTCGGCTACAATACGCTCGGTTTCGGCGACCAGGATACCGTCATCGATGGCGTCACACTGGATCGCACGGGCGGCGATTTCTGGACCAGTGTCGGCGGCGACGACAAAATCAACGACTACCAGAATTTCGGGGCCATCTGGTTCCACGGCGGCGACAGGGACTTCAAGAACGTTCTGGTGAAGAACGTCGACATCAATAACCCGGTGTACTTCGGACTGATGTTCCAGTCCAAGTCTCCGGAGAACCTTCCAATGCAAAATGTCCGCCTGGAGAACATCACGATTAACAACCCGACCCGCTACGGCATTAAACTCGTCGTTAAAGCGGAGGACGGCCAAGGCCCGGTTGTCGGCGAAGCGAGCTTTACCAACGTGAAAGTGAACAATCCGGGCATCAGGGCCATCTACGGCGAAGACCGTTCTCCGAATTTCAACGTTATTCGGGTATCGGGGAATAACTGGTAACCCCTTAAATTTCAGCGGCTTAAGGAAGGAATGAGCGGTGCAAGAGGGTATCCTCGCGGGTCGCCATTCCTTCTTTTCTATACTCTATATTTATTTCTACCTAAGAATTATAATTGAGCATATTACCAAATTATTCTATGGGTAGAGAGGGGAACTTTCGTGAGGAAGCTGGTTGCTTCATTGGCGGTTACGCTTGTTGTCGCGCTGCTTTTTCAGCAGCAGGTGTTTGCCATGGCCATTTACGTTAAGACTTTGACCGGCAAGACCATAACCCTGGATGTGGAGCCTTCGGACTCCATAGAAATGGTGAAGCAGCAAATATCCGATAAAGAGGGCATTCCCGTCGACCAGCAGCGGCTGATTTTTGCTGGGAAGCAGTTGGAGGATGGCCGTACCCTGTCGGACTATAACATTCAAAAGGACTCCACACTGCATCTGGTACTGCGAATCCGCAACGATGCGTCCTTGAAAAGCCTCGCCATCCATCCGGGAATCCTGGACCCTGTGTTTGTTCCGGCGGTGGAAGCGTACCGGGCCAACGTCCCGTACGATATCCCGTCCATTTCGGTCTCCGCCGACGCGGCGGATGACACGGCCTCGATCCAAATCAACGGCGGGGAGGACAATCCGGCGGACGTGCCGCTTCAGGTCGGGGATAATTCCGTGACGATCACGGTAACCGCGGCGGACAATACCGCGAAAACCTACACCGTGACGGTAACCAGAGCAACCCCCGTGCCGATTGACAGTTTAGCCGTGGCGGGCACGTCGGCGACCACGGTCGCGTTAAGCTGGGCGGCGGTACCGGGAGCTTCCGGCATGGCGGTCGAGCAGTCCCTTGCAGGGCGCAACGATTGGGCGGCGGCAACGACGGCACCGGATCCTATAGCGGCGGATGCGACATCCGCGACGGTGACGGACCTCAGCCCGGATACGGCGTATGACTTCCGGCTGGTCGTCACGGGCGGCGCCAACGAGGGCCGGTCCAATATCGTCAGCGTTAAGACCGCCGTGCCGGACGTCGACGCGGAGACACCGGCGGTCGTTTCGCAGCCGCTGGACCAGACGCTGCGCCTGGGCGCTTCCGCCCGGCCTTTAAGCGTCACCGCCGTCGTATATGACGGCGGAACCCTTAGCTACCAGTGGTACCGGAGCGACAAGAACGAGACGGCCGGCGGAACCGCGATTGAGGGAGCGGCCGGTTCGTCGTATACGCCGCCGGATAAGACGGTCGGCACCACATACTATTATGCGATGATTACGAACACGAACCCGGGCGTGACCGGCGTTCAAACCGCATCAGCCACAAGCTCGGCGGCCAAGGTGACGATTCTCCCGGCCACACCGCCGGGCGGTCATGACGGCAGCGGATCGTCAGGAAGCGGTTCAGTCGTTTTATCCCCGCAGACTCCGATAAAACCGGAAGATCCGGCGAAACCGAAGGCCGAATTCACGTTTAAAATCAACGGCCAAAGCGCCGATATCGGGTCCGTCTCGCTCACGGAGGTCAATGGGCGTAAGATCGCCAAGGCCGTGTTGGATTCCGGCAAACTGCGTGAACGACTGGCGGTTGGGGAACAAGCCTCCGCTTCCGTGGCCGTAACGATCACTGTCAATGAAGATGCGGATGCGGTGATCGGCGAAATCAACGGTCAGTTGGCCGATTTTTTGCAGGAGAAGCAAGCCGTTTTGACGGTGGAGTCCCCCCAAGCGGCATTCACGCTGCCGGTGCGGGAAATCAATCTCGACGGTCTATTGCGGCAAATGACATCGTCCGGACAGAACCCGACCATGCAGGACCTGGAGATTCAAGTTGAAGTCGCCAAGTCCCCCGCCGATACGACACGATCGTCGGAACAGGCGGCAGCGCGTCATGATTCGGAACTGGTTTCGCCTCCCCTGGATTTTGCGGTCCGGGGCGTCCATAAACAAACCGTTGTCGACATCCGGGAATTCGGTACTTACCTGACCTGGGACATCCCGCTCCCGGGCGGTGAGACGCCTAAGACGACAACCGGCGTGATGCTTGGCTCCGACGGAACGGCCCGCCCCATCGCGACACGCTTTATGGAGGCGGGGGGCCAAACTTACGCCAGACTGTCGGGCATGGCCACCGACACCTACGCATTGACCCGCCGGCAGCCGGCCGGATTCAGCGATACGACGCATCATTGGGCCAAGGGAGCCATCGAAAACCTGAGTTCGCGGCTGATCCTTACAGGTGGCGAGTCCGGGCTGTTCCGGCCCAACGACCAGATCAGCCGCGCCGAGTTTGCGGTCATGCTCACGCGGGCGTTGGGGCTTCCGCTCAAGGAAGGTACCTCCCTGTTTTCGGATATAAACACGAGCGATGGGTACTACAGCGAGGTCAATACGGCGGCGGCCTTCGGCCTGATCGGCGGCTTCGAAGACGGCTCGTTCCGCCCGGCCGACAAGATCACGCGCGAGCAAGCTATGACCATGATCGCACAGGCGATGAAGCTCACCGGCCTGGCGGACCGACTTCCCGGTCAATCCGGCGAGCATTCTGCGGCGCTGAGCGCGTTCCCCGATGCCGCGAACGTGTCCTCTTGGGCGCTTAGCGGCATCCGGGACAGCTTGGCGGCGGGGCTGATCACAGGCCGTGCTGATGGCAGATTGGCGCCGCAGAGCTCTGTGACCCGAGCCGAGGTCGCCATCATTGTCGAGCGCCTGCTGCAAAAATCAGGACTGATTTAATTCATCATGGGGCTAACCGTTTATCGGTAGCCCTTTATCACTTCTTGCGGGGAGAATTACCTGGAAAAGTTCGTTTATTTGTCGTGGTCGGGTAAGCGTGGCCGAACCTGGGCTGAATTAGCAGTGGCACAGGCTATCGATAGGCTCTGTTGGGCTATGGTTGGCCATGGCTGGGCCTAGGCAATAGATTTAACGGGAAAACCTCCCGTTAAATAACGCGCAAATGGCCGGGGGCGAGGATTACCTGGAAAAAGTCCCGCTAATTTGCCGCAATCGGGCCGGATCGGCCAAAAATGGCTTAATTAGCGGGAGAAAATCCAGCTAATTGGGCGAGACCCTACCCATGGGGCAAAATTAACGGGAGAAATTCCCGTTAATTTGGAAGGACGATGCGAAAGTACGACGGGACTGGGCAACATGGACAACGCACTCAGAAGATCGAGGCACTCGGGTGAAGGATTAGTTAGTTGAGTAATAAGATTTGCCTGCGGGGTTTAGTTACGGTAGAAGATAAAGGCAAGTTTGAGCTTGGACAGTGTTTGTCTCGGCGAGGGCCTGGGCCTAACCTTGGGGTCGAACACGGCCATGATTGGGCCATAGTTGGCCATAGTTGGCCATAGTTGGCATGGTTGGCCATAGTTGGCATGGTTGGCCCCACTTGGGCCATGGTCGGCCATGGTTGCCATGATTGGCCAGAGGTGGACCCTGCTGAGCCCAGGCAACGGATTTAACGGGAAAACCTCCCGTTAAATGACGCGCAAATGGCCGGGGGCGAGGATTACCTGGAAAAAGTCCCGCTAATTTGCCGCAATCGGGCCGGATCGGCCAAAAATAGCTTAATTAGCGGGAGAAATTCCAGCTAATTGGGCGAGACCCTACCCATGGGGCAAAATTAACGGGAGGAAATCCCGTTAATTTGGAAGGACGATGCGAGAGGACGACGGGACTGGACAATATTGGCAGCGCACTCAGAAGATCGAGGCACTCGGGTGAAGGATTAGTTAGTTGAGTAATATGATCTGCCTGCGGTGTTTAGTTACGGTAGAAGATAAAGGCAAGTTTGAGCTTGGACAGTGTTTGTCTCGGCGAGGGCCTGGGCCTAACCTTGGGGTCGGACACGGCCATGATTGGGTCATGATTGGGTCATGATTGGGTCATGATTGGGTCATAGTTGGCCATAGTTGGTCATAGTTGGCATGGTTGGCCCCACTTGGGCCATGGTTGCCATGGTTGCCATCGTTGCCATGGTTGACCATCGCTGAGCCCAAGCGACGGATTTAACGGGAAAACCTCCCGTTAAATGACGCGCAAATGGCCAGCAGCGAAAATTACCTGGAAAAAGTCCCGCTAATTTGCCGCAATCGGGCCGGATCGGCCAAAATAGGCTGAATTAGCGGGAGAAATTCCCGTTAAATGGGCGAGACCCCACCCATAGAGCAAAATTAACGGAAGGAAATCCCGTTAATTTGGAAGGACGATGCGAGAGGACGACGGGACCGGACAATATTGGCAACACACTCAGAAAATCGAGGCACTCAAGGGCCTCCCGTTAGTGCCCGGGGTTTTCTCGTTATCCCAACGTTCCGTCTCCCCTCTTCTCCCGCAAAACTGATCCAAAATGCGCATGACAACTTGTACGGCTCCCCTTAAACTATGAAGTACAAATTGCACACATTTTCCAGTCTCCCTAGCTTACTCACCCCCACTTCTAAAGGAGGAATGAACTTGTACAATCCCCGCAAACCCAAGCGCATCCTGATCCTGGGCATTCTTGCGGCAAGCCTGACCGCCCTGCCCTTTTCGGCGGCGGCCGCCGAAGGAACCGCCAATCCCACTGTGGAGCTCCGAATCATGGAGACCACCGATCTGCACGTGAACATGGTCAATTATGATTATTTTGCGGATAAGCCTACGGACGAATACGGTTTGGCGAAGACGGCAACGTTGATCAAGCAGGCCCGCACCGAGGCCAAAAACAGTTTGCTCATCGACAACGGCGACCTGATCCAGGGCAACCCGCTGGGTGATTACGTCGCCACGGTAGAAACGTTGAAAGAAGGCGAAACGCATCCCGTCTTCAAGGCGATGAACCTGTTGGATTACGATGCCGGCAACTTGGGGAATCACGAGTTCAACTATGGTCTCGATTTTCTGGAGCAATCGCTTGAAGGCTCGGATTTCCCTTACGTGAACGCCAATGTCTACATAGACGACAAAGACGGGGACCCGGCCAACGACAAAAATGCCTTCACCCCGTACCTGATTCTGGACAAGGAAGTCACCGACAACAGCGGGGCCAAGCATAAACTCAAGGTCGGAATCATCGGCTTCGTGCCGCCGCAAATTATGGTGTGGGACAAAGCGAAGCTCGAGGGCAAGGTCGTTGCCAAAGATATTGTGGAGACGGCGGAGAAATTCGTTCCTCAGATGAAAAAAGAAGGCGCCGACCTTATCATCGCGGTTCCGCATTCGGGCTTTGAAGACATCCCGCAAACCCCGCTAATGGAGAACTCGGTCCTCTACCTCAGCAAGGTCAAGGATATCGACGCCATTTTATTCGGGCATGCGCACAAGGTTTTCCCGGATGCTTCCTTTGAGGGTAAGCCCGGCGTTGACCTAGCCAAGGGCACCATTAACGGCGTGCCCGCCGTGGAGCCCGGATATTGGGGAAATAACCTGGGGATTATCGACATAACCCTGGAGCAAAAAGACGGCAAGTGGACGGTGAAAAACTCCGCCGCTGCCGTGAAACCGATCTTCGACAGCGCGAAAAAGCTCCCTTTGGTCGAGGCGGACCAAAGCATCTGGAACGCGGTGAAGAAAGAGCATGAGGCCACGCTGGAATATGTTCGGGGACCGGTCGGCAAAACGACCGCGCCGATCAACAGCTGGTTTGCCCTGATCCAGGACGATCCGTCCATTCAAATTGTGACGAACGCGCAAAAATGGTACGTGGAGCAGCATCTGCAAGGCACCGAATACGAAGGACTTCCCGTTCTTTCCGCGGGGGCCCCGTTTAAAGCGGGCGGACGCCAAGGCCCGAACTATTACACAGATATTCCGGCCGGTAGCATCGCCATCAAGAACGTCGCCGACCTCTACCTGTACTCCAACACGGTTAACGCCGTGCTGGTCACGGGAGCCGAACTGAAGGAATGGCTGGAATGGTCGGCAGGACAGTTTAATCGGATCGATCCCGCCGGCACACAAGAACAGGCTTTGGTCAACTACGACTTCCCGACCTATAACTTCGATGTCATTGATGGCGTCACTTATCAGATTGATGTGACGCAGCCCGCCAAATACGACGCCAAGGGCGGACTGCTGAACGAGAAGGCCAGCCGGATCGTGAATCTGTCCTACGAGGGCAAACCGATTGATCCGGCGCAAAAATTCGTCGTGGCGAGCAACAACTACCGCGCCTCGTCCAGCAAGTTCGCCAATCCGGACGGCAAACGGATCATTCTCGCTTCGCCGGATGAAAACCGGCAGGTCGTCATCGACTATATCCGCTCGAACGGCACGATCAACCCGAGCGCCGACGGCAACTGGTCGCTGGCGCCCTTCGGCAGCGCGAACGTGACGTTCGCCACTTCGCCGGCGGCCAAAGACGCCATGGCCGGTAACGCGGCGCTCGCCGCCAAGCAGAACGAGTTGACGTACCTCGAAACGACCGAGGACGGCTACGCCAAGTTCAAGCTGAGCGTGACGGCCGACGGCAGCAAGCCGGTGGCCCAGCCGGCGTCGCCGGCCGCTCCGCAGCCGAACCCGGCAGAGACGCCGGTGACGACGCCGGAACAACCCGCGCCGGAAGCCGCGAAGGCGGAACCGGCCGCTCCGGCGAACAACCCGGCTCCGACCCAGCCCCCGGGGGCGGCCAAGGAAACGGTCTACGTCGTTAAAAAAGGCGACAACCTGTACCGGATCGCCCTTGACCACAACACGACGTGGCGGGAGCTGGCCAAGTACAACAAGTTGGCCAACCCGAAGCTCATCCGTGTCGGGCAGCATATCCTCATTCCGGCCAAATAACAAAGGCCGGAACTAACGAACCCTGGCGCAGCCAAGCAGCTGCGCCAGGGTTCTTTTCGCTTGGTCCGACCTCTCCCCCAACACCTCAGGGCGTTTAAGATTCACTTAAGGTTAGCGGCGTATTTTTAGGGGACATATCACTTACATTACAACCGGGGAGGATTAAGTCCAAATGATAACATCCAACGGAGCAGGCAAAGAAACCAGAAAAAAAAGCATCACGTATTTTAAATTCGGCTTGGATCTCATCATGGCACTGACGTTTGTGCTATTTTTTAACAAGCAGGTTCTCGGGGGGCTTACGTTTCATGAAATGGCGGGGATCGGTTTTGCCGCGGCCTTTCTGACCCATATGGGACTCAATTGGAGATGGATCGTCAGGGTGACGTCGAAGTTGTTCGACCGCAAGCTGCCGCTGAAGACCAAGTTCAGTTACTTGTTGAATCTCGTGCTGTTGTTGTCCATGACCTTTGTAATCGTCTGCGGGCTTTTTATTTCCAGGGTCGTCTTTCCCGCGCTTCGCGTCGGCAACGAGCCATGGTTCAAAGTCGCGCACATGTCCGTCGCCTACTTGGTGCTGATCCTCGTCGCGGTGCATATCGGCTTGCACTGGAAATGGGTCGTGGGCGTCTTCCAGCAAATCGTCCGCTACCGTATGAAAAAGCCCTTCCCCGCCATGGCCGCAAAGCTAGCCGCGGCCGCGCTGCTGGTGTTCGGCTGCTATCAAATCTATACCTCGAACTTCGCCATGCATTTGCGGGGTGTTGCCCAGGTAGCCGGCTTCTCCACCCCGTCGGTGCACGCGGGCGGACGGGACGGCGGACGGCCGGAAGGATTCGGGACGGCCGCTTCCATGCAAAGTAAGGGGGAACACGGCGGATTCGACCGAGCCGGCCGCGAAGGCGGATTCGAGGGTAGAGGCGGAGGCGCCGGGCAGAACGTTTTTGGCGTCGTCGGTGAATACCTCGGTATCATGTCTGTGTTTATTATCATCGTTTACTACCTGGATCAATGGCTTCTAAAGCGGAACGCCGCAAGGAAGAAGCGGCGCCTCCAAAAAGCTGGCCCGGCCGGTGCGTAACGGATGCAGAAGAAAGTACAAGATCCATGGCGGCCACCTGTTCATGGTCAGATCACGGATCCCCTAAATAACCTAACCCTTCAAGATCCCGCCCAGATAGCCCGACAGCGCCTCGGCGGCCTTGGCATGCGCCCGTTTCCCCGGGTGCGTACGGGCGCCGACGGTTTCGTCTGTCGTGTCGGGCAACTGGAACACGGAAACCCGGCGGTCTCCCGTAGCCCGGATATACGCATCCACCGCCCGGTAAATGGACGGCATCAACGGAAGCCCCAGCATCCCGTACACCCAGACGATGTGGGCGTGCTTGTTATTTTTCCGCAGCTTTCCAAGAAAGCTCTCCACCGCCCGCTCGAAAGCGCGCAAATCCTCCTCGTTGTACGTCCCGTCCTCATTCAAACGCTGCTTATGCGCTTCTCCCGTAACCGGGTCTCTCCATGCCGGATTGTTAAAGGCCCCGGCATCGTTCGTCCCCAGATTCACGATCACCGCGTCCGGCTGCCAGGACGCAAATTCATGTTCCCGAAAAGCACCCAGCGCTTCGTTCCTGGCCCCTGTCAGAAGTCCGCAGACCTGCTCGTAGTAAGCCGGAATCACGTTTCGGGGGTTGTTGTCCCAACTGGTGAGCACGCCCCAGCCGCTCTGGGAGATCACGCGGTATTCCGCGTTCAGCGCCTCCGCGGTCATGTACGTGTAATTGTCCACGGCGCTGAACCACATCGGAATCCAGTCCTCCTCTGTCCGGGCCCCGACCGCTCCCTCGCCGGATGTAATGCTGTCGCCGATAAACTCGATCTTGACCGGCTTGTCTTCCACAGGCGCAAAGGTCCCGTCAAACTTCACCGCGTGAATCCGTAAAGAGCAGCCCGGGTCCCCGTTCATGGCCTGGACGTCTTTGACGACCCGGACATTTTTGACCCTGTCGGGGTTCATCCCCCTAAAAAGGCAAACCCAATATCGTCCCTTGGTCAGCATCTGCCTGCTCACAGCCGCGGAGTTGATCAGCACGGTGATCCAGGACTCGTACTGATCATAATCCGCTTCCACCTCGATCCAAAGCTCGGACCCCTTGGCGTTGAGTTCTATGCCGCTGCCCGTCCAGAACAGTGTCAAGGGCGCAAGGTCTCCGGTGGTCCGTCCATGAACCTTCAAATTCGCGATTTCCGACAACGCGTACGGCTTCAACTTTTTCTGGTCCTGATCCTTCAAACTCGTCTCCTCCATTCAAATTCTCGGAATTGATGATTTCGCTTTATCCTGCGTTTCCGCGGCCATTCGAATCGTTAAAAAGCAATACAGGAGCATACTCATAGACGGAGCGCCTAAAATAAAGGGGTTGAATTGGGAGGCGACGATGATGGCCACCACCAGATAAAGCGCCCCGGCCGCCTCCGCCGCTTTGTTCTTGACAAACCAAACGACAAAGATGAAGAAGGCCGCCCAACCCGCAACGCCCACTACCCCGATTTGAAGCAGCAGGGAAGGCAGCAGCATTTCATATAAATAAGGTTGCTCCATAGAGCTCCTCAACAAATTTTCCGTGTAGCTCCCATAACCGAATCCGATCCAGGGACTTTCCCGCCATTGCTCCAACAGAGCCCGGGTTTGCACCAAACGGGTGTCGTTGGCCCTTTTCGTTCCCTCCAATTCGTCGGTAAATCGCAGTTCCTCATTGACGCCCTCTTGAATGCGGATATCCCCCTCCTTAATGGCGCTTGTACTGTTCACCGCGAAGGTGTTCTGGATTCTGGTGAATAGATAGTTGTCCAGCAGAATGGCATTCAGGATATAGCCGCTAACCACGGCTAAACTTAGGCAGACGACCAACTTTTTATAGTGAATCCGGCCCTTCATTCGGTTGCGGAAATAAAACAGAAACAGAAACAAAAATCCGAATAACAACCCCAGCCACAGCGATTTGGTCAACGTCAGAAACAGCGCCGTGAGGCCGAGCAGATAAAATAGGCATGTCCTCGGGGTCAATTTGCTCTTATGCGTAAAATAAAAGATCATCAGCAAATACAAGGACGTCGGATAAATGATCTTGAAGTAATTCATCGGATACATGACCGGCGGGCGTTCGGAATGCCCCAGCGTTAAGGAACGGAGCGTTTCGAAAAAATGAATGGCGAACGTAGCGTCGCCGTAGATTTTTTCACCCGTGTACAAAAAGATGTGCAGCAGAGCCAATCCGGCGAGACAGAACTTGATCAGGGGCTCGGCCCGATGCAATCGGATGTACCCGATTCTCATCAGAATCAGCAGCGGAAAGTACAGCAGCAGCAAGGTTGTCGATTTGACCTGTTGCAGCGCCATTTCGACGCCGTACCCGGAAAAGGCCGGAATGATAAAGACCCAAATGGCATTGAACAATAAGAATAAAGCGAGCACGAGGTCAAAAGGATTCAACATCCCCCACACCGGCGCTTCGCCGTCTCCATGGACCCAAGTTAATTTCTTTGTTGCCGCAGCATGAACGAGCATCCCGCAAAGCGCCGCGAGAAATAAAGCATAGGTCAGCACCCGGACCGGAATTTCCCCGACCAGCAGCAGTTTCCCGTTATAGCCCAAAATAAGCTCGCCGATAAATAGAGCGGTGATGACGGTTAGCAACAACCGCGGCATTTTTTTCAATAGATGCGATCTGCCCATGGTGATCAATGCCTCCAATGTAAGTCCAAGCGGACGGATCTGAGTTGTCTGAATTGAGACCTCCCCTTATTCTAGCAATTTAGGTACCGCCGCACTATGGGGGTAAATTCCAGGAATTTAACCGATGTGGGTGAAATCCCCTTTTTTCCGAAACTCTATTCTATACATATCCGTCTATATTAATAGACTCTCTATTTCGACGTAGTCCCACAACATAAAAAGGGGTGCACGCTATGAAAAAATGGATGGCTGCGAGCGTTGTTTTGGCCCTGCTGGCTGCAGGGGGCACGAACGTTCACGCAGCGGCACAGCAGGCTTCGCCGCAACTGGTGATCAAAGGAACCCCGGTCAAGTCGGACGCGGCGCCTGTAATAAAATCGGGACGCGTGCTTGTCCCGATTCGGGTGGTGACGGAAATGCTCGGCGGGAAGGTGACCTGGAACACGCCCGAGCAGACCGTTTCCCTCCGGAAGTGGACGGACACGATTCAACTGACGCTCGACAAACAGACGGCGGTCATCAACCGCCCCGGCGAAAGCAAGCCGGAAACCCGGCAACTTGAGGCCCCAGCCAGGCTGGTGAACGGCCGGATCTATGTACCACTGCGGTTCGTGTCGGAAGCGTTCGGCTACCCGGTGGATTGGGACGGGACGACCGCCCGTGTAAAATCACCGCTCAGCATGAAGGAACAGGAAATCCTGGCCTCCGGTTCGCTGGAGGATGCCCGGCAGCTGGTGAAGAAGCAGTTGCTGTCCGGAACGGTGCGCTACAAGCATGAGGCGTTGGTTTACAGCTATGAAAGCGAGTATCGTGAGACGACCTTCCTGTTTCCGGAAGGGGAGGCGCTTCGCGGCTATATGATCCAGGGAGACACCATCATGCGGTTTGAGTTCAAGGAAGATTTCCCTGTGGCCGTTTGGCAGGCCCGCGTCAAGGAAGGCGATAAGACGACCTCGATCCTTCAGGGGCATTGGACAAAAGCCATAGGCGAAAATCCTTCGATCAAAAAAGCCTTTTTCACTTACACCTCCGGCGGCTGGGGAGACAGCTTCAACGAGGAGACCGGCTGGATCGATCCGCAAGGCGAATACTCGCAGCTTGGCTACAAACGCCTGGTCGGCGGAGAAGCGGAAACGGCCCACGGGACGATCGCTTACGCGCAAACCCATGAGAAGCGGCAAGAGACCGTCAAGTTCAATAAGACGGGCGGCGCGGGCAACCCTTGACGGGAATGCGGCAAACAAGCTCGCGAGGCGGACGCTCCGCCTGCCATATAAAAAAAGTGCCCTGTCCGATACGTTATCGGAATCCGGGCACTTTTATTTTTTCAGCTTACTTCAACGCCTTCCAAACCCAACCCTCTACCTCCGGCAAGTCAAACCCTTCCTCCCGGATATACTCGTGATGTTTCTTCAGCATGGCGTCCATCTCCTCGACGATCGCGGCGTATTCGCCGGCGTCGGGCAGATTCAGCACGGCTTCCTTCACCAGGTCGAAGCGGTCCATCTGGTTCAGCACGCGCATATCGAACGGGGTTGTGATGTCGCCGTTTTCGCGGTAGCCGTGCACGTGCAGGTTATGGTTGCGGCGTTCAAAGAACAAGTCTTTGATCAAGCCTTCGTAACCGTGGAAGGCGAAGACGACCGGTTTATCCCGCGTAAAATAGCGGTCGAATTCGTCGTCGGACAAGCCGCGCGGGTCCAGCTTCCGGCTTCTGAGCTTCAGCAGGTCGACCACGTTGATGTAGCGGATTTTCAGCTCCGGCAGCTTCTCATGCAGCATCGAGATCGCCGCCAGGCTTTCGATCGTCGGCTCGGTGCCGGCGGAAGCGAAGACGATATCCGGCTCTCCGCCTTGATCCGTGCTGGCCCAGTCGATCACCTTCAAGCCTTTCCTCACCAGCTCCTGCGCCTCTTCCGCCGTAAACCATTGCGGACGCGGGTGCTTGGACGAGACGATCAGGTTGATCTTCTGGCGGTCGTTCAGCACCGTGTCGAACACGGCCAGCAATGTATTGGCGTCCGCCGGCAGATACTCCCGGATGAATTCCGGCTTCTTGTCGGCCAGATGGCCCAGCAACCCCGGATCCTGGTGCGTGTAGCCGTTATGATCCTGCTGGAACACCGTCGACGTGGCCACAACATTGAGCGAAGAAATGTCCGCGCGCCAGCCTTGATCGGTCGCCTTGCGCAGCCATTTGAAATGCTGGGTCAGCATCGAATCGACCACCCGCAGGAACGCTTCATAGCTGGCGAAGAACCCGTGGCGGCCCGTCAGGACGTAACCTTCGAGCAAGCCTTCAGCCTGATGCTCGGACAGTTGGGAATCGATAACGCGGCCGTAAGACGCCAGGAACTCGTCGTTCGGTTCTTTGATGGCGTCCAGCCATTGACGTTTGGTGACCTCGAACACCGGGCCCAACCGGTTGGACATCGTTTCATCGGGCCCGAAGATGCGGAAGTTCCGGTTCTCCTCGTTGATCCGCACCACTTCGGCGATGTACTTGCCCAGCACGGCCATATCCTGCGCAATTACTTTGCCCGGAACGGAGTTATCCAGCGCATAGTTGCGGAAATCCGGCAAGCGCAGGTCTTTCACGAGTTTGCCGGCATCGGTGACCGGATTTTTGCCCATCCGCCGGTCGCCCTTCGGCAGGATTTCGGCGATCTCGGCTTTCAAGCGCCCGTTTGCGTCGAACAACTCTTCGGGACGGTAGCTGTTCATCCACTCCAGCAAAGCCGGGGCATGCTGCATGTTCTTTTGATCCGCCGGAATCGGAACCTGGTGAGCGCGGAAGGAGTCTTCGTTCGGCACGCCTGCCCATTCCTTCGGCCCCGTCCAGCCTTTAGGGCTGCGGAACACCAGCATCGGCCAGGCCGGACGGGCGGGATCGTTGTTTTTGCGCGCATGGCTCTGAATGCTATGAATCCGCTCAATGATCGCGTCCAGCACGAGAGCCATTTCCTTATGCATCCGCGCGGGGTCTTCCCCTTCGACAAAGAAAGGCTCCCAGCCCATGCCCTTAAAATAGGCCGTAATCTCCTCTTTCGATTGACGGGAAAGGATCGTCGGGTTGCTGATTTTGAAGCCGTTCAGATGCAGGATCGGCAGCACCGCGCCATCCGTAATCGGATTGATGAACCGGTTGGAGAACCACGAAGCGGCCAGAGGTCCGGTTTCCGCCTCGCCATCGCCCACCACGACCGCGGAAATCAAATCCGGGTTATCCAAAATCGCGCCGACGCCGTGGGAAAGCGAATACCCCAGCTCGCCGCCTTCATGGATCGATCCCGGCGTCTCCGGAGCCGCATGGGAAGCTACGCCGCCCGGGAACGAAAATTGCTTGTACAGCTTTTTCAAGCCGGGGATATCCTGCGTGATTTCGGGATAAATTTCCGTATAGCTGCCATCAAGGTACGAATTGGACACCATGACCTGGCCTCCATGGCCCGGGCCTTCGATGTAGAACATGTTGAGATCGTATTTCGTGATGATCCGGTTTAAGTGCGCGTAGATGAAGTTCTGCCCGGGGATAGTTCCCCAGTGCCCGATCGGTTTAAGCTTCACGTCCGAAGCTTTCAACGGTTCCCTTAACAGCGGATTATCCTTCAAATACAGTTGCCCGACGGAAATAAAGTTCGCGGCGCGCCAATAAGCGTCCAGCTTCTCCAGATACGTTTTTGACGAGTAGTCCAGTTGTGCGATGGGTACTCCCATGTCATTCACTCCTATCTCTTTGTTCGTTCATTTGTGAAACATTTCACCTATGTATCTATCATAACGACTTTTTTGAAAAATGATACGGTCCAATTTTGTGAAAAGATGAACATACTATGAATTTTGGTTGAACCAAAGCCGATCATAGCCACCCGTCAGACAACCTTGGTAACATAGAATTCCTGCAAATGTGCATGTTTTTTTCTTGTTCGGGGCCCAAAATTTTAAAATTCCTGCGCATCTGCAGGAATTTTCGACGAAACCGGCTCGTTTCTCTAAAATCGCTGGAAATGCCTGCAGATTTGCATCTTTTTTCTCATCCCCTCGGGGATCGGCCTAAATACCTGCAGATTTGCATCTTTTTGGAGTTGGGAGTTTGGAAGCACTTCAGGTGCCTCTTTGTATGTGACATATCACTTTGACTAGCCATTAAGACCGTTTCCTTTCGTCATAAAAAAAATAAGACCGAAACCAAGTTTCAGCCTTATCGTTGCACCGATACAAATGTATTGAATTTCATATATTTGTAGTGGAAGCGCATATGGGAAAATTCAAACGGCGTGCCGTTGTCGAGAAAAAAGACCCCTTCCATGATACCGACGGGTTCGTGTTCCCGCAAGTTCAGCAGTCCCCGGTCTTCCGGCTGGGAAGGCTCCGCAAAAATCGATAGAAAGGACTTGGTTACGGCCATATTGTGCGCTTCTTCCAAGTAGTTGAAGATCGAGCCTTCGATAATCGTCTGGTTCAAATTTTGCACGATTTTGATCGGAATGTAGCCGGTCTCGATCATAAACGGCTCCTCATCGAACAGGCGCAGGCGAACGATTTTATATACAAAATCATGCGGCTCCAGAAACAAATCGCGCTGCAACTCCTCCGTCGGCGAGACCACTTCGAAGCTCAGCACTTTGACTTTCGGCTTTTTTCCGTCCATCTGAAAATTGTCCGTCACGCCCAGATTCGAACCCTCGTAATTAAAAATCGACTCGTTCTTGAGATACAGCGGATTGATGAAGGTCCCGGAACCGCGCTTCTTAAAAATAATCCCATCGCTCTCCATCTTCGCCAGCGCCCGTTTCACGGAACTGCGGCTCACCCGGTACGTCTCGCTAAGACTCCGCTCGTCCGGTAATCTCAGGTCCGCGTACCTGCCTGCGTGGATGTTCTTCTTCAGGTCATCGATTAATTGCTTATAGATCAATGGTGGCATACTGCTCTCCTTTTCAAAGGTACTTCATTAGCTCCGGTCAGGAAGAAAAACAAACCCGCCCGAATCGGGGCGGGCCTGGAGCAACCCTACATCGTCGCCTCTTCCTTCAATCCGCGGATAAAGCTCTCGAAATCGGGGGCGAGCCGGGTGATGCGGTTGTTTTCTTTTTTATCCACATGAACCACTTCAGGTTCGCGGTCATTTCCGGATTCCCGGTAATCCAGCATGACCACTTCATACGCGGAAGGGCAGTCACAAATGACAACCCCGATTTCGGGATAGCCCCCTTGCTCGATCAGCGTCCGGCTGCCCGCTTCGCCGCACAGTGAGTGCTTCTTCGTCCGGCCGATGCCCAGAATCCCCGAGATTTCGATCGCATCCCTGCCGGCACCGGATTCGGTCGGATCCACCGGGAACAACCGCTGGCGGGGAACGCCTCCGTTATGCTGTTTCATCATCTCTACGTAGAAGGCCGGCAGGCGGAAGACCAGTTCTTCCTCCACGGAAGTCACCAGTTCGTCCGTCGGCGGCTCGGACACATACTTCTCCAGCGCCTCCGCGCTGTCTTCCCAGAAGCCCGTCGTATCGATGTCGGCGGCGTCCGGCCGCCCTGCGGTCGCTCGGGCCTTCTCGCCAAACCCGCGCTCCTGCGATCCAGGTTCATCCGGCTCGCCCCCCGGTTCCTCCCCGGACTCTTCCGCCGACACGTCCTCGGCAAGCTTGTCCCGGATCCAGCCGAGGAATTCCTGCGTATCCTCATCGCCGGGATCCAGGCGGTCCGCGGTTTCAAAAGCGCGCAAAGCCTCCTCATACCGCTCCAAATAGTAGTAGGCCAGCCCGATGCGGTAATGCCACAGCGGGTCCTCTTGCCCCTCCTCCGCAACCGTCAAAAACTGTTCCACCGCTTCGTCATACCGCTCAAGGTTGTTCAGCGCCCGCCCCAAATGGCTGACCAGGGTGTAGTCCCGTTCCTCCGCCGGTACCTCCATAATGGCATCGACAATCTTCTCGAACTCGTCCTCTTCGTGCCACGCCTCCAATTGGGCGATCAACTCTTCATTCATTCCAGTTGCCTCCGTTTCTTCGTTTTAAGTAAATAGCCATACAGTCTGAACTAAACACCCTTCGTCAACATTCAACATTGTAGATATCGAGCGCCGCTGTAGAGAGCATCACACTTAACTGCTATATTAACTGGAAAACCTCCCGTTAATATACCGTCTTTGACACCTTAAATCCGATTTAGCTGGAAAATCTCCATCTATTTCGCGATCCAATCGCCGGCATGCGCCGTTTCAGGCAAATTACCGGGAGGTTTTCCAGCTAATGCACCCCTGCGGCCGCTTAGGCCCCAAATTAACGTGAGGAATTCCCGTTATTTCAACTAAACCATTGGCGTTGAGCAAGAGTGTGATAAGAACACTTCCCGTCGATGTCTTTTATACTGATCAATAGCTCAGTCTTTATGGCTAATTCTCCTCGTCCAACTCCTCTTTCCATTGATCCATATCATAAATGATTTTGAACTTGTTCACAGGGGCGGCGTTTTCCTCCAGAGGAGCGTATCCCCCTATTTTCATGGAAAGATCCATTACTAGCGGGTGATGGTGCAATTCCTCCAAATGATCCATTATGGCGGATAGTCTGGCTTTCAAAGCCAAACGACAGCTGTCCCCCTCCCCTAGGGAACTTACATGTTCCCCCGCGTCCAACCAACGATTTTCCTCCAAAAAAGCTGTGCCGCAGGTTAATTCCACTTCCATCACCGGCTCGAATATCCGCCAATCCGCCTTCTTTAAAGCCGCCATAAGCGACCCTCGGGCTCCCGCAATATAATAGTAGTCGCGAAAAAAGCACATCCTGCAATACGTCTTCGTGACCTCAATCCCGCAGTCCGGCAGCGGATACCCCAGCGCTACTCCCTCGGTCTGGAACTTTATGGAAAAGCACTCCAACGATTTCAGAAACAGCCGGTATCCGAGCTCCAAGCCTTCTTTATCATCCTTATGACAGCAATAACTTACGATCTCTTCGTCGGTCACTTTAAATCCGAAGTCATATCCCGCACCGATCTCCCGCGGTTTCAGCTCGATCTCCACGCTCGCGTACAAGTCGTTAAGGCTGGTCACTCTGGATGTACCGCCGCCAAGTATTTTATGTATATCCCCTGTGAATTCCCTGTACAAGATGCAGGGATTCTTGAGGTTCAGCTTCACACCTTGTCCCTTCATAAAGTCGCGGATTCGCTGGAGATGTAAATAGTCATTCCCAATAAAAACGATGTCGGTATACTTCCTTGCCCCATCTTCCGGGAGGACGAAGTAAGCGCCGATCACGACGTCCTTGTCGTGTTCCCGAAGGCGTTTTATGCGATCAAGGATCCCGTCCCGTTGTTCGATACTTTGCGGAAATGACAGGGCAGCGCCCAGGTACTTCATGTTCAAATCCGGCAGCAGGCGCCTTTGCTCGTCCAAATAGGCCGCCGCTCTTTCAAATTGAACCCTTCGTGAATTCCCGCTCAATCCTCATTCCATCCTCTCCTCATCCCCTATTTCCATCATATAGGAGCTTGGTCCGCCAGGCAAATGAGCAAAAGGAAAAATAATTAATTGCTATGAATAGAAAAATTTTACTGTAAACTCTAGAAATCTATTCCATTACTTGTTATATTATGGACAGGGACCATAGTTTAGCTATAAGCTCCCAGTCAGCGCGTCCATCACTCTAGAACGAAAGTGAGGTGAACGGGCTGTTTTTGTTCTAACGCAAGTGATACTCCAGATAGGCAGCATCTCGAGTCAGAAGAGAAGTACAGCTGGTTCCGACTTGTAAGAGGCGATTCGTTTGTTTAAGTAGGATCACATCCGAAGGAGATGAAATCTGCTATGGGCAAATGGGTAAGGAAAGGCGGGATTTTTTCTTTCAGCTTTTTGTTAGCGCTTACAACCTATTCGGGATGGACCTCTCTCACTCCCGTCGCCGATGCGGCGGCATCCGATTACAACTATGCCGAAGCGCTGCAGAAATCGATTTATTTCTATGAGACGCAGCGTTCGGGAGCGCTTCCCGAGAATAACCGCGTGGAGTGGCGCGGCGATTCGGGAATGCAGGACGGGGCGGATGTCGGCCATGATTTGACGGGAGGTTGGTATGACGCCGGAGACCATGTCAAATTCGGTTTTCCGATGGCTTCCACCGCAACAATGCTCGCATGGTCTGTTTATGAGTACCGGGAAGGATACGAACAGTCCGGACAGCTCGATGAAATATTGGACAACATCCGCTGGGCGACGGATTATTTCATGAAAGCCCACACGGCCCCGAACGAACTGTGGGGACAAGTCGGCAATGGGACGGCCGATCACAATTGGTGGGGACCCGCCGAGGTCATGCCGATGGCGCGGCCCGCATATAAAATCGACGCGTCCAAGCCCGGCTCCGATCTTGCCGGGGAGACCGCCGCGGCGCTTGCCGCAAGTTCCATCATCTTCAGAGACAGCGATCCGGCTTATGCGGATAAGCTGCTCCGGCATGCCAAGGAATTGTACGCCTTCGCCGATCAGTATCGCGGCAAATATTCGGACAGCATTACCGATGCCCAACAGTTTTACAACTCCTGGAGCGGATATGCCGATGAATTGAGCTGGGGCGGCGTATGGCTTTATTTGGCCACGGAGGACGAAACTTACCTCGATAAAGCGATCGCCGCGAGCGAGCTGTGGGGCACAAACCAGCAAGGGGAATGGGACTACAAGTGGACGCACGCCTGGGACGACAAGCATTACGGCGCTCAACTGCTGCTGGCCCGGATTACCGGCGATCCCAAATTCGTCCGTTCTACGGAAAAAAACATGGAATTCTGGACCACCGGCGTTTCGGGTACGGGCGAGCGCGTAACGTACACCCCCGGCGGCCTTGCGCATCTCGATCAATGGGGGGCCCTTCGTTATACGGCAAATCAAGCCTTTCTTGCTTTTGTCTACTCCGACTGGGTCAGCGATCCCGTGAAGAAAATAAACGCGCGTTCATTCGCGGAGCGGCAAATCCTGTACATGCTCGGCGATAACCCCCGCGAAAGCAGCTATGTGGTCGGCTTCGGCAACAATCCGCCGCAGCACCCGCATCACCGCACTTCACACGGCTCCTGGGCGGATAACCAGAACGTGCCTGAGAACCACCGCCACATCCTGTACGGGGCGTTGGTCGGCGGCCCTTCCCAAACCGACGCGTACACCGATTCCATCGGCGATTACGTATCCAACGAGGTCGCAACCGATTATAACGCCGGATTTACCGGGGCGCTGGCTAAAATGATGCTGCTCCACGGGGAGGGCAGACAGCCTCTCTCTAACTTCCCGGCTCCAGAACAGCGCGAGGACGAGATGTTCGTTGAAGCCTCGGTCAATGCCAGCGGCAGCAATTTTGTGGAAATCCGCGCCTTGTTGAACAACCGTTCCGGCTGGCCGGCCCGCGCCAGCGAGAACATGTCTTTCCGGTACTACGTTGACCTGAGCGAAGCCGTGGAAGCCGGATACGGACCGGAGGATATCACCGTAACGGCGGGGGGCTACAATCAGGGAGCCACGGTATCCGAGCTTCAGCCTTACGATGCGGACCGGCATATTTATTACACCACCGTCGATTTCACCGGTACACGGATCTACCCGGGCGGGCAATCGGCCTTCCGCAAAGAGGTGCAATTCCGGATCGCCGCGCCGCTAAACACCAACTTCTGGAACAACGCCAACGATTTTTCGTTCCAGGGCGTAGCCAGCGGAGGAGCGGCCCCGGCCAAGACGCCGTATATCCCGGTGTACGACGGAGGGCGTCACGTTTTCGGCGAACATCCCGCGGGAGGCGGGAATCCGGGTGAACCCACGGTGCCCGCCGCGCCGCGAAACGCCAAGGCCGTGCCGGGAGACGGGATCGTCCGGCTGTCCTGGAACGCCGTAAGCGGCGCCGCCGATTATCTGGTCAAGCGGTCGCTGACCAGCGGCGGCCCTTACGAGACGGTAGGAACGACGACGGAACCGGCCTTTACCGATGACGGAGTCATCAATGACACGACGTATTATTACGTCATCACCGCCAGAAACGACGTCGGCGAAAGCCTTCCCTCGGCCCAAATCAGCGCCAAGCCGCGCACCGTTCCCATTCCGTCGGAAGGCGACCTGGTCGTCCAGTACCGGAACAATGACGCGAACGCCGGCGACAACCAGTTTCGGCCGCATTTTCGCATCGTGAATACCGGCGATGAAGCGGTGGCGCTCAGTGATCTTACCTTGCGTTACTACTACACGATTGACGGGGAGCAATCCCAAGAATTCCATTGCGACTACGCCGCCGTCGGCAGCGGCAACGTCAACGGGCGGTTCGTCAAAATGGATTCCTCCACAGACGGCTCGGACTATTATCTCGAAATATCTTTTGCGCCGGGAGCGGGCAATTTGGAGCCCGGCGGCGACACCGGCGAAATTCAGGCCCGCGTCAACAAAACCGACTGGAGCAATTTCAACGAAAGCGATGACTACTCCTACAACGGGACACAGCAAGCTTTCGGCGATTGGGACAAAGTCACGCTTTATCGGAACGGAACAAAGGTTTGGGGCGTCGAGCCTTGAGTCTTTTCCAAAACCCTATAATCGAATCGAAAGGATGATGTAAGGATGACGCATTGGACAAGGTGCAGGAAACCTGCTTCGATCCTGATGACCGTGGTTTTATTCTTTTCCGTTGCAACGACCGGCGTGTTCGGGTTCGGAACGACTCGGGTCCAGGCCCAGGAACCGGCTCCCGAACAGGCTGAGGCATCGGTGCAGGCGGCTTCCCCGGAGGAAACGCGGTTTCTCCAGCTGTATAATCAGTTAAAGGACCCTAGTAACGGGTATTTTTCACCCGAAGGCATCCCCTACCATTCCGTGGAAACGCTGATGAGCGAAGCTCCCGATTACGGGCATATGACGACCTCGGAGGCTTACAGTTACTGGCTGTGGCTCGAGGTGCTGTACGGGCACTATACGGGCGATTGGAGCAAGCTGGAAGCCGCCTGGGATAATATGGAGAAGTACATTATTCCGGTCAATGAGGGCGACGGCAAAGAGGAACAGCCGACGATGAGCTACTACAATCCGAACAGCCCGGCGACGTACGCTGCGGAGTATTCGCAGCCGGACCGGTACCCCAGCCAGCTCAGCGGCCAATACGCGGCCGGCAGAGACCCGCTGGACGCCGAGCTCAAGGCCACATATGGAAACAACCAGACTTACCTGATGCATTGGCTTCTGGACGTGGACAACTGGTACGGATTCGGCAATCTGCTGAACCCCAGCCATACCGCCACCTACGTGAACACGTTCCAACGCGGGGAGCAGGAATCCGTGTGGGAAGCCATTCCCCATCCTTCGCAGGACGACAAGTCCTTCGGCAAACCCGGTGAGGGCTTCATGACCCTGTTCACCAAGGAGAATCAAGCTCCGGCAGCGCAGTGGCGTTACACCAACGCGACCGACGCCGATGCGCGGGCCGTTCAGGCCATGTATTGGGCGAAGGAGCTCGGCTACGACAATGAGGTTTATCTGAATAAAGCCGAGAAAATGGGCGATTACCTCCGCTACGGCATGTACGATAAGTACTTTCAGCAAATCGGCAGCGCGGCGGACGGAAGTCCGGCGGCGGGCACCGGCAAGAACGCCAGCCACTATCTCATGGCCTGGTATACGGCCTGGGGCGGCGGTCTCGGACAGTCGGGCAATTGGGCTTGGCGGATCGGGGCCAGCCACGCGCATCAAGGATACCAGAACGTGGTGGCGGCTTACGCCCTCTCCGATCCGGACGGCGGGCTGATTCCCGACTCCCCGACAGCCGGGCAGGACTGGGATACCTCGCTGAAGCGGCAGTTGGAGTTCTATACCTGGCTGCAATCCGCCGAAGGGGCGATCGCCGGGGGAGCGACGAACAGCTGGGATGGCGCGTACAAAGCATATCCAGCTGGAACGAGCACATTCTACGGTATGGCTTATGACGATGCTCCGGTTTATCATGACCCGCCTTCGAATAACTGGTTCGGCATGCAAGCCTGGCCGGTGGAGCGGATCGCGGAATTGTACTATATCCTGGCCTCGAAGGGGGACACTTCGTCCGAAAACTTCCGCATGGCCAAGCAAGTGGTGACCAAGTGGATCGACTGGTCGATGGATTATGTATTTGTGGATCAAAAGCCGGTAACCGACGCGGACGGGTACTACTTGGACGAGCAAGGAAACCGCGTGCTCGGCGGACAGAATCCGCAAATCGCCACGGTTTCGGCGCCCGGCGACTTCTGGATTCCGAGCAACCTCGAATGGGAGGGCCAGCCGGATACCTGGAACGGCTTCGGCAATCACACGGGCAACCCCGGTCTCCGCGCCGTAACCAAAAACCCCGGGCAAGACACCGGCGTCCTGGGCAGTTACATTAAAGCGTTGACCTTCTTCGCGGCGGCCACCAAGGCGGAGAACGGCAGCTATACGCCGCTTGGCGGAGAAGCCGAGCAACTGGCCAAATCGCTGCTCGACACGGCTTGGGGGCATAACGACGGCGTAGGCATTACGAAGCCGGAGGCGCGCGCCGATTACTACCGCTACTTTACGAAGGAGATCTATTTCCCGGCGGGCTGGAGCGGCAAGAGCGGCCAAGGCAACACGATCCCGGGAACGAACACAGTTCCTTCCGATCCGGCAAAAGGCGGCAACGGCGTTTACGCCAGTTATTCCGATGTCCGTCCGGACATCAAGAACGATCCCGCCTGGTCCTACCTGGAAGACAAATACAACACGTCCTGGAATCCGCAAACGCAGAAGTGGGAGAACGGCGCGCCCGAGTTCACTTACCATCGCTTCTGGTCCCAGGTCGATATGGCCACGGCCTACGCCGAATACGACCGCTTGATCAACGGCGGCGGTGGCGGTCCGGTCGAGCCGGTAGCCCCCAAAGCTCCCGGTAATTTGAAAGCGGTTCCCGGGGATGCGCAAGTCTCGCTGACGTGGAGCAAATCAAGCGGCGCGGACAGCTACACCGTGAAGCGGGCTGAAACCAGCGGCGGTCCTTACACGAACGTCGCCACGATCTCCGAGACGTCCTATGTGGACCTTGATGTCGTCAATGACACGACGTACTACTATGTGGTCAGCGCCGCCAATGAAGTCGGCAGCAGTCCCGATTCCGTCGAGGTCAGCGCCAAGCCGACGGAGGCGCCGACGCCGGTTGAAGGCGATCTCAAGCTGCAGTACCGCACGAATGACACGAATCCCGACGATAACCAGATTCGGGCGCAGTTCCGAATCGTCAACACCGGGGAAGAAAGCGTGGCGCTCAGCGATGTGAAGCTGCGTTATTATTTCACGGTCGACGGCGACCAGGCCCAGCAGTTCCACTGTGATTACGCAGTCATCGGCAGCGGCAAGGTCACCGGCTCCTTCGTGAAACTGAATGAGAGTAAAGACGGTGCGGACTATTACCTGGAGGTCGGCTTCACATCCGATGCGGGAACGCTCGCACCGGGCGCGGACACCGGCGATATTCAGGTTCGCTTCAACAAAGCCGATTGGTCCAACTACAGCGAAGCGGATGATTTCTCTTATGATGGAACCAAAACCGCTTATGCGGATTGGGAGCGCGTTCCGCTGTATTTGAACGGCAGCCTGGTTTGGGGGCTTGAGCCTTAAGCCGCCGCTTACGGAAAAAGCAAGAGGGTCATCCGTCGGGATGACCCTCTTCGCTTTTTAATAGGCCATACTGCAGCTACGGGGCTGATTCCGTTAACTTTGTCAATTCAAAGATCAGCTCATTGGCCATCCGCTTATTCAACCGATACGTTTCGAATCTTCCGGCTTTGGCGGATAAGGTCTTGATCGTTTGGATCTGCGTCTCGGTCGGGGGCTGCCGCTCGATCAGACCCTCGTAATTTTGATAAGCGACCTTCAGCGCCGTTTCCGGGGAAAGCAGATCGATCGTTTCATATAACGCTTTCGCCGCTTGTTCCGTCGTCAAGCCAAATCCGGCATCGGTCGACAGCATGAAGCGGTCGGGGTATTTTTCCATCAGCGGCACGAAGTCCTCCAATTTGTTGGTGCTCTCGGGATTATAGGCCGTAAACCCGGCAAAAAAATCAATATACAAGTTCGGATGCTTGTTTAATAGCGGTTCGATATTTTCCGGAGGGTTATATGCGTTGGCATGTCCGAAGATGATGGCGGTATCCGGATGCTGATCCAGGGCTTCCTCCAGACGGGTGATCGGCTCGCCGTTCGGCGGGTCGATATGCAGCAGAATCGGCACTTGGTATCGGGCCGCCAAATCATATATCTTCGGGAAATTCCCGTCGTTCGGATGCTCCGCCTTCCAGGCCACCCGGGAGACCGTTTGCGAATAAGTCGAAGCGGCGGCCACCTCCCCGATGTTCAAATAGCCCTGTTCCAGGTTTTGCTTAACGATGGACACCCCCTCCTCTTCATAGATCGGAAATCCCGCAAAGGAAGGGTATACGCTCGAAGGCGCTTGCTGATATTGCTGCCAGGCCAGTTTATCCGTTTGCTGGGCGCTCGGCTCCGATATATTTCCGAATAACACGAGGCGGTCGATGCCGTATTCCCCCCACTTCCCGATCGCTCCCGGGTCGGAGGCATCGTGATTATGAATGTCGATGACCGTAAGATCCTGATAGATTTCGTACAGATCTTTATTCGAGTCCTTGTTTTGGTTTTTCCTCAGGCTTTCTATGAAAGCCCCCTCCTCCTTGGGGGTATATTCGGTCAATGGTTCGACCCTGACCTCGGTCCCCTTCTTGTTCCCCGTAGTCTCCTCTGATGACGTGCATCCCGAGAATAGGACAGCAGCGAGAGTTAGCGCACATAGGGCAAAACAACGCACCGTTTGAGGCATAGGCGTTCCTCCGTCTGGATTTTTTTTTGGATCACATAAAGAATGGGGTAGTCTGTCTGATATGCATAATTCGTGAAATTTTCGTCTCCATTTGGAAGCGCTATCAAATCCTATCAAAAATATATCTCATGGAGCCGCGAATTTCCACCTAAATTTGGAAGTATGCCCTGAAATGACCTCCAAGGTGGAAGCTCGCTATTTGAGCAGACGGTAATGCCTCATCGGCCAACCTTGTTTTTGTAGATATAATGTCCCACCCTCGGAGTCTATACCATTAACGGGAAAATCTCCTGTTAATATACCGTTCTTGGCTTTTCGAGCAGATTTAGCTGGAAAAGTTCCATCTATTTCGCGGCCCTATTGCCGCAATACACCATTTTAGGCGAATTAACGGGAGGTTTTCCAGCTAATTCGCCCTTGCAGCCGCATACGTACCAAATTAACGGGAAGTATTCCCTTTAATTCAAACCAAACATTTAGTTGTAGATCAAAAGTGCGAGAAGAGTACGGTACAAAAAAAGGAGAAATCGCCGAACGATTTCTCCCTCCTACAACATGAGCATCCCCGCTATCGGGCAGCCTTAGTTAGAACGTATTTTCAAAAGCCGTGATGCAGGCCCCGCCCTTCGAACGGTCCAAGACCGAGAAGCGGATTTCCGCAAACAATGTCCCAAAGCCCTCGTCATCCAAAAGCTCCCGCCACCATCTCGCCACCTTCACCGGATCGTTCCGGAATACGCCGCAGCCGTAAGCGCCCAGGATGAGGTTCCGGTCGCCCTTATGGGCGAAGATCGCCAAGGCCAGCCGCATCCGGTCTTTCATAACGCGCTCCGCCTCCAACGGGTCCTCCCCTTTGAGCAGAACCTGCCCGTAGTTCACGGCGGGCAGCGTCAATACCGACGCCGTGACCGGCCGCTCGATCAGCTCGAACCTCGGGTCGCGGAAAAACACCACATCCGGCGAATAGATGGCATGATCGGTATACATCATGGTTCCGCAGGCCCGATTGGCCTTATAGTAGCCTTCGTTTCGCAGCTGCGTTTCGTACAGACCGCTGGAAGCGGCCAGGCTCTCCTCCTGGGCCATCGCGCCGTTCAGGAAGCCGCCCCCGGGGTTTTTGGCGCTGGCGAAGTTCAGCACGCCAACTTGCTCCTTTCCGGCTTCCGCAAAGCCCAAGATCGCCTTCACCGTCGCCTCGTTGGCGACGGAACGCGCGGCGGCCTGCGGCAGCCTCGGCAGCCCGGCGCTTGCCCGCACCAGCTCCGCCCCCCGTTCGGGGGTGATCAGCTCGCTGTTCTCCTCCGAATGCTTCTGCGCCGCGGCAAAATCCACCCGGCGCCCCTCATATTCATAGAACCCTTGCCGCTGAATCCGCAAGGTATCCTCGGCAATTCCTTTACGCTTCATTACCGTTCCCTTCTTTCAATAATAATTCGTCACGCGCTTCGGTCAGCGCAAAGCCCAGCAGATTCCGCCCCCGCCATTTCACCGGGTTCTCCGCGTCCGGGTTTGATTGTCCCATCCCGATCCCCCAAATGCGGTCCCGCGGACTGGCCTCGACCAGAATGCGGTTTTTCGTCGCTTTGAGGTAATCGCCGAGCTCAGGATTTTGCGAAAATTTGGCCAAGCTGCCTCTTTTCACTATGCCGTAGCACGCGCTGTCCCAAATCTCCTTGTCAAAGTTGCGGACCGCTCGCCCGTAAGCCTTCATCTCCTTCGGATGCTTGGCCCCCAGGATCGCCTCCAGCATCTCGCCGTCCCCGAACAGCCGGGCTTTCTCGGCCATCATAAACTGCTCGGCACAGGAATACTTCGTGCCCTCCACCTCAAACGGGCACATCCACCATTGGCTGAAGCAGCTCTTGTCGACGCCTCCATTCTTCGGCGGGGTATGGCCCCAAAAGAATACAAACTTGAACGTTTTCCCTGCGTTATAGGCTTGTCTTAATTCCTCGATATTGTAAATCATCGGTATCCCTCCAAATTCCTCCGATACAAGCGGGAGGGCCGGTGTCCCGCATTTTCGGTATAATGGTCCGTTTCCGTCACAAGATCCGCGACCTTCCGGCGGAAAGCGGCTTTTAGCAGCTCTCTATCCAAAATGACCTCGTACACCTGCTGGAGCTCCGTCAAAGTGAACAGCTGGGGCATTAAATGCAGAGCGATGTCGGTGTAATTCACCTTTCCGCGCAGCCGCTCGATGGCGCAGGCAATGATTTTGGCATGGTCAAAAGCCAAACCGTCGTTGGCAACAATCGCATAAGCCGTCCCCGTCGAAGTCGGCCTGGCTGTCACCGTTCTCGCCACGACGGCCGTAAGCTCCTCTTCTTCGGCGCTCAGCTTAAGCTCGTACTCCAGCGTCTTCACGTATCCGCCCTCTTCAAGCAGTTCCTTCCGTTCCCGCAGCAGCTGGTAGGTTACCTTGAACCAGGCGGCCTCGGCCGCATCGTCCCCCGCCTTAAGCTGGAACTGGTCGCTATTGATCAGGGCCATATAACTGCAGCTCATCACCCAGGTGCGGGGGTCCCGCCCGATATCGCTAAAGGTATACAGCTGCTCCAAATACACGTCATCCAGGCCGGTCTCCTCGCGCAGCTCGCGCGCGGCGGCCTGCTCCGTCGTCTCGTTCGGGCGGACGAAGCCGCCCGGCAGGGCCCATTTGCCCAGGAAGGGATGCCCTCCCCGGCGAATGAGCAATATGCGCAGTTCCTTCTCCGGAAGCTTGCGGTAGCTGTCCGCCTGGGCGTCCGTCACGGTAAAAATCACCATGTCCGCCGCCACCGACGGGCGCTCAAAGTCCCCAGCCCGGTACTGCTCCAAAAACTCGCGTTCCGTCAGTCCGTCGCGATCCTTCAAATCCATCGGTTCCGCTCGCTCCTTCACTCTTTTTCCATGGTCAGTTCAGCATTTCCCCAAAGTAGTTGCCGTAAGGCTGAAACTTCGCCAGCACCTCGTCAACCTTGCGCATCCGCTCCTCCAGGCTTCCCCGCAGCGAAATGTAGGGGATCCGGCGCTCCTTCAAATCCGCGATAATTTGCTTGTGAAAAACATGCCGCTTCTGATCCCCGCTGCGATCCCAGGTGTCGTCGTAAGGAATGTCGTCTTCGCACAGGAAGAACAAATCGTAGCGCTGCGCGTTTTCGAGCGCGATCCGGGTCAACAGCTCCGGCGCCCGGCCGTGGTAATCGAGCGCGAACATGTACGTCGTAATCGCATTGGTGTCGACGAAAAGATACCGGTTCGCCTCAAGCACAGCCCGCTCCTCCCGCTCGATATGCCCGACCGCGATTTCATTGAACGCCTCGAAGCCGATTCGGCGGTCCACCTGATGCTCGGTCCAATAGTCGCGGCCGTATTCGCTGGCAAAGGTTGTCTTGTACCGCAGGGCCAGCGCCTCGGTGATCGTCGATTTGCCGGTCGACATCGCCCCCACGAACACCACCTTCGTAATTAGGTCCCGGTACACGACATCACTTACGAATTCCCGGTACTTGTAAGGGTCCGAACGCACCATCGTCGCCGAGACCGGGACCCGTAAGCGAGCTTCGTCCACCCGCCGGTCCACCGCGCCCAAAGCGATGCTCATGTGCTCGCCGTAGAACTCGCTCGAGTAAAAGTGCGTTACCTGCTCTCCCTTCAGCAGGCCCAGAATATACTGCTCCTCCCGGATTTCGTGTTCCCGGTCGTCGGAGTAGCCGTCCGGGCCGTCCCAGGCTTCGATCACCCGCACGTCCGGGTAAAGACGGCGTATCCAGTTCGCCCGGATATGAAGCGGGATCGGCGTGACGGTCGTCTCATAGATCACGACGATCAGTTCGTCGACTTCTTGCAGCGCCGTCTCGATCATGTATTGGTGCCCTTTATGCAGCGGGGCGAATTTCCCCAGCGTCAATCCCAACGTCTTCATGCATACGCCTCCTTGGCCCCTTTGTTCCAGTTGTAATAGCCGTATCCCGCATTGATCAGATAGGCGCTCCACATGACGATCATCAGCAGACCGTCCGGACTGCCTTCAACCATCCGAATCACCCACAGCAGCACCGTGAACATATTGAGTACAATGTAGAACAGCCATTGCTCTTTGAATCGTCTGACCATCAAAAACGTCGCCACAATGGACAGCACCGTCGTAATCGCATCGATATAAGGCGAGTTCTGTCCGGGAATGAACGAGAGCCCGAAGCCCAACAGCAGGCAGCCTGCCACAGAAACCATGCCGACCCCAAGCAATCCTTGGAGCTTCATCTGGCGCATGGCCAGCTTGCCGCCCTGACGGTTGTTCTTCCACATGTAAAAGCCGACGACATTCATGGGGACAAAAAACAGCAGGTTTAGCATAACCTCCCCGAACAGCCCGTTGACATAGGACAAGTAGGCGTAGCCGACCGTGTTATACATGCCAAACACATAACTCATCAGGCTCCCCTTGGCCGCCAGCACCACGCATAGCACGCCCGTAACAAACACCGTAAATCCGAACAAGGAGTCCTTGGATATCACCGTGAATCCTATAGCAATGGAGGTAAACAGAACCAGCCATGCGATTTCAAACAAGTTCCAGCTGCCCGTAAGCTTCTTCACCTTGCATCTCCTCAGCTTTCTTCCGCTCACGCTTGGAGCCAAACTCAAATTGTTACTTAGTATAAAATTGATAATAACAATTTGTTACTATCAAAGATAACAGAAGAACCCGCGGATGGCAAGTAAAATTTTCCTTTCCGGGTGACGAGAGGGCCTGGGAGGACCGGCAGAAGCAGCGGCTGGTATGACTTTGGGTAAGTGAGATGTGGTTGTGTGGGATGTGTGTATCTGGGATGTGTTATGTGGGCTGTGCTATGTCGGCTGTGCTATGTGGGATGTATGATCCGCGCCGAATTAGCGGGAAAATCTCCAGGTAATTTTGCTCCAAAAGCGTACAGGCCGCGATTACCTGGAAAACCTCCCGTTAACCAAGCTTCCTGGGGGGTCATTATCGTGGATCAGGCCGAATTAACGGGAGAATATCCCGGTAATTCGGTCCTTTTAAGCTAAACAGGCAAAATTAGCGGGAGAAACTCCCGTTAATGATGATGAGGGTTAGCGGAAAATCCCCGCGATCACATGCAATTGCCCATCCGAAATCGGGGGATGACAATGCGACGTCTGCTTTTCTTTTTCAGGCTAGAGGGTTCGGACTTCCGTCCCTTGAAGCGATCCGCGGTACGCAAGCTCTGTTCGCTCCATCGTATCGTGAATCTGGCGAATGATGTCATCCAGCGATGCTGGATCGTTCACATCGTATTCCTCGATATTCAGCCGAAGTACGGGACAGGCGGTAAAACCGTCGATCCACTCGGCGTACCGGGCATGCATCCGCTCCCAGTACGCGCGTTCCGTGCGAATTTCCATGTCGCGGCCGCGCTCCTGGATCCGGGATAAGATGGCAGGCAGGCTGCCTTCCAAATAAATCATTACGTCCGGATGCGGAAAATAAGGCGTCATCACCATCGCCTCAAACAGGCTGGTATACGTCTGATAGTCCGTGGCCGACATCGTGCCTTGATCGGCGTGCATTTTGGCGAAGATCCCGGTATCCTCGTAGATGGAACGATCCTGGATGAACCCGCCGCCGGCTTCCACGATCGCTTTCTGTTCCTTAAACCGCTCAGCCAGGAAATAAATTTGCAAATGGAAGCTCCAGCGCTCAAAGTCCGCATAAAACTTTTCCAAATAGGGGTTATGATCGACCTTCTCCATCGAAGTCTTGAATCCCAGCCGCCCGGCAAGCGCCGTAGTCAGCGTCGATTTGCCCACTCCGACCGTGCCCGCGACGGTAATCAGCGCATCGTCCGGTATTCCGTAGTTATTCATCATCACATTAAACTCCTTTACACCTTGTACCCTTCATAAGTGAAAAATTATAACGTTCCTGCCCGCTTTTTACAATCGGAAAATTTCATGTTCGATCCTGGATGACATATCCTTCCTCCGGTTGGAAGGCGACGAAACCGGCCATCTCTTTCTCCCGGAAGTGAATGGGTTGTCCGGCTCCCATGAGCAGGATGTTTCTTTTATCGGCCGCTCCCGTTTGCGGCAGTTCAAAACAGCAAGTATAGGGAAAAACGGCCCGTAACGTGGTATGCACGGCACGAATGAGGGTATCGCCTCCCCCGCGGCCAAACAGATTCATCAAGAGGGCCCCCCGCTCGTTCAGCTTGTTCCTGCACAGCCGAAAAAAAGGCTGCGAAAGCAGGTGAAGCGGCGTATCCTTCTCCGTAAACGCGTCGAGCACCACGAAATCATAGGCGAGATTCGGCTCCCTTACCAGCAAACACCGTCCATCGCCAACATCCACATTATCCGGGGAATATCCGAAATAACGGCGGCTGACCTCTTTTACCCGCGGGTCGATCTCCGCCACCTTCACCCGTTTATCGTAAAGCCGGGCAGGAAGGGTCCCGATGCCGAGCCCGATGATATAAGCGTCGTTGAAATCCGGTATATGGGATTCCATGAGATGAAGCAAGGCCCTTGGATATTCAAAAACAATGCGGCTCGGGCGATCGATATCCATAATCCCTTGAGCGGCTCCGTCCGAAAAAGCCAGTACCCGGAAATTTCCGCGTTCCCCCTCGTAACGGGAGGTCTCATAAACCACCAGCCTGCCTCCCTCTTCGTCCCGATCCTCGTATAGTACCCTCATCCGTCCTGCTCCCTTTTATAGTATGCTCTAGGCTGTGGTTACCCGAAGATCCCTTCGATCTCCTCCCGCTGCCGGGCCGAAATCCCGGTTTCGCTTAGGACAATGACGGCATCGGCCTTCCGCCAGACGAGCAGTTCGCCGTTCGTATCCCAACTGACGATATCTTCGGGAAAGTCATCTATCTTTTTCAACCCCATCCGCCGAACCAATTCCCCGTACTTCGTCTGATCCACGATGTCGTAACAGCCCTTGTGGTAGAAATCCAATTCATATTTAAAAACGCTCTTCCATTTTCCGGTGTTCACCTGTTCCAGCATCGCCAAGTTTTCGATATGGGTCTCGAAACGATGGCATTTGATATCGTACCCTTCGTAATATCTTCCCTGCTCGTCGATCGTAAAGGTCTCTTGGTATAAAGTATCCGCACACTCCAAGTGCCGGACGACGATGTCGTCTTCCGGCTCCATGACGATCAGCCCCGTCTCGCACTCAAAGGCGCCTCGGCAAGGGGGCTTATGAAGAATCCCAAAGACGATGGGTTCCAGGTAAGCATAGTATGTAAAGCCGCCAAAATTCTTTTGAAATTCGATCAATGCATTAGTAGGTGCTATCCCCGCAGCCTCGAACGCTTGAACGATGTCTTTCTCCTCCCGAACGGAATCCTTCCATTTGGAGTGATCCAGAAATCGCCGCGCTCTATTGGATAATTTCACGTCTCCACCCCCGCACAAATTCCGGCCGCCTCTCGGGCCACCCGCCACTCTCATGGCGAAATCGGCAAACTAAAACGCCCTTTCGCCAGCCAACAGCTAGTTTTTAGTATAACAGAGTATGGGCTATTTGCTGGATCGATGCTTTTTAGGCAAATCCGGACCGTAAAACGGCGTAAGAGCGCTACCTGATTCAGGTTAGCGCCCTTAACTTTTTCCGGAGAAGAATATTTGCGATAACTGAGCAAATAGGTTCCTGGTTGCTGTCTCCGCCCCAACTATAGGCCGAAGGGGTTACCCTTTTCGGATTACGCCCCCAGCATGGCGACAAAGGCAAATGCTCTTATTGCTTTTTTGAATGCTGTTGTGTCGGCATCCGCACACATTAACGGGAAAACCTCCCGTTAATATCCCTCTTTCGGCCCTTGGATCGAATTTAGCTGGAAAAGCTCCATCTATTTCGCGGCTCAACTGCCAATATACTCAATTTCAGGCGGATTAACGGGAGGTTTTCCAGCTAATTCGCCTCTATAACCGCATCGGCACTAAATTAAAGGGAGGAATTCCCTTTAATCTCAACCAGAGAATTAACTGTGGGCAAAATGGTGAAAAGCACCATTCACACGGCTGTCCACTAGGCAAATCAATAGTTCAACCTATCTGGCTCCTGTAACCCCGGACTATTGGAGGTATTGCTTTATTCTCCCGATCGCTTGTTCTCCGGCCTGCCGCCACCGGTTTTCATGTTCAATCCGGTCGTCCGGATCGACGGGGGCTTGAAACTGGTTCAATCCGAAGGCCGTAAACGGGCCTAACTCGCCGTTCTCATCGAGTCCTGTATGCACGATATGCTTGATCAGAAACGGACGCCCAAACTCCAACAAAGCGTCGTCCCGATCCAGCTTCCCTTCCACAACCCGTGCCGGCAGGCGCAAGTACACCGTGGTTCCTTCGTTCATGTGCAGAATGGAATCGAAAAATCCGGCGTAATATTCCCAGCTTCCGCAAAAATGAAATCCCTGCTTCTCAAAATCCCCGCACACATCGCCATAATAAGCGCGCATTCCCTCAATCTCCGACGGGATATTTAACATCCTGGCTTCCTCCCTACTTGATATAAATAGACTTATCCTAAGGGATTGCCATGATCAGCCGGTTTCATTCGCGGAAAGGCGCAGGGAAACACGATCGAATAAATGCGGACTCATTCCGATGAGGCCTTCCTGTTGTTCGAACATTTCACCAAGGCAACTGCTCATCCATATAGTAAAACCCGCCGGTTGGCCCGTCCTGAGCTAGGGTCGCCAAGCGAACCGCCGTCTTCGCCCCTTCCTCCGCGGAAAGCTCCGCCTTTTCTCCGCCCATTCGGGTTTTGACCAAACCGGGGTGCACCGAATTGACCTTGAGATTCGTTCCCTTGGTCTTTTGCGCCCAATAAGCCGTCAGCATGTTTAAGGCCGCTTTGGAGGCCGAGTACGCCGGCGTCGCGATCCGCTGCGCCAGTTCATTGGACAGCTGGAACTGAATGGAGCCCAGGGCGCTGCTTTGGTTGACAATCCGTCCCGCATCGCTTTTTAACAACAGCGGCAGCAGAGCTTCCGTAATAAAGAAAGGCGCGAACGTATTCACTTCAAAAGTATCCCGAAAGGCGTCCCCCTCGTAGCCGGAGTTCTCCGCCCAGATCCCCGCGTTGTTAACCAAAATATCCAAGCGTCCGTAGGTTTCTTGGATGAATTGAGCGATCTCCGCGATATGTTCGGCATTCGTCACCTCCAGCTCCACTCCGAGCGCCTGAAGCCCTTCCCTCCGCAGTTCTCCCGCCGCTTCCTCCGCCGCTGCTTTGGTGCGTGCCGCAACCAATACGGTAACGCCCTGCTTCGCCAGTTGTCTGGCTACCTCATACCCGATTCCTTTGCTTGCGCCGGTGACTAAAGCAATTTTGTTCTCCATGATTCATTTCCTCCTTAGTGTGTGGACCTCTTTTAGGTTGTGGATGGCGAAAGGCGGCAGATAATGAAAATGTCTCCTTTTTATTTTGAGAATGAATGTTCTAGAATGTCCGTGGACAGCTTTTGAGAACGGTCGTTCTAAATTTACGAAAAAAAATTAGTCCGCCGCTTTCTCTAGTATATGCATCGACAATTTGGCAATCCGCCGCAGCTTCGCCTTGTCGACTGAAGTCCGGGCCATGACTCTCAAGCCCGTTAAAGCGTTATGCAGAACCTCAGCCAACGCCTTGGCATCGTGCCGCTTCGTAAACTCGCCGTTCCGCTGCCCCCATGCGATGATTTCTTCCAGCAGCCGCTCCACCTTGGCAAAAGCCTCTTTCGCCTTAGCGTCGACATCCGCATCCCGGATCCCCAGTTCAACGGCCGAATTGACAAGCATACAGCCGGGGGGCGTGTCTTCCTCGCCGTTAATCATAAAATCAAAGACAAATTCGACTGCTTCGAGCGCCGTATTGGACTGCTTGGCTCCCGCTGCCAATCTGGTGCTGATCCGGTCTTCAAATCGGTCCATCGCTTTAAGGAACAAGGTGCGTTTGTCGGTAAAGGTATCGTAAAGGCTTCTGCGATGAATCCCCATGCACTCGACAAGGTCATTCATGGAAGTCTTCTCGTAGCCCTGCTCCCAGAACAGCTTCATGGCCTTCTCCAAAACCGCGTTCTCTTCGAATTCTTTGCTCCTGGCCATTTTCAATTCCCTCCTGAAACGATCTTAGCATAATGAGAATGATCAGTAAAGAATTATTTTTACCGATCGTTCTCAAATCATAATCACTTGCTTCCATCACGCAAAAAGAGCCTGATCGCATCAGGCTCCCATCAAATTCTCATCCTATCTCTAGGATTTCAGAATATTATTCTGCTGCTGAAGCTCGACCTCTTCTTCCACCTCATAATACTCCCGGGTATACTCCGCTTTCAAAGCCTCCGCCTTCAGCAGGTTCTCCAGAAGCGGGATCACGTCCGTGCATTTTTGCCCCTTGATTCCCAGCGTTTCCGCCTTGACGGTGCCGTCCGGGAAAATACGAATCTGGATTTTTTCCGGCACTAAACTCCCCCCTTAGAAATCGATCGCGCGGCCTCCGCGGTTCAGGCGGACATCGTCATGCCCCTTGTCGCCGAACAGGCGGCCTGCTCCGGAAGACTTGCCGTCGTAGCCTTCGCGGTCCTCCCGTGGGGTGGCCGTCACAGCCCGGACGTTAGCCCAGTCCCGCAGCGCCCGGATTTGCTCCGCCAGGGTGACCGACAGCGAAACGGTGTTGGCGATGGCTTTGTGGAAGTCCTCCAGGCGAATGGACCGGTTTTCCGCAAAAGCCTCAAACAGCGCGTCGACGATCAACTGTTCGATTTCGGCTCCCGCAAACCCCTCGGTTTTCTCCACCAGATCCTCCAACACCTCGTCGGTCAACTGGAACTCGCCAAGCACTTCAGGATCCTGGATGCGCTTGTGGAAATGAACTCTGAGGATTTCCTTCCGCTCCCGTTTGGTCGGCAGGTCCACAAAAAAGATTTCGTCAAACCGGCCTTTCCGCATCATCTCCGGCGGCAGCTCGGAGATATTGTTCGCGGTCGCCACGACGAAGACCGGCTTGGTTTTCTCCTGCATCCAGGTCAGGAATTGCCCGAAAACCCGGGCGGACGTGCCGCTGTCTCCGCTGCTCGTAATGCCGCTGAAGCCTTTTTCAATCTCGTCGACCCAAAGGATACACGGAGAAATCGCCTCCGCCGTTTTGATCGCTTTGCGCATGTTGCTTTCGCTGCCGCCCACGATGCCCGTGAAGATCCGGGCCATGTCCAGGCGCAGCAGCGGAAGCTGCCACAAGGAGCTGATCGACTTGCTGATCATGCTCTTACCGCAGCCAGGAACTCCCGTGATGAGCACTCCCTTTGGTGCGGGCAGTCCATACTTTTTGGCCGAATCGAGCCACGATTTATTGCGCTTGGACAGCCAGCGTTTAAGGTTTTCGAGTCCGCCGATATCCTCCATCTTCAGGCTGCTTCGGACAAACTCCAAAATGCTGGTCTTTTTAACAATCTGCTCTTTCTCCTCCAGAATGACCTCCACGTCCTGGGCGTCCAGCTTGCCGTCTTCCACCATCGCCCTCGCAAACGCATTTTCCGCCTCGGACAGAGTCAGACCCAGCGCCGCCTGGGCTAGCCGCTCCTTATCCTCCTCGCCCAGCTCGATCTGGATTCTCCCGCTCTGCTCGTTGATCGCAATCATCTGTTCGAGCACCGCCTTGATTTCCTCGAAGCTCGGCAGCTCGAAGTCCACAATGGTGACGTCTTTCTGGAGATCTTCCGGAAGCACTAACGCCGATGACGTAAAAATCACATTGATGGGATGCGCGCTCTGCTTGATCAGAATCAGCATATCCCTTAATTTTCGGATGACCTGAAGATCGGCCGCCCGCCCTTGCCCGCCGAAAAACACGTGGAAATCCTGCAGGACGACAATGCAGGGCTTGTCGTATTTTTCGATGAACTCGAGCGCTTTCAGGGGCTGTTTGCTGTCCCCCTTCGGCTGGTGGTTCCCGTCGACAATTCCGGTTGTCACCCGCCAAGTCAGCACCTCACGGGGGGTTTTGATTAATCCGGCGTCCTGCGCCACGGAACGGATAAGCGACAGAATGCGGTCTTCTTCCCAAGTCTGAATGTACAAATAAGGAAACCGCGCTTTCAGCAGGTTGGCTAACAAAGTCTTTGTTCGTTGCTGATCATGGACTACGTTCATGTTGACCCTTCTCTCCCTTTAAAAATCAACTTTTCTTCCGGAAATCGGCGGCGCTTGTTTAAGCTGCTGCTGTGAGAACATCACCAACGGCTCAATGACGTGGTTAGGTTGCCGGGTAATTCCCATCACCGATATAAAATGGTCGAATGATTCAAAGCCGCCGATTTCCTGGCGCTTCATGACGATTTTCTTAGCCAAAATGATGCCGATCTGCGGAATAGCCGCAAGCTCCGCTTCCGTCGCCGTGTTGACATCGGTTCGTCCTGCCGCGGCTGTCGAGTCCTGGAGCGGGGGGGCGGCCGGCTGTCCATCCGCCTCGTCCTGCCAACTCTCCCGGGCGGGTATTTGCGGCTGGGGAGGCCGCTTCATCCCCGAACCTCCTCCGCCGGCATTCAGCCGCGTTTCGGCCTCCTGTCTGAGCTTTGCGATCCGTTCTTGTTCGCGGGCTCCTTGCCCGTCTATATAGACATCCAATTGAATCAAAAAGGCGGGCCTTACCATAAAAGCGTGAATTACAGGAACCACCCAAAGGACAATCGCCATATACGCGCCGAAGTCCATCCCCATGGCGGTGACCGTAAAGGCCGTGATGAACCAGGCCAGATATCCAAACCCGTATAAGCGCCAACGTTGATTTTTCACTCTGAACCCGATGTACAAAAAAGAGACAAAGCTTGTGATTCCGAAGGGGGCCAAGGTTAACAGAATCCACCAGCTGTTGACGATCTCCCAGGACATCCCGCGGTTAGTATACGTTTTTGCCATGCCTTCACCTTCTATCCGTTCAATATGTACGTCACTTGAATGGAGTTATCCTCAAGCACTTCTTCCGTTTCCAGAATAAGCCCCTGCTCCTTGGCTTTTTCGATCAAGCTGGTGTAAACGCTCTGTTGAAGGTAGTGATGGTAGGACAATTCCACCTTCTCCACCCATTCGGCAAAAGCCTCCCGATCCGCGGACTCCGGCAAAATCAGATCGTAGCAGCCCTCCTCGTTCACGATAAAAGTAGCTTCTCGCTCGCCGCCAAAAGTAATGGAATCGGCGGATTCCGCTTTGCGCAGGGAACAGCTCCAATCGTTCAGCGCCTGCTCCAAGAGCGCCTCGTCCTTCATTCGGGTGGGGAGAATCGTATAGCGCTGCCCCCCGTGCTGCAGCTGCTTGGAAATTCCTTCAGCGATCTCCTTGGTTAAAGCGATAGCCAAGGGAATCAAGACTACTTCAATGCTCATGCGTTGGCCTCCTTGCGCCCATATCCCAAACGCAGCAGCAGCTCGATGTCCGCCGTTTGCGCCATGCCGTTCGCGGTAATCGTCCCGTCGGGATGAAGCCGGATCTCCAGTTTATTCGGGATCTTGGGCAGCTGTTTCTCCAAATGTTTGTACCTCTCCGTCAAAAATCGATATTGCTGATTCCTCGAACCGATCCAAGGGCGGCTTAAATCATGTTGACTTTTTATGTAGGGGCCGTCGATCAGCAGGTCGGTCTCGTCCAGTAAGCGCTGCCATCCGGCGTCTTCGGCCTTTTTGATATGTTCGTAAGGGTAGCCCGAGAACGTCACGACCGACAAGTTCAGTTCCCGTCTTATACGGCCGGCTAAACGGCTCAATGCCTCCGCCTGGCTGAAAGGCTCTCCGCCCAGAAACGTGACGCCCTCCAACTCAGGGGCGCGCTTCAGGGTGGAGCGGATATCCTGGAAGAGGTCCTCCAATGCATAAATTTCTCCGCCGTTCATATCCCAGGTATGGGGATTGAAACAGCCCTCGCAGCGGATCGGACAGCCCTGGACCCAAATGACGTAGCGCAATCCCGGTCCTTCGACCTTCGTTTGCTCGACGATCCTCGAAACCCGGACGAAATCCATCCCTTCACCTGCCTTGTCATTGCTCATAGGACCCTAAAAATGAGCAAGCTGAATAATATGGCATAATTTTACTACACGCCCCCAGTCCCAGCAATGGACCTAAAAGGCTATAATACGGCGGTTTATCCCGGTTTCGGCCCCGGCGCCCAAGGACGAAAGACCCTCCTGACGGAGGAGCGATCAGCTGGACAAACCTGGAAAAAATGCCGAAAGGCCGACCGAAAAAAATTCGGTCGGCCCAGTATCGACGGTCCCTCTTCAGCCACCATGACTTTACTTTAGATAAGCTTGAGCCAGATCGATCAGCTCTTGTTTGCTCAAGTGACCGCCGACATCCTCGATATGGTACCAGATATAAAACTTGCTGTCCGGAATGGAGTAAATAAAGCTGATTCCTTTCCCCGTTGCGATCTCCCTGCTTATTTCTTTGCCGGGGACGGTCGTATACTCGCTGTATAACAGCTCCGCGCCGTCGACGTTCAGCTTTTCTTTCTTCACGCCCTCGCTCCCCGCAGAGCTCTGCATAACAACCGTTTTTTCATCGGATTTGGTCGCCTGTACCAGCAGCTTGTTGCCGCTATTCTCGTAAACGCTGAACAAGTTCCAATGATCGCCGGACACCCGGAGCGTCTGCATGGCGTAGCCCTTCCCCGATTCTTCGGCTTGCTTCTCCAGTTGGTCCGTCAGCTTGCTCCACTCCTCGTCGGACAGCTCGTCAGGGGAGTAGATGACGCGGGCGCTTTCAAACTTGTACTTTTGCCCCGCTACGGTCTCCATAATCCGAATGGGCTGCCCTTTTAACTTTTCACGCAATGCGGAGAGCGTCTTAAATCGCACAGGCGCTCTTTCGATATCTATTTTGCGGTCCGGGTTGCCTTCCGCCATATAGAACGCAGCGACTTCCCCTTCCTCCAATAGCTGATCGGCCAATCGGCCGCTTTGGAGGGAACGCAGTTGATTTTCCAGCGTGTTCCCGTCCCGGTCGGCGGGGTCGATCTGCTTCTCCTCGTAAACAATATCACCGTGATGATTCGTCAACGAGTACAGATGAACGGCGGCGAAGGCCGAAGATACGGTTAACAGCATGCCGACCAGCACGAATACACTAACCCTGTAATTCAATGTACCTCTCCCTTTTTCGGCTTTGGACTTCAACAGCTTCTTCATTACAGGCTGGGTCAGATCCGTTTCCGGCAGCCGCGCGTTATGGAAGAGTTGTCTGAGATCCCGGTCGTTGTCTCGATTCACCGCTGCTCGCTCCCTTCATTTGGATATAGTACTTGCGGAATTTGGCGGCAGTTCTTTCATACTTCTTGCGTAAACTGGTACTGCTGCGCTGCAAAATCAACCCGATCTCCTCATAGGTTTTATCCTCCACGCAGCGCAGAATCAGCAAACTGCGCTCCTCCGCCGACAACCTGGACATGGCCCGAAGCACCCGCTCATCGAAATAGGCGGCTTCGATCCGCTGATCGATCGGCTTGTGATCCTCATCCGAACGGTACAGGAAAGGAAGGTACCTTGCCAATCTGCGCTTGCGCAAAACGTCCAGGCAATGATTGGAGGCGATCGTATAAAGCCAGGCCTCGAACGGCTTTTCCGGCCGATATGTCCGCAGATGACGGAAAGCCTTCAGGAACACCTCCTGCGCGCAATCCTCGGCTTCGGCATAGTTTCCTAACATATGATAGCAGTAGTGGAGGATCTGCCTCTGATACTTCTGCATGATCTTTTCAAACTGACGGGTATCCCCGTTCAAAATTTCACCGATGATGAAGCGAAGCTCCGTATCATCCACATCATCACCCCTTTCTATTCGCTTTCGGACGCAAAACCCAAGATGCGGCGTTAAGCTAACAATCCAGTTAGAATACCAGCTTTATATTTCATCGAAATGACTCTCCTTTTTGGTGTGCGGCAAAAGCGCACTGTGTTTTTTGCAGGCCTGGCCAGGTCTGAACCAGGGGCGCGGACTATAGCAAGCAACATCGTTCGTTACGGCAAGGGTCGACCCTTGCCCGCCCCTTTCTAAAGAGTACTACGCACGAGCCCCCTGCAAATGTGACATAAAAAAATGCAGGAAATCCCTGCGGGGATTCCTGCTATTTAGATAAGGGGGAACATAACCCACGGCCCGAAGGAGCCCTGTCGATAAAAGAAATGCTAAATTACAACTTTTTCACTGGGCGCAATACCGCATAGCCATATCCCTCGGGAAAATGACGCTGGTAATCCTGCTTAACGTCCTCATCCCATTCATACCCTCTGCTCTTCGGGTCAAAATTCCAGGCGGTATGTTCAACGGCCCCCATGACGGCGCCGTTATCCTTGAGATAATCGAAAGGCGGGTGAAAGAAAACCAGATATTCCGATTCCGGAATCTCTTTGCATTCCATCCCGTCCGGAATAGCTCCCTGGTAGTCCAGGGCAACGGGAATTCCGTACAGATAGCCTTTTTGCCCGTCCCGATAAAACCATCCCGCCGTCTGGCCCAATTGCCCCGGCAAGGCCAGGTTGGACATGCTGTCCAGAACGCCGGCGATCTCATCGCAGTTGTGACCGTTTTGCCAGAACGACCCATAATTTTGTACGTCTAAATCCCAAATTCCAATAAACTTGTGTGCCGGAATGTACTCGACTTTGATCTCGACCGGTTGTACCCGTGAGTTGCTCATCTTGCCACGCTCCTTGGTCAAATAATAATGATAAGGCGAAAATACCTCCTGACGAATGGCCAATGGAATGGGCCGGGGCGCCTTGCGGTAAGCCGCCGGGGTAACCCGGAACGCCTTGACAAACGCTCGGGTAAAAGACTCCTGTGAGGAGAAACCATACTTTACGGCAATATCCAGCACGCGCTCGTCCGTGTCGCGGAGCTCCAAGGCGGCACGGCTGATCTTGCGTGTCCAGATATAATCCCGCAGCGTCATCCCCGTTAACTCGTTGAATTGCCTGGAACAATAATAGGGAGAGTACCCCAACTGCTCGGACATCTTCAGGAGAGATGCGGTTTCCGTGATATTGGCGTCCACCCAGTCCACCATAAGCTGGACCATTTCATTCCACTCGTACATGAGAGATTTCCTCCTTCCAACAGCATCATAGCAAAACGGTTTCCCGGCCTTTTGATCTGAGTTGCACTGCTTTTCGGGAACGCGGCTTTCTTATGTACACTTGTCATATTAGTGAATTTTTCGCACAATGATAATACCACAAGCCCTAAAATTGCAAAGATGATCATCCCCGAACAGGAGGAACTTTATCATGAAACTCAGAGTGTCCGCAGTACAATATCAGCTTCAGACCATTACATCGTTTGACGATTTCGCGAAACAATCGGAACATTACATCAAAACAGCCGAGGAGTTCGGCGCCGAGTTCGTGTTATTTCCCGAGTTCTTCACGACCCAGCTGATGTCGATCGGAGACAAAGACGGTCACGCCTTGACCATCAACGACTTGCCCGATTTTACCGAGGCGTATCTGAATTTGTTCTCCTCCCTGGCCAAGCGGACAAACCTGCATATTATCGGAGGAACGCACGTCATCCGTAAGGAGGATCGGCTCTACAATGTCGCCCACCTGTTCTATCCGGATGGAACCATAGCGGCACAACCCAAGCTGCATATTACCCCCACCGAAGTGAACGAGTGGAAAATGGCCCCCGGCGATGGCCTGCAAGTGTTCCAGACGAGCAAGGGGACTGTCGCCATGCTGACCTGCTATGACATCGAGTTCCCGGAAATTGTGCGAATGGCCAAAGCAAAGGGTGCGGACGTCATCTTCTGTCCCTCCTGTACCGACGATCGCCACGGCTTCCACCGCGTCCGCTACACCAGCCATGCCCGAGCGATTGAGAACCAGGTTTACGTCGTTCTGACCGGAACGGTCGGTTCGCTGCCGACGGTGGATTTCATGCGGGCGAACTTCGGGCAGGCGGCGATCATCACCCCGAACGACATTCCGTTCCCGCCCCGCGGTATATTGGCGGAAGGCGAGATCAACCAGGATATGATCATCACCGCCGATCTGGATCTCGACCTGCTGTACCAGGTTCGGGAGCAGGGCTCCGTCACGACGTGGCGCGACCGGAGAACCGATCTTTATCCGGACTGGAACTAAGGCGGGCCTGGGAAAATGGATATGTACCGCAAGGAATTTTACGTGTTTGACCAGGATCAGCCCGTCCCGGCGGTCATTCGTAATTATACGGATCGGGACTTTCCCGCGCTGATCCGGATTCAACAGGAAAGCTTCCCGCCGCCGTTTCCGTCCGAATTGTGGTGGAACGCGGAACAGCTGAACAACCATGTCGCACTTTTTCCGGAAGGGGCGTTATGTATCGAGGTGAACGGCGAAATCGCCGGGTCGATGACGGGTCTGCTCGTGGACTTCGATCCCGCTCACCCCGAACATACCTGGGAGGAAGTGACGGACGGCGGATATATCCGCAACCATAACCCTAACGGAAACACCCTCTATGTCGTGGATATCTGCGTACGCCCGTCCCAACGAAAGCTAGGGCTTGGCAAATGGCTGATGTCCTCTATGTACGACGTGGTGGTCCACAAGGGGGTGGACCGGCTGCTCGGCGGAGGCCGAATGCCCGGCTACCACAAGAAGAAGCACGAGATGACGGCGGACCAATACCTCGCTGCCGTGGTTAAAGGCGAGCTGAAAGATCCCGTGATCACCTTTTTAATGCGCTGCGGGCGTACGCCCGTGCAAGTCGTGGCGAACTACCTGGAGGACGAAGAATCTTGCCATTACGGCGCGTTAATGGAATGGAGAAATCCGTTCCGCATGACAAAATAAATTAAGAATGAGGTGCGCAGAATCTATGGAATACCGCAGAATTACGAGTATCGAGGACCCTTTGTTTAAGCAGATGCACCAGCTCATGCAGGATATTTTCCCACCCGAGGAAGTGCTTGAGTTCAGCCTTTGGAAAGAGCCGCTGGAGGATCCGGGCATCCGCGTCTTCGTTGCCGTTCATGACGGTCAAGTCTGCGGCGCAACGGAATACCGCTTCTATGAGGATTTCAATGTGGCGATGACCGACTTTACCATTATCGGGCGCGCCGGACTGGGGATCGGCCGCTTCCTCAGCCAAAAACGGCTGGAGGATTTGAACGCGCTGGCCCAAGCCAACGGCAAACCGCTGCTGGGCATGTTCGCCGAGATCTACGACCCTTACCGGGTGGAGCAGTACGAATTCGGCGGCGTAAAGCCGATGGATCCGTTTGTCCGCCGTGAAGTGCTGTCGCATTTGGGGTACAAACGCCTCGACTTCCCTTACGTTCACCCTTCCTGGAACAACGACGGGGAAGCCGTCACCGGGCTCGACCTGTGCTTCCTTCCGACCGACGACAGCCTGAGCGAGCTGCCGACGGAGCTGATCGTGAAGTTTTTGCGCCGTTACTACACCGTCCTGCCGAACAAGCCGCAGGCGTGGCACGACATGGTCGGGCAGCTGGAGGCGAAGGAGAGCGCGGCGCTGCTGCCGATCTGACCTTTTGTCAGTCCTGCATGCCGGCGTCACCTGCAAACTAACGGGAAAACCTCCCGTTAATTTACCGCACTTGGCCCTTGGATCGGATTTAGCGGGAAAAGTTCCATCTAATTCGAAGCGGAGTTGCGAATATACGCTATTTTAGGCGAATTAGCGGGAGGTTTTCCTGCTAATTCGCTTCAGCCTCCGCCTTAGCGTCAAAATAACGGGAGAAATTCCCGGTAATCGCACCCCTGCCCAGGTACAAGCCTGGGCAAGGAGAAGCCGCCGAACAAACAACCCTGAAACCGCCACGCGGCGGCCATCAGGGTTGTTTGCGTACTCCATCATTTATTTAGATTCCGCCGTCATGTTGATCTTCAACACATCGCCTGGCCGACCGCCGAAGACGATGAGGCCGTCCTCCGGCAGAACCGCGGTGCGGCTGCCGTCGGCGGCGGAGAAGCTCACCAGCCCGCCTTTCGGCTCATAGACGACGAATCCCGCATGCTGAGGCAGATCGACCGTCATGGTCCGGCCTACCGCCTCGCCGCCGATTTTGAACCAGCGTGCGCCGCCGCTCTCGGCCGGAATCGTGACGATGGACGAAGCGCCGCCATAGATCGGCTTCACGGCGGCCTCTTCCACATACGTCCGGCCGTCGGCCCGCAAATATTCGATGCCGTCCTTGCGGAAGAACTCCAGGTCGAAGGCGTCGCGGCCGTTCATGACCGGAATTTCGGCGACGTTGACGGCGTGGTCTTCGTCCGTAATCTTCGCCCCGTTGGCATAGCCGCCGTCCTTGTTAAGCTCGATCTTCTTGGTCAGAACCGAAGGCGACAGGTAGAACAACGAATTGATCTTTTCGTCCAACGCATAGTAGGTCCGTCCATTCCGCTCCTTCCAGGCCTTGGAGACCGTATCCTTCAACGGGTTATCGGCCAGCTTCTGGTACTCGTAATAGGCCATGACCGCCTGCCCGAGACCCGGAAACTCCAGGTGGCTCTTGACGCGGATGTACGTGTGGCCGTTCGTCTGTTCGTCGAAGCTGATGACGGTGCGGCCATCCGCACCCGTAAACTCGTCCCCACCGGTGTACACGTACGTTTGCTCGGGAATCAAACCCATCAGCACGGGCAGCTTCACTTCCCCGTTGTCCACCGTGATCCGAAGCGTGGAGCCCACCGTTCCATACCAGCCGGCATAAGTGCGCAAGCGGTCCGGCATGTCTTTTTTCACGGGCTCGGAGAAGGTTGGGGCCGGCAAGATCTCGGCGATGTCCCCCTTCCCTTTCAGGTAGGCCAGCAAGATGTTCGTTGCTGCGGCCGTATTATAGACGGACGAACCGCCCGAAGTGAGCAAGGCTATGGAGACGTCCTCTTCCGGCAACGCGATCAGCGCCGAGTGGTACATCAGCGTGTCCCCGCCTTTGGTCAACGCCTTGATGCCGTAGTCGCCGAACGGAGCCAGATCGACCGAGTCCCAGCCGAGCCCGTAGCCGAACGCGTTCGTCTCGTCTTTGACCCAGACGCCTTTGCGGTACTCCGGCTGCTGCATGGCGGAGGCCGACGCTGCCAACAGCAGCTCGGGCTTCTTCCCCGTCAGCACTTCCGCGAACAGAGTCAACTCTTCGGCGGTCGAGTAGACGCCGCCGGTTCCGATCACGTTCGCGTTCTCCGGAGGCAGAGCGCCGCCGATCCCGGGAAAGCGGATCGGATACAAGCGGCCGCGGTCGAATTCGTCCAGCGGCGTTTTCGTTGACGTCAGCTGCAGGGGCTCGCCGACATGACGAGCCAGGAACTCGCTGTAGCTCATTCCGCTCACCCGTTCCACGAGAATCTCCAACAACTGAAACCCGTCATTGGCGTAAACGGAGTACTCGCCCGGGTCGGATTTCAGTCGCTGGGACCGCAGGTTCTCAAGCAATTGGTCATGGTTCCCGGTATCGTTATCATTCATCAGCATGCTGTTTTTATAGTGCGAACCATATAATCCCGCCGAGTGATTCATCAGCATGCGGGGCGTAATCCGCTTATACCGTTCGTCGGCCATTTTGAACTCGGGGATATACGCCGTCAGCGGCACGTCGATATTTATTTTGCCGGCATCCGCCAACATCATCGCCGCGGCGGTCACGTACATTTTGCTGACCGAGCCGATCCCGAACATCGCTTCTTTCGCGACAGGCGTCTTGCTCCCCGATTCCGTCACTCCGAGCCCGCCGGACAGCACGACTTTCCCTTCGTCCCGGATCGCATACTGCACGCCGGTTACGCCGTAATTGTCCACAAGAACTTCGGCCAATTGGCGAGCCTTGGCTTCGGCCGGCTCATTTACCGCCGGGCCGCCGCTGGCCCGGGCGGCCTCTTCCGCGACCGGAAGCGCCAGCAGCAGAGCCGCCAGCACTCCCGCACTCATCCGTTTCCACATCTTCATCGTATCCTCTCCCTCTTTCTGTTCGGATTCAGATCTTGCCTCTCATCATACAAAGAGAAAGAACAGAACGGACGAAAATGCCCTGAAACGAAAAAAAGAACCCCCGAACGGCATTAAGCCGGGGATTCCTGGGCGCTCAAAGGAAGAACGACCATGTTGTCGAACGTCCGCGATTCGGTTTCAATCGTCATATGGCCGCCGTATTTTTCGCAAATCCGCTGAATGTTCGTTAATCCGTAGCCGTGATAATCCGGATTCGCCTTCCGGCTCCGCAAATCCGATACCTTCTGGTCCACATGATTGCGAATGCGGATGAACAAGGCGGACTCGGTCGAACGGATCCGAATCTGAATATACCGGTCTTCGGCGATTTTGACTTTTTTGGAAGCCTCGATGGCGTTATCCAGCATGTTCCCCAGCACCACGCACAAGTCGTACCGTTCGATGCCAAGGTTCGGGGTATAAAGCCGGAGCTCCGTGTCGATGCGGACACCATTGGCCTGCCCGATGTTGAGGGCGTTGGTTACCAGCGCGTCGACGGCCAGATTGCCGGTGTTTACCCGGTGGTAGGCATCTTCAATCTTGTTTAGCGTTACGCGGATATGCTCATTGGCTTCGTCCGTCCTGCCCTGTGCAATGCATTCCGCCACGTATAAGAACTGCTGATTTGTATCATGAATGATTCGTTTGACTTTTTTGAAGCTGTGCACGGTTTTTTCATAGTTGGCGTCCTGATAATCCATCTGATGCTGAAGCTGGGCATTCTCGTGGAGCAGTTGGAACTTGGCGATGACGGTATCGAGAATATAGACGACCAGCACGTTTAAGACAATAAAGCCGAACACCGAGAGGAAATAGTGAATATTCTTCTCGCTGTAGGCCGTCAGCACATTCACCTGATAGATGCTGATGACCGGTACGCTTAAGAACAGCAGATAATAGCGGGAATCGAGGGGGTAGTTTTTTCGTTTGGCCAAAAAGCGAATCATCTGAACGACGGCAAACATGACTGTACAGCTGACCAGCAAGCTCATGGCAAACAGTCGCTGCCCCGGTTTGGTTATCCAGTCCGAAGGGTCCGCCGTCACGGCAACGGAAGGCTCGATCAAATAGAGGGAAATGGAGTTCACCAGTGTGAGCAGGACCGCATAAAGCACGGAAAACATGATTTTCAGCTTGAGCTCCGCCTCGAACCCCAGTGCCAGGGAAAAGATGACCACGAGTCCCAGCAGCGAGGACCAGAGCGGAGTAATATAAACGGACATATACATCAGGTTTAAGAAAACAAAGGCAATCATGTACGCCCACTTCGTCGGCTTGCCGCTCTCCTTGCCGAAGACGGAATTGAAGTAGAAATTCACCTGGACGGCCATAACCAGCGTGATCCCCAGGTTCAGCAGTGGCAGTATAAGGAGTTCCATGATCTCAATCCGCCCTCATCACCATAAATTTTGTGCAGGCATCCTTGACCTCTTTGATCTTGGAACGCCCGATGGGAAGCTCCATCCCGTTCGACATCACAACTTGGCCGCCGGCAAATTTATGCACGTGGAGCAGGTTAATCAGAACGGCGCGGTGAATTTGTAAAAAACGGTTCTCTTTCAGCGCCGTCGCGTAGCTGGAAATCAGTCCCCGGCCCTCGTGGACGGCATGGAGCGTGGTGAATTTCAGTTTGCCTTTGACCGTCAGGCTTTTGACAGCTTCGATGGCAATGATGTCATCCTGCCGAAGAACGATCTCCTCATGCGTCGATTTGATGATTAAAATGTCTTGCTCGCGTTCTTCAAAATAACGGCACAGCTTCAGCATCTTCTCCTCAAAGAGGTCCGGCTCGACCGGCTTGATCAGATATTGAAAAGTGACGACATCGAAGCTTTCCAGCATATATTCGGCGTAACTCGTCAGGAATACGATCTGTTCGCCGATCCGCTTCATCTCTCTCAGCTTTCGGGCGGTCTGGATCCCGTTCAGTCCGTTATTCATTTCAATGTCGAGGATGAGAATGTGAAAGGATTGTTCCCCGCTCTCATAATGCGCTATCAATTGTTCGCCGGACTCGAACGGCACAGCCTCAAATTCAACGCCGCTCTTGACCGACAAAGCCAGCAGCATCCGCTTGACCCGCTCTCTCTGCAGCGCTTCGTCGTCGCATATGGCAACCCGGTACATGCTTGTCTCACCCTTTCCTTCGGTGATGGAACATTTAGTTCTAGCGTAACATCCGGCCGCCCCGGCAGCAACAGAGCTTGACAATTCAGCCCGGCTTGGGAGAGATGGGGATCATCGCATTCACGCCAATTTTTTTTGCACATATTGTTCAGATTGGACCGGCGCCCGGCATCTCTATATCATGGCAGCAACATTTATCCGTCAGCGGGAGGCACACTTGTGGAAGCAAAGGAAGCAAAAGAAACAAGGGAACAAATCATGGAGGAAGACTTAGGGCTGGTGGAACGGGCCCGGCAGGGAGATACGGAGGCTTTCGGCGTATTGATCGAACGCCACCGGGACAAGGCGCACGGCATCGCCGAGCGGATGACCGGAGATCCGCATATGGCCGACGACATCGTCCAGGACGCGCTCATTCGCGCATTCATGCATGTCGGATCGCTGGTCGATGCAAGCCGGTTCCTTCCGTGGTTCCACCGGATTGTCCGCAACCAGGCGAACATGCGGCTCCGGCGCGGCGGCCCGTACCGCAAGGAGAAGCCGTTGTCGGCGTGGGATAAAACGCACGCGGAAAGGGTGGATTGGGAGAACCTCGACAGCATTCTCGGCCACTTGACGCGCTCCGCATCCGAGGCGGCCCGTACCGAGCACGACCCGGCCGAACATCTGCTGCGGAAGGAGCTTTACGAGACGATTCGCGCCGTTCTTCACTGCCTGACACGCAAGGAGCAGTCCATTTTCGAGGACTATTTCTTCCGTCAGCTGTCGCCGGACGAGATCGCCGCGATGCACCGGATGCCGGTCGGCTCCATCTACACCTATCTTCACCGTTCCCGCCGCAAGCTTCGTGAAGAGCATGTCCGCCTCTCGCTCGGTCTGCTGCCCGAAAAGGAGGGAATGGCTATGAAGCGGAGACGAATTCTGGACCTGCCGCCGTGGCCCGCGCATGCAATGACCGCCGTCTCCCTCATCGACCGGATCGGCCATTTGCTGGCCGCACTCGGCGATCCGCGGGATACGGCGGAATTGATGGGTCTGTCGGGGTTTGCGTTTCGGATGAAAATTTCAAACAAAACCACATTCGCCGACGGGATCTATGTCTACGATTGGCGGATGACGATACATTCGTTTCTGCAAACGCTCGGCTACCCATCATCCATTTTGTGCGGCCAGCTCGCCGAATCCCCCGTTCCGCTGCTGGCGGCGGCCGAACGGTTTCCCGTCGTGCTGCCGATCGAAGAAGCTCTGTTGCCGTTCATCCGAAAATATGTTGAACTTGGCAGGCCGGTGCTGTACTTCGATACGTTCGCCACAAAACCTTATGTGCACGAATGGGCCCTGATTTACGGCTATGACGACGAGGCACGAGAAGTCTTGTTGACCGATGCGGTGAAGCCGGAGGGAAAACGCCTCTCCTACGACGATCTCGCGGAAAATCCGCTGCGCTTTCTCGTAGGCATCGATGGAGAGGCGGAGGCCTTCGTTCCGGCAAGGCCATCCACGGCGAACGGAACGGAAGCCGCCGCGGCCGAACGGGTCGAGCGGACCGAACGGGCGATCCGCGAAGCGGTGCGTTATTCCCGCGAGGGCTGCGAATACCGCCCTATGACGGGGTATTTAACCTACACGTCGGGACTCGCCGCGTATGATCGCTGGATCGGCCATCTCCAGTCCGGACACGCCAACCGGTACGGCATGGGGCAGCTGGCCTTCGTGTATGCGGATACGAAGCGGTATGCGGCGGACTATTTGCGGCGTGTGCCGCTTGAAGGCGAAGCCATGCGGCTTGCGCTGCTGGCATCGGAAGCTTATGAACAGGCCGCCGCATCGCTCGCCGCGTTAAGCAAGGACGTACCGTTCATACGCTCGACCGAACTGCTTACCGATGAGCTGCGGGCCGTTTGCATTTCCCGACTGACGCAAGCGAAGGAATTCGAAACCGCCGCGGTCGGTTACTTGGAGAAAGCGATATGTGAATTGGAAAAGGAGAAATGAGCCTTGGCGCAAACAAAGATGAAGCTTCGCTATTTGACGCAGTTTGACCCTATGCGGGATCTCCTGGATGCAAAGACTTCGTTTGAGCAGACTCATCCGGAGGTAGAAATTGCGATCGAGTAGGCTGCCGATAACTTCGAATCGATGCAGGTATTCAAATCCGGCGAGTGTCCGGATATTATGGATGACGGCGGATGGTATCTTTTTAATCAAAAGGGGTTATTCGTGGACTTGATGCCGTTCGTGGAGAGTGAGCCCGGTTTGGCGGACGATCTGCAGCCCGGGATTATGCGGGTGGCGCGTAAGGATGGAAATCTTCCGGGGCTCCCTATCGATATCGCACTCCCGCTGATGGTGATCCATAAGGAGATGTTCAAGAAGGCCGATGTTCCGCTTCCCTCCGACGACTGGACGTGGGACGAAATGATCGAAATGGCCAAGCAGCTGACGATTCGCGACGAGGACGGGATCGCAACGCAATTCGGGCTCGGTATCGGCCAGGATATCGAGGAGATCGAGCCGTTCATCCTGCGAAATGGCGGACGTTATTTGTCGCCGGACGGCTCCACGACGCTAGGATACGCGGACAGCTCCGCATCGATCGAGGCCATGCAGCGCGTAATCGACGCCTTCCGGGTCCACCGCGTCACCCGCAAACCGGGCGAACCGTCGAAGGCGGGGGACTTGCATGAAGGATTCGCGATTGCGCTGGGCTACACCTGGTACGTCGGGAACCTGATCCGGTTCGGGTTGGACGGAAGATTTCAGATCGTCCGCTTACCCCGGATGCCGCGCGCCGAGGAGGCGAATATGATTTATATGGGCGCCGCCGGGATTACGACCAAGTGCGAGCATCCGGAGCTGGCATGGCAATTCCTTAAGCATTACATTCTCGAACGCCCCGAACGGTTCCGGCAGACGCAGACGCTGCCGTTGACAAAGTCGCTGGCCCGCGACAGCGGGATGACGGAACACCCGATCTGGGCCAAGTTTATAGAAGAACTGGATTATGTGCAGGCGAGCGGCTTTTACCTGAATGAGAAATGGAATTCTTCGCGGCAGCTCATCAATGAGGAAATTCAACGCATGATTCTTAACGGGGCGGACGTCGCCCAAACGATGCGCTCCTGGAGCAGGTATGCATAGAGGATACCCCTTTCACGGGAAATTCCCCCGTGAAGGGAGGCTGTGCGGGAGGAGAGGTGAGTGGGCAGGGTAACCCCGAAACAAGATCATCGGCAACCATACCGTGTAATGGCTGTTTTTTCGGCTATTACCCGCCCGCGGCACTAGTTGTTGCATTAACCCGAAGGGCTAATCGCCGTAACCGCCTCTCTTTGAAGCCGGGCTGGTGGATAAGGGCCTTTTGAGGCGCTATTTTGTCGAAGTTGGCTCTTCGAGGTGAAATAGAGGTCATTTGGGGCCTTATTTTAGAGAAAGTCGGGCAAAAACTTGATTTTTAAGCTCGCACCAGAGAAATAAGGCCCTTTTTAACCGCTATTCTTCCCGAAAAAGCAAATCTGGACGAAATAACGGCCCAAAACGCCGCTATTATAGCCGGCGGCAAAAGAGATTAGCGGATCGACAGCACCATGCCAGGTTTAATGCAACTCCTGTAGGCCGCAAGCCCGTTTCCGGTATAACGGGTGGGGCGTTTTCACCTTATTCCCCGTCCTGCGGCCAACCGCCCCACAAGTTCCCCATATGTCCATCCGGATCCCTAAAGGTGAAGCTGTAACCGCCTTGGGGTTTAAACACCATTTCCCCCACTTCCGCCCCCAGCTTCCTTAATTCTTCATAAGCTTCATGAATATTGTCCACCTGTAACGAAATGATCGGCTGAAGCCGCCCCTGGCTGTCCGTGAAGTCCAGCTTGGGGACCTCGGGCGAGTAAATCAGTCCCAGGCCGACTCCCCCGACATTTAACCAAGCCTCCGGGTCCCCGGGGGTATAGTCGAACGTGAACGGAATGCCCAGCATCTGCGTGTACCATCTCACGGAAGCGTCCAGATCACGTACGGGCAATTGGACGACAGCATAGTTTTTTACGTGGAATGCCATAATACTCCTCCTCTACAAGTTGTCCCCCCATTATAAACGAACGCCAGCCTTATCTTTCCCTTCCTTTCCCAGTCGCTTTTTCGGAGCGGTAACCGCCCCCTATCCCTCAAATCGCTGCGTCTTGTACCATTTCGTTTTCCGTCCCGTCGCTTTATCGACGACCATCGAATAGAAAGCGCGCAGGGAAATCAGCAGGAATAGTTGAGCATAGGTGAAATAAGAGAGGCAGGATAAAATAAAGTTTTGCGTCGTGCTCTGCCCGATATCCGTGGCCAGCGCCAGATTGATCTGCAGTACAAACAGGTAATACATCAGTCCCCAAGCAATCATCAGGTACACGTACAGATCGTCCGCAAATTGGAACGGCATCGCCACCTCGGGATTAAACAGCCCGATGAAGCCGTAAATCAAATTCATGACGATAATGATGTCCGAAATGATAATGGCCAGCAAAAACCAGAAGTAACTCGCCGTATAGTACAGCACGTGCAGTTTGATGCGCCAACTGGACCGGTTGAACAAATGGTGGAGATTACCGATCACGACGGAAAAATTCCCCTTGGCCCACCGCTCCCGCTGCTTCAAGTACACGCCGAGCTGTTCGGGCTCCTGCTGATACGCCTCTGCCTGGGGCGCCAGCGCGATAAGCTGTCCCCTCGTTAGGATCTCGAACGAAATGGCCGTATCCTCCGTAATCGCCTCCGTATCCCAGCCGCCGATGTCCCGGATCAAATCCGTTTTGACGATAAAGTTCGTCCCGGGAATCGTGCCCAGTTTAAACAGCTCCCATAATCCGGTGTGATAAATCCGCTGGGCCGTAACCAGTTCAAGGTTAATGCATTTGGACAAGAGGTTCTGCCCGCGGTTTCTCGCCTTGTTCCGTCCAAAAACCGCCCCGTAATTTTCCGGGTCTTCCATCGCCTTTTCGACCAAAAAAAATAAAGCGTTGCGCTCGGGCGCCGCGTCGGCGTCAAAAATACAGATCCACTCGTGTTTCGCATACTGAAGCGCGTCGTTGAGCGCACCGGATTTTCCGCCGATTCCCGTCCGTTCAAAGATCATAAAGTCCCGGTCCCGGAACGCTTCCTTGCTTTTCAGCGCCTTTAGCTTTCCGGCGGTATCGTCACTGCAGTTATCGGCAATAACGATGAGCTGCACTTTCTCCTTCGGGTAATTCAGCCGCAAAATATTCTCCGCCGTCGCCGCGATCACCAATTCTTCATTGTGCGCCGGCACCATGACGGTAATCGTAGGGAAGTGCTCCATTTGCTCCGGATCGGGAACCGTCCAATCCTTGCGGCTTTGTTTAAAAATAAAGCGGACAGCGCCCGACATAATCACAATCGATTGAAATACGGCCGCCCAAATACTAAGAATTGAAAACACCAATAATAAATCAGCCACGAACTTTCCTCCGGTCATATTTTCGATTTACGCGTCCCCGAAAGACCAGTGTTGCAATAAACAATACCAGGACCGCAGCGGCAAAAATCAGGCTGACGATCCGGCATAGCGGAATAAACCAGGCGGTATAAGCCATTTCCTACTCCTCCTGTTGCATATCACCCATCATGAACCGCGGGTGACTTTAAATGTACTCTCCGATCAAGTCCGTCTCCGTATTGCGCTCAAGCGCGGATATGACTGCGTCGATATCTTCGTATTTGCTGAACTGTTCTTTCGTAAAAACCAAGGCTCCGGCGCGGATCACCAGCTTCAAATCCCGGTCTTTCCGGTCCAGGAAGGGCATGTCCATCAAGGCGTTTTTGATCCGGTCCGTCAGTTCCTTCAAATGCTCGTGATTCGTCATCGGGAATAGAACAATAAACCTCCCCCGGCCCAGCCCAAACTTATAATCCTCGTAGCGGATTTGCTCCTGAATCTCCTCCGACAAGGAAGCGAGCAGCCGGGCATATCCTTGGGAGCCGAGCGACTCCCGCACCATCGGCAAAAAATCAATCTTAAACATAGCCAGACAGAAATGATATATATCGGAATACCGGTTGGCCAGATTCGACTGTTTCACAAGCGTTTGGGCAAAAGCGTCCTTATTCCCGAGCGAAGTATCCAAATCCACTTCCGGATTTCTCTGCTCCAGTTCGTCAAGCCGCTCCATCAGCCGCTTGTTGCGGATCAATCCCACTTTGATGAACGCGGCGGCGGCCATATAGGCCGGGGGGAGCCACAGCCAGGAAAGCGACAACACGTCCACCTCGGCATAAGACGCCAACCACACGAAATAGGCTACCAAGTAAACGAAAATACAGACGGTCGCAACCCCGACCGGGAGCAAAAAACCGAGCAGCAGAGCCGCCAGGCTGCCTATACTGAACACCAATTCGAATGCCGTAAAAGATTGCTCCCTAAACATATTCACAAACACCAGCAGCACCTGGACGACCGCCAACCCGATCAGCAGGCTGTATCCCCAGACCATGCGCTGGATTAATCTCCTATTTCTCATGCCCACCTCTAAAATGTTTAAAATTCATAATTCATTACTTTCTCTTCAACGCATACTCCCCCAGGAGGGGGAGCAGATTATCAAAAATGTGGGTATTGGCCTCAAACACATACCCTCCAGGATAGCGGGAATCGCGCCCCTTGAAGGTCAGCATTCGTTTGTACAGTTGTTCGGCAAAAGACCGGTCCCCTTGTTGAAGGGCGAACTGGATGGCGAGGCCGTAAACCGAAGGGGACTCATACGTCACGGCCGCCGTCCGGTCGGCTCGCCTGTATTGTCCGAACAGTTTGCCCGTTTGTTTGAACTTCTGCTTCAGGAATTGATGCAGCGCCCCTTGATCTCTTTTCGTCTTCCCGGTATGAATGGCTACCATCAGCTGGTCAATCATATTTACGCTGGCTTCATACGAATACTCTCCGGTGACCACGTTGAACGACTTGGGGTAAAATACACCGTCATCCGGCATGTCCTGCAGCAGCGTATAGTACCGCAGGTAGGTCTCCTCGTGCAGCACCTCTTCTTGCACGAGCCTCTTTAACGTAGATAAATCCACATAGGCCAGAGCCAAAGTATCCGGGGACTCCTCTCTGGCGAAATCGTAGAAATCCACGAGGTATCCGTTTTTTTGCGAGTGGATCAGCAAGGCTTCCGTTAACCCCTTCGCCTTGGAACGCCACTCGGGATGTCCCTTCCACTTCCCCGCCCCTTCCAGCAAAGCCCCAATAATCCGCAGGTCGTCGCCAAGCGCGTTCGTGCTGACTTTCGAACTTCCGTCAGAGCTTAGCTTCCAAGCAATATAACTTTGATCCTTTGTGAAATAGCGGTCCAACGTTTCAAAGCTCCTATCAAAAGCGGCCTCATCGTTACCGGCCAACGCCGCCTGCATCCATAACCCGAGCGACTCGGAGAGCGCCTCTCGTCCCGCCGCCATTTCCGGACTGACCGAGGGGGACTCCTTTAAATAGGTAGCCAAGGTGCCGTTGAGATTGGTCATATGCTTCGCAACAAAACTTTTCGTCGACTCTTTCCCTTCCGCGTAGGACAAACATCCCCCGATCCCCAAAGCCGCACTCAATAATAACCCGAACCCCAAGCCAAAAATTTTACGTCTACTTCGCCTTAACAAACTAGGACCCCCGTTCTGTTGTGTCTCTCGTAGTCGTGATGTTGACGCGGTCTTCTTGAGAGGCCGATCTATTTGGAGCCTGGTGCAGTATTCTGGAATTAAATGAAAGTTTAGTGTTTCCTCCACGCATTGTATCATTTTTTATCTGTACAAAAACTGTACAAGCAAGAAAAAAAATCTCCGCACGCCAAAATCCCCGGTGAAATCCACCGAGGATAACGGTTGAGTTTAAAGTTTGGATCAGACCAAATACTCCGCCATAATTTGTTCGATATCGTAGGGAGTTACCCCTTTCTTCACCGAAAATACCATCCCCGCCTGGTCCGGACTGTCAACCCGTTCCCCGCGTGCCTGGGCATGCAGGCTGAACAGGTCTTGCAGATCGGGTTTCCGCATCGAGGTCATGGCTTTGCCCATAAGGACCATCCCTTTTTGGTTTCCTTCCACATTGTTGTAGTAATGGGGATGTCGCGTTAACGAAAGATCCGTCCAGATCACCTTACGGGTTACCAGATCCATAATGACGGGAATCGCGATCTGCGTATCGGCGGTGACGTCGATCTTGTTCTCCACGGTGGATGGCTCGAATATTTCCCCGGAGCCCGGTTTTTTACGCATCATCCAGCCCGCGAAGCACTCCGGCAAATCGCAATAAGGCTGTTCCGTAAACGAGTGCAGGGTGGCCACGATATACCGGCCTCCGTAATCGACAATGGAAGGGATATGCAGGTCAATAAACTCGCAGGCGCCCTGAGGAGCCGACACGATATCCCCGCTATGAACGGCACGGTATTTGGACGAGCGCAGGTTCGTATAGGAAATATGCTCCACGTACTGCCAGTTGCGGTCATACATGACGGCGGACAGGTCGATATCCACGCGGCCGGTGGGCTTTCCGTCGACGTTCCCCTCTTTCCACCAATTGAAGAACCGGATCGTGTCCCCTTCGCCCATCGGGAGGCGGCTTCCCCGCACAAGAGTGCGCAGCGCCTTGCTCGCCGAGCGTTGCGAGAACGGAACATGATAATTCTTCAATTCCGGATCGACATAGACTTTCCCAAGCGGAGGGAGCAAGGAGAAACGCCGGACCAGCGCTTCCTCGCACAATCGTACCGCTTCCCGGCAGACAGCCTCATCGATTTCCGGAAGGGTATCGGGAATCGCAAAAGCGTTAGCCACCCTTCCTTTCGGGAAAAAGACGCGCAGATCCCGCGGCTCGTTTCGGCGGGCAAAATGGTTTTTTACCTGCAGCAGCACCGGAGTCGATACCTGGTCCACCACTTCGCCGAACGCCAGCAATACATATTCCGGGTCTTCGGCGGTCCGAACCAGGTGATCCAGTCTTCTGGCAAATTCGCCGGGACGCTGCGTTAACAGATCTATGAGCGTCCACATATTTCGGTACTGGAACGCCAGTTCGACGCTTCCGTTGAAGGTCGTAAAGGGCTTGTTGTTCCGCAAAATAGCAAAAGCTTCCTCACATCGGCGAAAACGGTGTTTGTATTCGGAAGGGTGAAGAATCTCGCCCAAACGAATCCAGCGTTCCTTATACCGGAGCATATCCTCCGTGATTTGACCGCACTGTTCCAGCAGGCCCAGCAGCAGTCTCCGTTCACGCCGTTTAAATTTGCGGAAGCGCGTCGCCTCCGCCAGGCTGACATCGCCGTCCGACCAGGCCACGGCCAACCGCAGGACATCGGTAGCGGTTTTAAAATACCGCCCGATCAGCCCCAAATCGGCCTTGTCATGCCTCATCAAGGAGGCCGCTACGAAAGCGGCATTCTCCTTGAACGGAATCTCGGACGGTAGCATCGCCGCCAATTCATCCGGCTCCGCATGCTCAATAGCCGAATCGATATCTTGTTTGTCCGTCTCGGAAATGGAGACCTTGGCTTCGATCAGTCGACGGATCATGAGATGGAATTCTTCCTTGCTTCCAAGATCGATGACCTTCAGGTTTACCTGATCGAGCAGTGTAGGCCTATCCACAGGAGGATATTCAGGGTATTCATAAGTCAGATAATGATAGATCGCATTCAAATACAGCTCCACGTCATCCTCCTGCATCACCTGCATCGGGAAGGCGGGATACATCGGCTTATATTCCACATGCGCGCCAACCATCACCCTTAAATCGGATACCAGCTCGCGATAAAACATTTCAAATTGCCCTTTGGATAAGGCAAGTACGGCGCGCATCAACGCATGCGAAAACGTAAAGCCAAGGGCTTCCAAGTTTTTTAACGCCGTCGCCAAGTAAGCTTTGGGAAGTGTGTTCGCCATGTTCGCCTCTTGCCCTGGCTCGACGATCACCTTGTTCGCTCTCCGCAAAAAAATCGTATTTATCATAATTAAAGAGTCCAGGAAAGCCATATCCCTAATTCAATAAGGGAAGTAGAAGGAAGGAATATGATAGCCTGGACGCCTCCTCTCCGGATGGAAATCCTTCAGGAAAGCCGCGACCCTAATTCGCCAAATGAGTTTAGAAGGAAGGATCGCAATAGCCTGAAGGCTCAAAGGCTCGAAGTCCGTGACCCGATCGCTTTGATGTACTCATCATCGCAGAGTTTGCGGCGCACCAACAGGGCAGAAGTATTACGACTTGTTGAATGAAGGCGGCATTCGCCCAAAAAAGCTCTTCGAACCCGCCTTCACACGAGTATCGAAGAGCTTTTATTAACGGTCTCTCAGCGCATGCGCGATCCGCTGATCCGGCACGAACCAGATGACCGCAACGAGTACGAAGAAGAAGCCGGAGATCCAAGGACTCACATAGGCGCTCAAGGCCGCAACCAAGTAGAGCAAGGGAGATAATTTCCCTTTCCAGTCTTTGCCCAGCGCTACGACGAAGGAAGAATCGCCGGCATGCTGGTTGCTGATCGTCCGCTGAAGCAGCCAGTACGAGAACGCCGCCAGCAGCAAAATAAGGCCGTACAGCGCCGTTGGAGTAGCCTCAAAATGGCTTTCCCCCATCCAGGCCGTTGTGAACGGCACAAGGGATAGCCAGAAGAGAAGCAGTAAGTTGAGCCACATCAACCGCCCGTTCATCGTTCGAACCATATGCAATAGATGATGGTGATTATTCCAGTAGATACCGACATATACGAAACTGAAAATGTAGCTAAGCAGTTTCGGGCCAAGTCCGATAAGCGCCTCCCAGTTGTGGCCTTCCGGCACTTTGAACTCCAGCACCATGATCGTAATGATGATCGCCAGCACGCCATCGCTAAACGCTTCCATCCGGTTTGCTTTCAGAGGGGCTCCCCTTTCTCGCTTCTCGCGTCTTTTTCTATTCGACACCAGTAACTTTGCACATCCCCCTCCACCCTGTCAAGAAAAACTTCACGCTTTTACCCCATAACGTTCACGAATCCTACAAAAGGTTGAGTCGGGACCCTATTCAAAAAATGCTCTCGCAGCCGATATACCTTAAGTATTAAATTTTGAAAATTATCCCAACTGGGAAACTTGGAGGTCGTATTCAATGGCAAAATCATGGACCGTCCTGGTCGATGGCTCACCACACGAAATCGGCATTAAAACGGGGCTCTTTAAATGCAAGATCACCGTGGATGGGGTCGAAAGACGGGTGAAGAGCAGAAGCACGGTGATTCGGCTCATCGATGAACCTATAGTTATCGGGAGCAAAACCCTGAACCTGACTGCAATTGGAGGAAAAGTGGATTTGGCGGTTGACGGTTTCTATCTGAATTCCGCAAAACCTTATATTCCTCTCAGCAATATCCCGGGCTGGTCAACGACTATTATGCTGATTCTCACGATATTCGGCTGGCTTGTTGCAGGGCCGATCAGTTGCTCCATCGGTGTACTGGGAGGGGTATCCGTCGTTTCAAATTCACTGGCACCGGGGCAGAAAAGCCGACTCCCCGTCTGTCTGGCCATTACAGCCGCCACCGTGGGGCTCCAGATTGCATACCTTTTTCTTCGGTTGCAGCTCATGTATTGATTCACAATTCCAGTAGGAATACATAGCCGATGTACCAGGAAATACATAAGAAGATATCCGACATTATCGGGTGGAAAATGTTCTAGCGCACTTTCTAACCCTTCCAACTCCAAAAAGATGCAAATCTGCAGGTATTTTAGGCCGGTCCCCAAGGGAATTCGAAAAAAGATGCAAATCTGCAGGCATTTCTGACGATTTTAGAGAAACGAGCCGATTTCGTCAAAAATTCCTGCAGAATTGCAAGAATTTTGAAATTATTGTTCCAAACAGAAAAAAACCATGCACATATGCAGGAATTCTTTATCAAGGTTGTCTGATGGGGCACTAGCACCCCGGATACTTTACCACCGGCCACTTTTGCTTCCGCAGGGCGTTCATCGCTTCGGGGCCCAGGTTAAGATTGTCTTGTACCAACTGATGAGGCGTCAGCGCCATCCATTGATTCAAGGAAACATCCTCGAACCGGTCGCTCTTAAACATTTCCAGAAACCATAGGCTCTGGTCGCCTGTGTTCTGAATGTAATGACCATAGGCAAAAGGGACGTACCCCACATCGCCGGCACGATAATCGAACGTCCGGGCCGTGCCGTTTGCGGCAAACACCGTCATCCGCCCCATTCCCGAGATGTAATACTGCCACTCGTCATTGTTCGGATGCCAGTGCATTTCCCGCATGCCGCCCGGCTTGATCTCAACCAGAGCGGCGGCAATCTGGGTGGAGATCGGAAAGTTCGTGGAATCGACGATCCGCACGCTCCCTCCCGGAGTTACCAACGGCTTCTGCGCAAGCAGCCGATGCGAAAACGTTAAAGGAACCGTACCATAGGGATCGGCTACCTGTTGGCTTTCCAGAGTCCCGGGGACCTTGGCCTGAAAAATATAACGCTGTTCTTTCGGGATATGAGCAAAGGCGCTTGCCGGCACTCCAAAATTCGCGGCCAATACGTCCTTCGGCGTGTGCGCAAACCAATCGGAGATCGACAACGTATTGAGGTCCGAGAAACTCCCGTCGTCAAAAACGAGTAAGAACTCGCAGCCTTCCTCCAATCCTTGGATCGAATGCGGAACTCCCGGGGGAAAGTACCACAGGTCCCCCACGCCTACATCCGCTATAAAATTCCTCCCGTTCTGATCGACCGCCGTGATCCGGGCCCGGCCCACCAACATGATGGACCATTCCGCCTGCTGATGCCAATGCAATTCCCGGACGCCCCCCGGCGTAAGCGCCATGTTCACCCCGGCCAGCGTCGTCGCGGTCGGAAGCTCGCGAACGGTCACCTCCCGCGACCAGCCGCCGTGATTCAACTGCATATGTGCATCGGAGAATGAAAACTTCAGGTTGGGGATCATTCCGGCATCCGTGACGGGAGGAACCAGCAAATCCGGGTTCTCACGGTCGCGCAGAATATCACGCGGACCCAAGTCCCACCAACCTGCCCCATCCTGCCTTATCGGCTGTGGGATATGTCCCGTCGCAGCTTGGTGAAGCGGGTTATTTTCCACAGTATCACTCCTCCTTCTCTACTTGCCACTAATCTAAACTATGCCGGGTATACCTATCCCAATCCCAAACCTCCCGCGACTTTTTTCGGAGATATACGTAAAAAAGCCCCCAACCTGCCTGGGGGCAATATATCATCCTATTTAAATATTGGCCGCAACGTTTCGTGCCTGCTCGTCCAGCTTTTGAGCATAATCTACGATATTGTCAAAATCATCCAGGGTCACGCGAATCTGCTGCTGACTCTCCACGACGGAAGACTGAACGCGGCGGATACCTTCCGAAATCTCGGAAATTTCCTTTGCAATGCCGTTGATGGTTCCCTGGATTTGGGTGATGGAATCCGTCACTTCATTGGCCAGCTTGCGCACTTCGGCAGCCACGACATTAAACCCTCGGCCATGCGGTCCCGCATGGGCCGCCTCGATGGTGGCATTCAGGGCGAGCAGGTTGGTTTGTGAGGCAATGTCGCGGATCGTCTGCACAATCCCCTGGATCGACTTGGCCTGCTCCTGCAGCTGCTTCAGGGTAAGGTTGTTATCCTCCGAAACCTCGGCAACCCGGTCGACACTCCAGAGAAGCTCCCGACTTCGGCTGATTCCCGCTTCCGCACGCTGATTTAACCCCTGGGAGGTCGCCTCCAATTCCCTAACCACTGTAGCCAGGCTGGATTGACGAGCCGTAATATCCGTCGCGATTTTGAAAACGCCGATGATCTCGGATTCCCCTTCATCATAAATCGGCATATAGGTGGCTTCCAGCCACACCGCTTTTCCACGGGAGTTTTTCCGTTCTATTTTATCCTGAAAGCTCTGTCCCGACAGTAAGCCACCCCAAAATTCTTCGTAGGCCGGCGAGTCCGCAAAATATTCGAAACAGAAATCGCGATGCCGCATGTTCATAATCACATCTACGGAATATCCCATCGTGTTCGCGAATACCTCGTTGACATAAGCCACCTTTCGGTCAGTGTCGAAACGGATCATGGCCAAATTCCGCTCCAGCGCTCTGACGACCAGCCCGTCCGTTACCGCTTGATTGTTCATAATGATAAATTTGTCGACCTCCACCATGAAAAAATAAGCAACTCGGTTTCAGTTTAGCAAAGAGAACTCGACAATAAATATACAGATCCAAAAGGATTCCGGCCCCATGCGGCGAAAAACTCTAGGCAGGATAAGCTTTTTTCCGCCCATTCGAATGATGGACTAAACCCCAAAGCGAGGATATAACGGATGAACCTTCAATTACTCTATCATGAATATGTGAATCTAAAATTTAGTAGAGGTTTGCCTCCCGTGCAAATGGGCAGCTTCGAATACGGTTATTGCGAAGACGGCAGAACAGCGTTGTTCCTGACCGGCCGAGATGATGCGCTCTTTACGGACTGGACGGACGAATTACAGCCGAGAGATCCCCACTACATCAGGAACCCCGACTGGGAGCCCGTACTCTCGGATATTTTCAAGCAGATGGATGTATATGATGAACTGGTATTCTACTACCTGCTGTTTACGATCAACTCGACGACGACCATAACCAATCACAATCCGTACGGCGCAATGAACGATTTCATGAAAAACTATTGTTTCACCCAGTTGTCGCAATTGGGGGATGTCTCCGCCATAAGCGAGGAACGGAAGCGCCAATTAAGGGAGTTCTTCTTCTTTTTCTACCTCTATGCCCACCCGGTAAATGAGGAAACCCTCTACGCCTTTTCATTCCGGGAGCATGAGTTGGTTCATACGAAAACCAATATAGAGATGGAGCGCTATTTCTCCGCATATCACGATTATTACCGCGAGCATCTCGACAAGTTCAGCGGGAAGATCCTCCTGTCCCCCCAGGAAATCGAGGCCTGCAAAAGACTCACGTTGGAGCTGTTGAGATCCCTTGAAGGAAAATCGGCCAAGCTGACCCTGCCGCCGGAAGACGGGCTGGAGGACGTGCTGCGGCTGGTTAACGACGTTGATGCGCTGATTCGCACTTATTCGGAAAATAGAACGCAGGTGTTCGAGGTCATGGCCGGGTTTCTTGCGGACAACCACTCCAGTCCCTACCGCGATCACGGTTTCCGGACCCTGCTCCAGCATTATGCTTGTTACATCCTGTATTTTAAATTTGATGAGATTCATCATTTGGTGGATTACTTTAAAAGCAACCCCGCATGGTGCGGGAAGATTATTAACCACATGTTTGCGGATACCATCTTTCCACAGCGAATCATGAGGCTGAACCACATCGATATTACCGAACATAAGCGGGTGATCGAGTTTTTCGGCGAGGAGGCCCGAAGGATTTATCTGTAAACCAAAATCGGGGCACCGCGATGGGTGCCCACTTCATTCTATCCTTCTTCGATCTCATACAAAGACCCATCCAAATCCTGAATGAACGGGGTCCATTCTCCCGCGGCGTACAGCAACAGCCGATGCATGGCACGCGTGCACGCCGTATAAAACAGCTTGCGTTCGCTCTCCCGATGATACGTCCGCGAGGAGGCGTCATAGATGAGAACAGCGTCGAATTCAACCCCCTTAGCGAGATATACAGGGAGAATCAGCGTGCCTTGTTCAAAAGAGGGAGTGTTCTTCGTCACATGCTTTAGCCCCTGGCACCCCTGCGACATCAAGAGGTCATAGGCTTCTTGGCTTTCGGCCGCCGTCTTCGTAACGACGCCGATGGAGACGAAGCCTTCCGCTTGAAGCGCCGCTATGTGCTCGGCGATCCGCGCCGCCCGCGGCTCCCCGCTACCCGCGTCGCAGAGGAGCGGCTTCCGGCCGCTTCGTTCAAAGGGCACGATCTCCTGGCCGTCCGGCAGCAGCGACCTTGTGAATTCCACAATCTCACGGGTCGACCGGTAACTGCGAACCAGCCGAAACAGGTTGGTTTCGGCTTCCCCATATAAGCGGACCAGCGGCGAGTCGCCTCCGTAAAGTTCCGTGGCCTGAGCGAAGATGGCCTGGCCAAAATCGCCGAGCACCGTCATGCGGGCCCGGGGGAACATTTTTTTGAGGAACTCGTATTGAAACAGCGAATAATCCTGGCCCTCGTCAATGAACACATGCCGGATTTCCGTGTTTGTCCGCACGCCCTCGATAAGCTCTTTTAAGTACAGATATGGCGTTGCATCCTCATAGAACAGTTCGAGCCGGTCCAGCTTCTCCCGGGTCTGCCCGCAGATTTCCGTCCAAAGCGACGGGATCTCCGCGTGACCGGTCATCTCCCTGAACGTCTCCTCTTCCGCAAACAGCTGGCTGTACAACCCGACCATGTCGATGAACTTCATCCGCTTCACGCTTCGTTTCAGCGGCTTGAACTGCTCCTTGACGATCATCCGCCGCAGCATTTGTTCCTCCCGGTCGGCATAGTCAAAGTCAGCTTCATCGGGTCGGCGCTCCCCTTGGAGCCTTTCCTGAACTTCCTCATATTGTTCGGCGAAATCAAAAACGCCCCGATCCTTGTGCAGCCGTTGAAACGCCTCGGCATACTGATCCTTGTCGAGATAATCCAGCTCCTCCTGTACCCAAAGCTCCTCCCGTTCCTTCTTCTCCAGCGAAACCAGTTCACGCAGCAGCCACTCCTGCAGCAGGGCGATGCGGTTGGTCATACGGATGGAGGGATCATAGCTGTAAAACTTGGCCTCCATCCGCTCGGCCGGAATCAGGTCGCGATCGCGGAACCGGATGCTTTGGAACCGCATGCCCGCTTGCTCCAACCGCTCCGCATAATTCCGGAGCGCTTGCAGGAAGGCGGCGGACGCTTTATATTGAATGCCTTGGACCCGGGCCTCATACCCCTGGCCGGCATGTTCCGTCAAAACGTATTCGATTTGGTCGAAGGGGTCCTCCAGCCGAAACGTATGGCCCAGCCAGTAGTCGAGGTACTCCTGAAAGGTCGTTTGCTGCATGTTCTCTTCCCCCAGCTCAGGGAGCACCGTGGAGACATAGCTGTTGAACATCGGATTCGGCGAGAAAAGAATGATTTGATCCGCCTTTAGACGCTCACGGTGCGTGTACAGCAGGTACGCCACCCGCTGCAGCGCCGCCGAGGTCTTCCCGCTTCCGGCCGCTCCCTGAACAATGAGCATCCGGCTTTTGTCCTCGCGGATAATCGCGTTCTGCTCTTTTTGAATCGTCGCGACGATACTCTTCATTTGATGGTCCGCGCCTTTTCCGAGCACCTGCTGCAGCAATTCGTCGCCAATCGTCACGCTCGTGTCGAACACGTTTCGCAATTGCCCCTCGCGGATCTGATACTGCCGCTTCAAGGTCATCGTTCCCGTGATGGGTCCACCCGGCGTATCATATCCGGCCGCGCCGGGGGAATGATCGTAATACATGCTCGCGATGGGAGTGCGCCAGTCATAAACCAAGAAACGCAGGCCATCCGCATCGACGAAGGAAGAGACGCCGATATAAACTTGCTCGACAAAACCCAGGCCATCCTCATGGAAATCGATTCGCCCAAAGTAAGGGGACGACAGCAGCCGTTTCATGCTCTTCCATTGCTGGGTACGCAGACGGTGGCTTCGCTCCCGCTCGGACAATAGCGCTTCCTGCTGCCGGATGCTGTAGAAGGTTTCTTCAAAATCCTCATCCGTGCTGGTATTTACGGTGACTTCTTCCCAAAACTGCTTGCGGATGCCCGTCACCTGCTCATGCAGCCCGGTCACCTCCGGCTCCAGCTCGGCGATCCTGGCTTGCAGCTTCTCCGTGACCTCGTCCAACCGTTCCTGTTCTTGTTTCCAATCCTCAGCGCTGATCATCTTCCGCCTGCACCCCTTCATTCAAATTTGCGAAAAAATAAAGTTTGACAAAGCGAATTTCCATGTGGTATGATTAAGGTGTAAATAAGATGGGTTAAATACGCTCTGTTTCAAAAATATTAAAAAGCAGCTCTCCAATCATATCACAACATATCTATGTGCGCAACTTTAAACCGTCACAATTAAACCCGGCAAATTCGCCGGGTTTTTGATTTTTTTATGCGACTTGATTGCGTTATAAAACTCGCCTCAATCCTCCAAGGGAAGGTTATCCGAAAACAAATCCGGATTGCGCTTGAGCATTTCGGTGATTACTTTCGCCACCATCGCGGCATCACACACCCTTACCGAAGCATCGCCAAACTGCCCCCGGTGCATCGCGCCCGTCTTTTCCAGGACCTCATCCACCTTCCAAAAATGCTCCGACCACGACAGCCCGCAATGCCTGCGGGACGGTACCGGGATTTCCGAGCCGTCGGGTAAAACCGTATACAGCATCTCATGATCATCCGTTAACCTGCCCGGGATGTCCGCCCACTCCTCGACCCCATGAATAAAGGTATTGCGCCTTAAGTCAACACCAACCAACAAAATGGTCGCCCGTCGGTCGAGCAGCTTCCCCCAAGCGGAGCCTCTGGCGCAGGGAGTATCGAAATGATGGTCATCGTTTGTAAACGCTACGGCATCCCGACCTAACGCAGCCACGGAATGGGTGGGGTGCAGGGAACGCACCACACCGGGCCGTTGACGAAAAAGTTCGGGCAATATCCCGACGTTGGAGGGCGTCCGATCCACGTAAAACCTCGGATGATCCGCATTGATGCGGGACCACGTATGAGTCGGCAGGACAAGCAAGCCCTCCTTCATATACGCTGTAAACGCATCCAAAACGGTGTCTGCGCCGCCCTCGACCGGTCCTATGCTTTTCATGGAAGAATGGATCAGCAGCGTCCCCTTGCCGTCGATTCCCAACTGCTCCAATTGCTTTATCAAGCTCTCTTTCGTATGCACGTGCTCCCCCTCTTTGCGCCTTTATGGGCAAATGTCTCGATAACCTACTGCAACTTGCTCTCGATTCGCTGCATAAATTCCTCGGCTGCGCTGTATCCCAGCTGTTTAAGATACCAATTGTTCGCCGCCGCTTCGATCAATCCCGCTACGTCGCGTCCGGGCTGGAGCTGGATTTCAAGATGCGGAATTTGAACGCCGAGGTACTCGGTGAACTGGGGAACGACCTCCAACTCATTGTTCAGCGCATCTTCCTTCCAGGGAGACAGCTCAATATCAAGGACAATACGCGTCTCGTCCTGAAAAGCCCGGCGTCCATACTGGCGTACGACATTGATCAGCCCGACGCTGCGCAGGGCCAGAAACTCCCGAGTCGTCTCATTATGCGTCCCGAGCAGGGTCGACGGCCCCAGTTTCTTAAGGACCACGATATCGTCGGCCACAAAACGGTGCCCCCTGCGAATGAGCGTATGGGCGGTCTCGCTTTTGCCGATCCCCGATTTGCCCCGAAGCAGGATGCCTATCCCCGAAACATTCACGCAAACCCCATGAATCGACAACTCCGGCGCCAATGCCTTCACCAGATAGTTATCCAACTTGGCTATAAACTCCGTAGTCGTCTCGGACGTGCGCAGGAGCGGAATGCCCTCCTGGTCGCAGAACAGGGTTAGATAGGGAATCTCTTGCTGCCCCGACGTCACAATAAAACAAGGCGGTTGATATTTGACAATATTTCCGATATGAAGCTTGCGTTCCTCTATGCTAAGCGTCAATAAATAGGTAATCTCCTTGCGGCCGAGCACTTGCACGCGCTCCATTGGAAAAAAATCGAAGTATCCGACAAACTCCAGTCCCGGTCTATGCGTTCGCGGCCGGGTAATGGCGCGGTCCAATCGGTCGGCCCCCGCAAGTACTTCCAATTGGAATGTTTCCGTAAGACGCTGAACGGTAATCGACTTCATGTAGTTTTCTCCTCCTGCGGCTAAAGCGCACCTAAAATAAAATGCGCCTAATAATCGATACCCCGGTTTTAAGGATATATTCCACAGCCGACAGGTGCATTCCTGCTGAGTTTGCCGGAATGATAAACAACGGCTCCCCTTGCCTCATTTAAGGACAAGGGGAGCCGAAGCTTCCGAAATACATGATGGTTATTTGCTTACCCGTTTACGGCTTAACCATAAACCGAGACCGATCAGTCCCAGACCCGCTAAGATGTACGGATAACGGCTTCCTTCACCGGTCTTGGGAAGCAGGGTTCCCGGCGATGGCTTGCGCGTTTCCTGCGGTTCCGGTTCCGGCTTGCCGCGCGGGATATCCCCTTCTTCGATATCGACCGGAGGCGTCTCCGGATCTTCCGGCACAGGCGGCTGAGGCGTCGTCGGTTCGCCTCTCGGGATATCCTCATCCGGTACGTCCACTTCGCCGGACGGCGGTGTTCCCGGATTGGCCGGATTCGATGGATGGCTCGGCGTTACCGGAACCGATGAATTCCCGGGGCTCGTTGGATTCCCTGGAGTTCCCGGATCGGTCGGGTTTGACGGATTCGTTGGATTCGAAGGCTCGCCCGGTTTGACGGGTTCTTCCTTGCTGTTCGTCACGGTCAAGTTCTTCACGTTGCCTTGGCTCGTAATACTGGAGTCAATCGTGATGTTCCACTTCGCTTGATCGATTTTATATCCCTCCGGAGCTGCCAGCTCCTCCAAAATATAATCGTCGTACAGCAGTTTCGTGAACAGGATTTTGCCGTCCGCATCCGTTGTTTTCACGATCGGCGCCCGTTTGCCGGCTTCGTCGTAAAGCGCGAACTTTGCGCCGGCCAGCGGCTTCGTCTTATCGTCCCGGTCGACCTTGACCACTTCCAGGTTGCCCGTTACGCCGCCTCCGGATCCCGAACCGGAGGAAGTACGGACAATAATCTCTTCCGTGGTCTCCCTAAGCTCGGTCTTCAGTTGGTCGCCCTCGAGCGCTACTTTATTTTGTACGGCTTCTTTGTCTTCCGCGACAATGAACGATTGATATTCCAAAATATACGCCGTGGAGATCGGGTTGGTGAACTTCAATTCAAACGTCTCTTGATCTCCATCAAGCCTTGCGATGGTTAGCGTGTAGTCTTTTCCCTTTGTTAGCTCTTCCGCTTTCGCCGCTTCCCCGCTGGCCTCGATCTTGGTGGCGTACAGATGGAACGAATCCTCGATCAGGATCTGGTTGGAACTCGGATGGTCGATGATTTTAGCGTTGGAAATATGCGACTGCCCCTCATTGATTCGAATCGACCAGTCGATTTTATTTCCTTTCTGACTCCCTTGCTTCGCGACATATTCACCGCCATGAGGGACCGTTACTTTACCGTTCCAGGTCGCCGCTTTATCGCTTCCTTTCCAAAGTTCAGCGGTATTGTCTATCTCTTTGACAATCAAAGCGCCCTGCAGCGATGTTTTGAACTCAATCCAGTAAGCGGATGAAGTCGACCCGGGAAAATGAATCGAAAGTTGGTTTCCGTTAGCCTCGGAAGGCTCCGTCACCTTATATTTCGATGCGGGAACTTCGTCGCCTTTCTTGACGTCATTTCGTCCCCCCATCAATTTCATCTCGTATACCTTGACCGAATTCGGCACCAGCTTTTGATCCTGCTTTAACACATCCGTTACAACCGCGTCTTTAAGGGGTTCGAGGTTGTAGTTCATCTTGATGTTCCATGTAATCTCTTTGCCGACGGGATCATAACCGCCGTCTTTACCGCCATTGTTCTTCGTGTAATCGTCGGCGGAGAAGCTGGCATCCCGCTCAATCGGCCCCTTTTTCTCCCCGTTCTCGACCCACGTCATGGAAGCCCGGTTCAGAAAATCAAGCTTACGGTCCTTCAGCCAACCGATGTTAAACTTCGTCTCATACTCGATCGTATAGGTGGTGTCCAAGGTTTTGGCGAACTCGATAACAAAGCCTTGGCGTACATCTTTGTACTCCACCTTATAATGGCTCTCGGGAACGACTTTTCCGTCCGCTTTAACGACGACGGAGCCCGGTACGAATTCAAGCCCTTGTTGCGGGAACGTATCCGTGATCACGACGCTGCTCATGCTGTACTTACCGCCACCCGGCATTTTGTCGCCGTTGACCGTGATCAACCACTTTGCCGTTTTGCCCGCAAAGTCCACCTTCCCTGTTCCCTTGACCAGAGCGCGGCTCTTTTGGGCCGGAACGGTGACTTCTTTGGAAGCATCGCCCGACGCCACTTTGTTCTTCACCGGCTGTCCGTCGGCCGCCGTTCGATCGACCGGCTTGGTTTGGTAAACGATCGTATATGGTGAATCGATATCCTTCTTAAACTGCAGCTTAAATCCGTTTGTCCCTTGCGGATCAGCCTTGTACTCCTCCCCGGAAAGCAGATCCTGGGCATTCGTCGAATTGCCCCTATACACCTTCAACGAATCGGCAATCCATGTATGATTCGTACTGAATTCATCCGTGACGATCGCCTTTTCTTTCGGGATATTCTTTTCGTTAAAGTTGTACTTTACCGTCCAGGTGATGATTCCGGTGTCTTGATCAACACGATACGACTTATCCAAGAATGAGCCGCGATTTACGGTGACCGTAGCGGTCGACTTGGCCTCTTTCATCCCCTCGCCGGTCAGGACAGCCGTGTTCTCGAAGCGCGACTGCTCGCCGGTAAGCTTCGTCGAAAAGCGAATTTCGTAAGCTTTGCTGATCGTCTCATCCTGGAACGCAAGCTCCAGTTTGGCCCCGCCGTTCGTTTCGACCGCATACTTGCCGGATTCCACCTTGCCGCCAAGGGTAACCGATCCATCGCCGTTAACCTGCAACTGGTAAACCTCTACAGAGTCGGCGATCAGTTCCAGACCTTCAGGCAGCGCGTCCGTGATGACCGCGTGCTTGATGTTCTCCAGCGACTTGTTCACCTGAACCGTCCAATCGATCCGGTCTTTGCCGATCGCTTTTCCTTGTTTCTCGATCAGCTTGCCGCCCTCCGGTTTCAGGTTCACGATGATCGTCTGCACTCCGCTTTTTACCGGAATGGCAATGATGATTTCCGTGCTTCCTTTCAGCACTTCCTTCTTAAATTCCGTGCGGATTTCCAGCTTGCCTGTGATGTTGGAATGACTCTCGACGTAATCGTTGAAGGTCATGACCACTTTCCCGTTCAGATCGACCGTAAATCGGCCAACCTCCCCTTGACCGGAAACAAGCGGAGCATCGATATCCGTAAAAATTTCAAATTGCCCCGGCAGATCAAAAGTAAATGTATCTCCGTTCTCGTAGCCGTGTCCGTTCGGAAGTTCCCACTCATAGCTGAGATTCACGGCCGCCCTATATCCAGACTACTGCCGGGATTATACACCGCGTCAATGACGGTGCCGTTCTTATCGGTTAAGACGACTTTGGTTAAAATACTCTCCGTATTGGCGATCGGCGCCGACGGGTTATATACGTTATCCGTCACGGATTCCTGCACTCCAATCGCCGCTTCCTGCAAATCGGCCGCCGCATTCGCCGTCCATACGGAAGCGCCATACAGCGTTTGAATCAGTAACAGTAAAGCTACAACGAGTCCAAAAACTTTTTTCTTTCTCCTCATAATCTCTCCCTCAGTCTCTTCATCACCCTCATACTATTCGGTTCCGATCCGCTTTTTCGTGCGCAATTCGGGCCATACAACCAACCGATTGCATGGCGATAAGGGACTTTCCAGTCCATCACCTCCACTGCTTGTTTATTGACGCACGACTTCCTGTGCCTGTCATTTCTCTCAGGAACCAAATGGGCTTCCTGCATTATATATTCCAAAACTATACAATTTCTAGACAAACGCAAATAAGCCTTGGACCTTCCGTCCAAAGCTTAGGTTAATTCTCGTATTAATAATATTTAGCTGCGGTATAATGGGAGGCGTCCTTGACCATTTGGAATGCCGTCCCACTGCTCTTCCAGCTCGCATCCACCGTAGTGTCGATCGTCACCCATTGCCCGTTCAAAAACACTTCGTTCCAGGCATGGTAGACGTCAACGTAATCCGAAGTCCCCATAACCAGCTTAGCCGGAATATCGATGCTCCGCAGCATGGAAGCGAACAAAGAGGCGTAGTCGTAACACATTCCCTTTTGCCCCGACAATGTTCGATTAATGTCCGGGAGGTAATCCGTCAATTCGCGGGCCGCAAGAGCCTCGTCATACCGAATCGTGCCGACGATATAGTCGTAGATAGCTTGTACTTTCTTCTCATCGGATGAGGCCGATTGGGTTAACTTCTTCGCAAGCTGAGCCGCCTTGTCGCCTTCGTTCCAATGGATATTTTGGATGGAGTTCAAGAATACCTGGCCGCCGTTCGCCAGCCGAAGCGTTACGTCCGCTTCCTTGACCGGCTTATATTTGGTGCCCCCGACTTGTTCCAGAACGGTAATCTTATAGTTCCCGTTGCCCATCTGCAGCGGAAAAGCCTCCTGCCGTTTATCCGGCGAAAGTCCGTATGTATATTTGTCCTGACCTTTAGCGATCATGAGCTTTGTCTTGACGTCGGCCTTCACGTCATATTTAATGACGATCACGCCGCGGTCCATCTGCTCCAAGTCCAACCAATCCTCAGAGGAGGCGGCTTGTACAGCCGGAGCCCACATCAATAACGCAAAAAGTCCTACAATAGCGAACACTACGCTGCGCATACTGTAAACTCCCTTCGGTGGCCAGGCTGCCATTGACGGATCGTCAAGAAGGCCCTATGGCTTTGCGTCCTTGTCTTTCAACAAGTTTGCCGTTATCGCAATAGAGTTCCACAGATCTTGAATCAAGTTTGTCCAGAAAAAACAAAAAAAGCGTCTTCGTTCGGTAGCTGGCTGCCATTGACTTACGTCAAGAAGGCCCTGTAGCTTTGCGTCCTTGCCTTTCGACAAGTTTGCCGTTATCGTGAGTAGCTTTGTGAGTCCATCGTACCAAATATATGAGCTATCATCAAGAGAAAAAATGGAATTTTGTCGAAATAGTTATTTTTTAGATAAAACTGTCTTTCCATATGCCTGTAGACACAAGTTTTAATAGAACTTGTATTCCTTTTATAGTATATTCTGAGTATATTTGTTACGAAGGGCGTGAATCTGATGACAGTTTCTTTAAAAGAAGTTTTCGGAATTTCTAGGGATATCCTTAAGAGTTATGTGTCTAGAGAGATAGATAATGAGTTTAAAGATAAACTTGAACTTACGGATCATCATATAGTTATCTTTGGGGAGACTAAGGTCGGAAAAAGCTTTTTAAGAAAAAAGTACATTCCAAAAAGTGATGAAGTAGTTATTATCGATTGTACAAAAGGTATAAACTTAAATGATGTTTACATGCAAATATTATACAAGTCAGGAATTGAAGTGACAGATAGTTTAACAAAGTCCTTTGAAGAAACCAACAAACTTAAAGGAGAAATCAGCGGCGGTTTCCTAGATTTCCTGAAAAGTAAAATCACTGGAGAAATAAATGATAAAGAAATTCAAACCGAAAACAGCAGGCCCTATATTCCAAATACTGTTAGTGTAAAAGTTTCCAATGAATTGGAAAGAGCCGGTAAAAAAATTATTGTCTTGGATGATTTTCATTACCTTGAGCTATTTGAACAATATCAACTAGCGTTTGATTTAAAAATGTTTTATCAAAATGGAATCCGATTCGTTATTATCGGAACTAAAATAACCTCTGGTTATTTTGAAAAATTTAATGGAGAACTTTCACACCGTATCGATTACATCGACGCAACTATTTGGAAGCATTCAGAATTACGCCAAATAGCTGAAAAAGGATCCAGAGAATTGAACATAAATATCTCACAAAGTGTTATTGATTATTTCATCGACTCTTCAAGTGGAATTGTCTCTGTGTACCAAGGCTTATTATTTAATTTTTGCCGAGTAAATAACGTAAGGGAAAAGAGTGCTCAATTAATTCATTTGGAGAATATAGATCTAGCTTCTAAATGCACGAAGACATATTGGGATGAGATTAGTGAGATATATTTTAAAAAAGTTAAAGATATTGCAAGTGGTGGACGAAGACGTAAGCTACAATTATATTATTACATAATCAAAATAATTTTAAATTCTGAACAGACGCTCATACGTGCTGGATTTCCATTCCAATATATATTTGATCAGTTAAAAACAACTCACCCTCTGAAAGATAGCCTAAACCAAGGGGCTTTAACGTCTGTACTAAATCATATTGATGACTTGCAGTATGATAAAGAGATTTTCCCTAAAGTATTCACATATTTTGATAAAAGACTTTCGATTGTCGATTCAGACTTTTATTTTATGACAAGACACTTACCTCGTGAAAAAATAGATGAAATATTACCACCCCATGAATATGTAATTCAATTAACAGATATCGAGGAGGAAGGACAACTAAGTTTGTTCTAATGAGTCTATTTCGTCTTTTAGGGGATATATTGTTGATACGACTCAGCTTAATGGTTATTGGGTAAGATTGAACCTAAGTATACAAGATTTTCTTACTTTTCTCCTCAGACTTAAATTAATCCACCACCACTTGTTTTGCCTGAATTAGAACCTACATTAATAAACAATTTGATATGCTTCAGACTCCCGATATGTTTCAAAGCGACCATTTAATCTGCTTCTATCAAGTAACCTGCATCAAGTTTGACTAAAGTAAAGACAGTTCCCTAAGAAAATAGGCCTACTGATAAGCCACCCATCATCCTGAAAAAGGTTGGTGGGTTTTTTTCGTTGCTTCTAGTGCCTCATCAGACATCGTAGTAGGAGAAAATGAGGAGTCGCTAAATCGTATTTAGCGCACTAAGATCAAGGTGCCTAACCCCTACCTTCCAACCCAGCCAACTCCAAAAAGATGCAAATCTACAGGTATTTAGGCCGATTCCTGAGCGGATGCGAAAAAAAGATGCAAATCTGCAGGTATTTCTAGTGATTTTAGAGAAACGAGCCGGTTTTGTCAAAAATTCCTGCAGAATCGCAGGCATTTTCAAATTTTTGTTCCGAACAAGAAAAAAACATGCAGATATGCAGGAATTTTATGTTATCAGGGTTGTCTGACGAGGTACTAGCTCATAGTTTTTAAACACACATAGTTAATTTCCACTGACCCACTCTATTTCACAAATTTTTGCTTTTCAAATTATTTATCATGCCGATGAGCCTTCGTACGCTTGCAGTGCTCCTTCAGTATATTTGCGCGACAACGCAAAATATCATGCGGTGTACACGGATTTCCGCCGGCTTGCTATTTGATATAGTGATATTGCCTATCCCGCACCTAATACATTTTGAGGAGAAAAAAATCGATGAAAATCATCATTCCCAAAGGAATCACCCCGGCTATCCTGACAACGGCCATCCTGATTGGATGGACTGCGGCCGCGCCAAGTCTACCCGTTGCAGCCGCACAAGACCCTATCGCGTCGGCGCAGAACGCGTCAACCGCTTCGAAGAAAGCCGTTCCCGTCACCGCCGAGTCGGTAGAGCAGTTTGCCGATGCTTATTTTTCGCGTCCCGATGTGAAAGAACGGCTCAAAGGCGCACTCTTTCTTGTCGTTAAAGACGATAAAGTCCTGCTCAATAAAGGATACGGCTATGCCGACGCCGACGCAAAAAAGCCGGTTGACCCCGATACCACGGTATTCCGTATGGCGTCCATCTCCAAAGTCTTTACGGCAACGGCCGTTATGCAGCTTGCCGAGCAAGGCAAGCTTGATCTCGAACGCGACATATCCGAATATATGGCGGGCATCACTATCCCTAATCGAACAGGCTCCCCGCTGACGATGAAACATCTGTTAACCCATACAACCGGGTACGACTATACGGAAGGTTCCGCAGCCGCGAACCGCACGTCTTTGGAGAGTTACGTCAAAGAAAATATACCGACCGTCATTCGTAAGCCCGGACAGGCCTACCGTTATGACAATATCGCTTACGTGCAGCAGGGATATATCGTACAAAATGTGGCGAAGCTCCCGTTTGAAACCTATACGAAAGAGCATATTTTAAAACCGCTCGGCATGAACAGATCCGATTTTGTCATGAGTGACGAGATCCAGGCCAATTTGGCCAAGGGTTATGATCCTGAGGGCAAAGAGATTCCTTTGTACGAGAATACCCCCTATATCGATCCCACCGGAGGATTATTCTCAACCGGCGGCGATATGGCCAAATTTATGATGGCGATGCTGAATGACGGCAAGCTCGGGGAGACTCGGATATTGAAGGAACAAACCGCCCGGACTATGAAATCCTTCCAATTCGGCGTTCATAAAGATCTGCCCGTGATGGCGTATGGGTTTGAATCCTTCTTCAACCACCTCCATAATGGAGAGGCCGTCATCGGGAAAGGCGGGGACCTTGCCGGAGCTCATTCCTGGATGTGGATGCTGCCCGAGCATAAAGTAGGCGCGCTGGTTATCGTAAACGGCGAGGCCATAGATCCGAGAGTCGAACTGTTCGCCGCTTTCATGCAGCAGTTTTATCCCGATCAGCGCTCTGCCGCTCTGCCTCAACTTCAACGGGCACAAGAACAACAAACACCTTTGACCCGGTTTGAAGGCACTTACCGCAACCTGCGGAATCCGCAGGCGGTCTCGCGTATTACGGCCAATCAGGACGGTACACTTACGGTAAATGATCAGATGGGCACGCACCAACTGCAGAAACTGGAGGCGTTGTTGTTTCAAGACGAAGAAGGCATGAAGGCGGGATTTAAAGAAGATAGCCGAGGAGAAATCAGCTACTTCTACTATAATGCCCCGGACAGCTTTTTCGAGAAATTGCCAACCCCTGCGCCCTACAGTGACGTACCTGAGCATCACCCGTACGCCTCTTCGATTTATCTGTTAAAGCAGCTTGGGAAGATCAGCGATGACAATCCGAGCAAATTCGGACCCGAGGAAACTTTAACCCGTGCCGAATTCGTGCAAATGCTGGTGCAGATCGGCGGGTTTCCATTGAGCAAGGAGCCTGTCCGATTTGCCGATACGGCCGGTCATCCGCTCGCACCGGAAATCCAGACGGCTGTAGAACATATAGGTGTCGAAGGCGTACAGGACGGACGTTTTGAGCCGGATCGAGCGATCACGAGGCAGGAAGCCGCTTCGCTAGCATGGAAGTTTGCACAGGCGTTTAGGCCGGACCTACCCCAAGAAGCAAAACTAAGCGGGGAACAACCCTCGCCTTGGGCCAGGGAGGCCGTATCATTTGTAGCCGCCGCAAAGCTGTTTGGCCCCGAGGTAAGCATGGGCGCCGACGGGACGGTCGATTACAGGCCAACGCGCCCCATGCTTCGCCAAGAAGCCGCCGCGCTGCTAGCCCCGCTTGCCGTTCCGTCGGGATCATGAGCGCCCCTCCCTAATTTTAAAAGGCCGGTTTCCCGGCCTTCCTTATATTCCTCATTTAAAAGCGTCACGCAACTAGGACTGCTGGTTCTTAACCGCTGCGCCATGGCTTCTCTCCCTTTTTCCTCTGCCCGCATACAAAGCGAACAAAAGAACAAACCATACAGGAGTCAACAATAAGGCCATGCGCGTTTCCTTGGCGACCAGCATGATCAGGAGAATGACCGCGAACAACGTCAGGACGGCATAATTCACAAATGGCGTAAACGGTGCTTTGAATTTGGAACTCGCGTGCAGTTGCGGGTGGTTTCTTTTATACCGTAAATGACAAATCAGGATGACCCCCCAGACCCATATAAAACAAATGGCGCTAATGGTGGTCACGATGCCGAAGGCTTGCTCCGGCACAAGCTTGCTCAAGAGGGCGCCGGCCGAAATGACCAGCGTGGATACGAATAACGCGTTTCTCGGCACATGATTCTTGTTCAGCTTGGCATACTGGGAGGGCGCCTGGTCCTTCTTGCCCAAATTGTACAGAATCCGGCTTGTTGAGAACATTCCGCTGTTGCAAGCGGAAGCGGCCGAAGTTAATACGACGAAGTTAATGATGCCGGCGGCCACCGGGATCCCGACTAAACTAAACGTTTTAACGAATGGACTTTCCGAGGGACTCAGTCCTGTCCATGGATTAATGCACAATAAGGCGATCAACGCGCCAACGTAGAAAAATAGAATCCGTAACGGAATTTTATTGATCGCCGAGGGAATATTTTTTTCCGGATTCGCGGTTTCCGCGGCCGATACCCCCACCAATTCCACACCGACGAAGGCAAACACGACCATTTGGAACGAGAGTAAGAACCCTGTGATCCCGTGCGGAAAAATTCCGCCATGCTCCCACATGTTTTTTACCGTCACCATGCCCGACTCGGTTTTAAATCCGATAACCAGCAGAACAATCCCGATGGCGATTAGAGCGAGGATTGTCACCACCTTGATTAAGGCGAACCAAAACTCCAATTCTCCGAAGTTTTTTACGGTCAGCAGGTTGAGTGCCAACAAAATGAGCAGACAGATGACGGCGGGAATCCACTGGGGGATATGGAACCAATACTGGACGTATACCCCGACGGCGATCACATCGGCCATAGCGGTCATGATCCAGCAAAACCAGTAGGTCCACCCCGTTACGAACGCAATCCGCGGGCCCAGATAATCTTCGGCGATGTCCGTAAACGATTGATACCCGGCTTTGGACAGCAGAAGTTCCCCCAACGCCCTCATCACGAAAAAAACGGCGATTCCCACGATCAAGTACGCGAAGACAATGGACGGTCCCGCCAGTTGAATCGCTTTGCCCGATCCGAGAAACAATCCGGTACCGATGGTGCCGCCTATGGCGATGAGTTGGACATGCCGATTTGCTAAATCTCTTTTTAATTCTTGTTGTGCCAAAACAAACTCCCCCTCGATGTTTAAATTGTTTCATGTGAAACATTGAACCGCATAGATACAAAAAAAAGAGATTGGATCGCTCCAATCTCCAGGTCTAAAAGAATAATAAATAAGATTTGTTATTCAACGGGGAATAGCAAATAAATATCTAGTACTCTTCTGTCCTTTTGCCTGAGATGGTGAACCCTTCGGCGCCGCGGAATCCCCGCGGTCTCTCCAGAAGCCGCTCCTGCTATAGTACGATCCATAGCAATCATAGCTTGCTTACTATTCAATTTTTAAGTAATGACAGTTACTTTAAATATTTTTCAATACTACTCCCGGCCCCCGGACTTTGTCAATAACATAAATTTCATGGTTGGGCCTGTCCGGTAAAGCAAAAAGCTAAGCGCGGCGGGATGCCGGCCTAGCTCTTTTATTAAATCACTATGGCTCGTTTCTCTTCCGTCAAGCCGAGCGCCTTCGCGGTTTCGGGATCGATTTGGCGGAAAAGATGGGGGTTTTCCGACAGCGATAAGCCATAGGAAGGAATCATTTCCTTAATCTTTGGCTCCCATGCTTTCAAATGCTGCGGGAAGCATTTCTTGATGACCTCCAGCATGACGTGAACGGCCGTCGAAGCCCCCGGAGAAGCGCCCAGCAACGCGGCAACCGAGCCATCGGCGGCGCTCACCACCTCCGTGCCGAATTGAAGCGTTCCTTTACCGCCTTCCACGGTATCTTTAATCACCTGGACGCGCTGGCCCGCGACGACCAGCTCCCAATCTTCGCTCTTGGCGCCCGGGATAAACTCGCGCAATTCATTCATACGCTGCTCTTTGGACAGCATCAGCTGCTGGATGAGGTATTTCGTCAGGGCCATTTCCTTCACGCCCGCCGCCAACATCGTCAAGAGGTTATGCGGTTTTACGGAAGTGATGAGATCGAACACGGAGCCCGTTTTTAAAAACTTGGGAGAGAAGCCGGCAAACGGCCCAAACAGCAGCGATTTCCGGTTATCGATAAATCTTGTGTCCAGATGCGGAACGGACATGGGCGGAGCGCCCACCGAAGCTTTGCCGTACACTTTTGCATGATGCTGTTGGACGACCTCCGGGTTATTGCACACCAGGAATATTCCGCTGACCGGAAATCCCCCGATGCGTTTTCCTTCGGGAATGCCGGACTTTTGCAGCAGGTGCAGACTTCCTCCGCCGGCCCCGATAAAGACGAACTTTGCTGTATGGTGTTCGACGGCTCCGGTATCCAGATTTTTCACCTTTAATTCCCACAATCCGTCCCGGGTCCGCTTCATATGGGTAACACTGTGTTTGTAGTGGACATCGACTTGTTGAGCCTTTAAATGGTCGAACAGCATCCGCGTCAGCGCGCCAAAGTTCACATCCGTACCGGAATTGATTTTGGTGGCCGCGACCGGTTCGGTAAAGCTGCGGTTCTTCATCATCAGCGGAAGCCATTCCTTGAGTTTGCCCGGATCGTCGGAAAATTCCATGCCGTGAAACAAGGGATGGCTGGACAGGGCTTCAAACCGTCTCTTTAAAAATTGGACGTTCTGCTCCCCGCGAACATAGCTCAAATGAGGCAGCGGCATGATAAAGTCCCGGGGATTCCGGATCAGATGGCTATTCACCAAGTAAGCCCAAAATTGCTTGGAGATCTGAAATTGCTCATTGACCTTGATGGCTTTGCTGATATCTATGGATCCGTCAGGTCGTTCAACGGTGTAGTTAAGTTCGCACAAGGCGGCATGCCCGGTTCCCGCGTTGTTCCATTCGTTCGAACTTTCCTCCCCCGCACGGGCGAGCTTCTCAAAAACCGTGATCTTCCAGTCCGGCGCTAATTCTTTCAAAAGGGTTCCCAACGTTGCGCTCATAATTCCGGCACCAATCAACACAACATCTGTACTAGTTTGTCCGTAACTCATACTAACCTTCCTCACCCTAGAATTTGCCGAAACGATGTAAGCGCTCTCGCTTCGGCATCGCCATAAGCCCGTCTCAAGCCGACCCACATCTTTTCTCATTGAAATATCATATGGTCCTAGTGTATCAATAGTGCCGCTAGATTTAAATATTTATTTCTAAGATATTTATAATTAATGCAAAAGATCGGCCGAATTTTACCAAAATAGAAAAAGCAACGCCTTTGACCGCGTCAAAGACGTTGCTTGCAGCTTAGTGTCGCTCGTCCAAGTTAAGCATGTCCGATTCGTAGGACTGAAACGCGTTTTCCAAACCCATAATGACATCCTTAATCTTCATGTACCCCTTGGTATACGGGGCGGAATCCCGAATTTCTTCCCACATATAGTGATAAGGCTTCATATCCTCCGTTTCGCATACGATGAAATCCGTATATTCCTTTCCCGGAAGCGCCTCCGCGTCAAAAAAGCGCACGCTCACCTGTCCCCTGTATTTTTGAATAATGTCCTCCAAAGAAGCCGCGTGCTTTCGACGTTCTTCCCGCGGTAACGCCAGCCAGGATGGATAAAACTCTACCAAAACAATCATCATATAACGCATTCGATCTACCTCCGCTTTGACAATCTGATCTGAAGGTCAGTGTACTCGTTCGTCGTCCAGGATGCATTGCTTCCCCCTTTACCATACTGCCGTAAGAGGTCGCAAAATCTTGTTCCAGGGAGAACGCCACATTATATTCTCTTCCATCGGGCAAAAGATAAAACAGACGAAATAATCCCTCCGAGCAAAAATAAGCATGGTGCACCCGTTGACCCGCTTCAACGATTCGCGTTCCTTGCCCCACTTTTTTCACGACAGTCCGTTCTACAAACGTATTCCAATCGGCTTCGGCGAACGAAAAGACGGAGACCTTGTTTAATAGCGGGAGATAATGATGATTTGGTTTTTCGGATTCCGGATGCATTCGTATCATCACCTTATTAGCAAGGGCCCCTTTGCCTGCTGCAAAAGGGCCCGTTATTTGAAAATCTATGCTGACCGGACTTATCTCCGGGCACTCCGGCTGAATTGATTCACGGCACTAAACAGGGCTTTTACGGACGAGGTCATGATGTCCACATCAATGCCGCAGCCCCAGTAGATTCTGCCGTCGGAAGCCGTGATCCCGATATAAGAAACCGCTTGGGATTTGGATCCCGTTTCCAGAGCGTGCTCAGTGTAGATCAAATCGGTATAGTTCATGCCGAGACCCGATTGCAGCGCGTTGCTGATCGCATCGAGTCTTCCGTTCCCGGTCCCTTCCATTTCCTTGACTTCATGACCGGTCCGGATCGTGACCACCGTTTGAAAGCCTTCATCGTCTGCGGAGCGGTATTTGATAAATTCCACAGGAGTGCTGATGTTCACGTATTCCTTCATGAAAATATCGTAGATTTCCTCCGGCATCAGTTCCTTTTGCTGCTGGTCCGACACGTTTTTAACGAAATACCCGAAGTTTTCGCGCATTTTCGCCGGGAGATCGAGTCCGTACTTCAACTGCAGCACGTATCCGATTCCGCCTTTACCGGACTGGCTGTTGATGCGGATAATATCGCCTTCATACTCTCTGCCGATATCCTTGGGATCAATGAGCAGATAAGGAACCGACCAATGCCGGGGCTCCTTCTCCTCACGCCATTTCATGCCTTTGGCGATGGCATCCTGGTGCGAACCGGAGAAAGCCGTGAATACCAGCTCGCCTCCGTACGGATGTCTTTCGCTGACTCTCATTTTGGTCAGCCGTTCATAGACGGAAGCGATCGCCGGGAGGTTCTCAAAATTCAGTTTCGGGTCCACCCCGTGGGAATACATGTTGAGAGCCAGCGTCACAATGTCCACATTCCCCGTTCTCTCCCCGTTTCCGAACAAGGTGCCTTCGACGCGCTGAGCTCCCGCCAGCATCCCCAGCTCCGCGTCGGCTACGCCCGTTCCCCTGTCGTTATGCGGATGAAGCGACAAAATCACATGCTCCCGGAAATTCAGGTGCTCGCTCATATACTCGATTTGGCTGGCGTAGACGTGTGGCATCGACATGGATACCGTTGCCGGCAGATTGATGATGACCGGATTCTCCGCCGTCGGCTGCCATACGTCAAGCACGCTGTTGCAGATGTCCAGCGCAAACTCGATCTCCGTCCCCGTAAAGCTCTCGGGGGAATACTGGAACTGGAAGTTCCCTTCCGTTTCCTCCGCGCACTGCTTGAGCAATTTGGCGCCGTTAACGGCGATGTCGATAATTTCCTGTTTGGATTTGCGGAATACCTGCTCCCGCTGCGCCACGGAGGTCGAGTTGTACAAATGAACCACGGCCTTTTTCGCGCCCTTCAGCGATTCGAACGTTTTGCGGATAATATGCTCTCTCGATTGAGTGAGCACCTGGATCGTGACATCGTCCGGGATCAATTCCTGCTCGATCAGGGTGCGCAGGAAAGTGAACTCCGTCTCCGAGGCTGCGGGAAATCCGACTTCGATCTCCTTAAATCCGATCTCTACGAGCATTTTGAAGTATTCCAGCTTCTCCTCCAAATTCATCGGAACGATCAGCGCCTGGTTTCCGTCGCGAAGGTCGACACTGCACCAGATCGGAGCCTCCGTAATATACTCTTTCCGGGTCCAATTCAAGCTCGTCTCCGGCGGCATAAAATATCCTCTGACGTACTTTTCAACATTCCTCATGGGTATCTTTCCTTTCGTCGATTTTTTGGCTTATCTGCCAAAGACCGGATGCACAAAAAAAGCCTTTCGTCTCCACTACAACAGAGACGAAAGACTTTGACATCTTACGCGGTACCACTCCGAATTCACGCCGTCGCCCGGCATGCACTCCACGGATACGGGTTTGCCGAAAGGACAAACCTGGCATCCTCCTGATGATAACGGTCAGGCTCCGGCTCCGCCTACTTCTCTGGGTTCAGCGAGCAACTCCAAGGTGAGTTCCGATTTCCTCCACGGCTGTTTCACACCAACCAACAGCTCTCTGTTCGCTTGGATAATCGTACTATTCCTTTTCAACGTATTTTAATTATTAGGATCATGCTATAACACCTATCCGATGGTGTCAAGTGGAATCTGATGTTCCACCGCTCCACCCCGGATACCCCAACTGCCTCAGCCGTATCTGTATCATATAGCCTCTTCGCTGACAACTAGCTGTCAGCCTAGTTCAATCGGCATCGTCTTCGTAATGTTGGGCGATTTCGCGGGCCATTTCGCGAATCCGGCGCTGCAACTCCAGCGGCTCCCGAATGCGTATGGCCGTACCGAACGACATCAGGTAAGTCGGCAGATACTTGTTCATCGTCGGAACGTCGAGCAGAAACCTCGCCTCCCGATCGGTTCGTTCCGTCAAATAGTGGCGCATATGCCAGTGACCGCATACTTCGTTCAGCACGTCCTGCTCTCCCTCGATCCGGATGACCGCCAGCGGTCCGTCCGCCTCCCGTCCCCGATTGGACTGGTCGCGGAAATAAGCCGACGCGGAGAAACGCTCCGGCGTCTCAAACCGCGTTTCGGTCGGCTCCAGCCGCGCGATCCGGTCCACGCGGAACGTCCGTACGGCCTGCGACCGATGGCAAAACGCGACCGCGTACCATTCGTTCCGGTCGTAAGCCAGCCCGTACGGATCGACTGCACGCTCGCTGGCCTGTTCCGCATTCGCCTTGCGATAGACGATGCGGACGGTTCGCCCTTCCTTGGCCGCCTCCTCCAGATCTCTGAGTAACGGAACGACGGAAGGCGGACGCACCGGAGAAATCACATCCATGCCGCTCGTCTGGCGGGATAGGTCGTGGCGCTGCTCTTCGTGCAGCCCGTTCTCCACCTTTTTCAGCGCGCTCTCCAACTCCTCGGCATATGGGTATCCGGCGCCTTGGGCAAATTTAAACGCGTCCACCAGCGCCTTAAGCTCTACGGAGTTGAAGAACAGCGGCGTTTCCCTGAAGCTCTCCAGAATGCGGATGCCGCCGTCATGGCCCGATTCCGCGACGACCGGCACTCCGCTTGCGCACAGTGCGTCGATATACCGGTATACGGTTCGCACGCTAATCTCCAGACTGTCCGCAATCTGCGCGGCCGTAAACTTCCTTCCGGATCGCAGCATCCAAAGCATGGACAGCATATTATCCCATTTCGCCATCGGGAGGCCCCCTCTTTTTCTCACGACATCCAAACTAATTCGAGCCCTTTTTATTCGCTATGGATAGATTCCATCAACTCGAAAAAGTATTTTGGCTCATGCGTCCGATATAGATGGAACCATGCATGCAAGGTCTCGGGTGCAAATACATCCAGCAGCTTCAACACATGCATCGTAAACTCCAATGGCGCGACTCCTGACGCGGTTACTAAGTTCCCATCGGTTACGGCCGGTTCCATTTCATAATACCGCTCTCCACGGTACTCAGGACATAGCATTTTCATATATTCCAGATCATTGCTTGTATGCCTTCTTGAGTCCAGCACTCCTATCTTAGCAAGTCCCGTGGTTGCACCACAAATCGCCGCGACAACCGCCCCTTCTTTCACAGCTTCGGCGGCTATTCTCAATATAGGCTCATGGACAGCCTCCAGCCAAGTATCTCCGCCCGGGAGAACCAAAACATCCGTATTTTTCAAATTGCATTCAGCAACAGATATACTAGGCTGTATTTTCATACCTCCCATGGTCGTGACCGGGTGATGGTCCATGCCTACGGTAATCAACTCTAAGGGCGCTGTATCTTTTTTAAAATATCTCCCTGAGTTCAGTTCGGCCGTTAAATAACCTACCTCCCAGTCCGCCATCGTATCAAATACATAAATATACACCTTTTTTGTATGCAAAATATACACTCCTTTAATTTGAATTACCCCTATTGTAAAAAAACTTTACTGACAACTTCCGTCAGTAAAGTTTCGAAAATTTTGGGCTTTCATTTTTTTGGTTCCTCTTCAGGAATAGCGTCGGTTCGAATCACAAAAGCGACCTCCTTGATTTCACTATCCCATTCGCACAACAGCCGAAAACCTCTCAAAACAGCACCGGGTTCATAATCGACTGTGGTGGTCCGTGCTGCCCTTGATGCCTCCAGGTTGATGGCCATAGCTCTGACAACCGATCGATGAGATCCGGAGAAATTGTCGCGGCCGGCAGCACCGGCACGCTCCGGAGAGATGGCTAGCTGGCATAGTCACAGGGTTGCTGCTCTAGTCCGTCAGATATTTTACATGAAATGTAATTTATGCAACCAATTTACTGAGGCAACCCTAGTGCGCCTTCTCTAAATACCTATACTGCGTGGTATTACTGATACCAGTCGCCACTGTAATTTGCTTAATTGTATAGTCTTTACTTTTATACATCTTAACAGCCATTTCCACTTTATCTTCTTTCTTAGTAGGTCTCCCACTTTTCTTTCCTCTTGATCTTGCTGCTTGAAGACCCGACTTTGTTCGTTCACTAATAATATCTCTTTCTAGTTTAATGATTAACAGCGGATAGGTGTCTGCAAATAAATTATATCAATCAGAAGTTGTCTACGAAGCCATATGTGATTCTAAAATTGTTGCGGAACTAGCCGTTGCATCCCGAAAGACGAATATAAACCCAGAATTACAAGAGTTTTTGAAAATAGCGAAAGGCAAGGCGATGAACACATTTACAAAGTGACAAAACTGTTAGTTTGAACGAATGTTTGTAAGAAAGTTCGATGGTTTCCTACTTTTTTTTTTATTATATTGAAAATGAAGAATGTAAGGAGTGGGACAATTGAAAACGGTACTATCGGTGCAAAACCTAACGAAAGAAATCAAGGGCAAGTTGATTGTGCGGGACATATCGTTCGATGTGGCAGAGGGAGAGATTATTGGACTACTTGGTGCGAACGGAGCGGGCAAGACAACCACGATGAAGATGATAGTTGGTCTAAGCACAATAAGTGACGGGGACGTGCGGATTGCAGGCTACAGTATTAAGAGTCAGTTTTCTAAAGCACTCATCAATGTAGGGGCAGTGATTGAAGCACCTGCATTCTATCCTTATTTGAGTGGGTACGAAAATTTACGTCAATATCAGCGTTTGCACAAAAATGCGAATAAGGATTGGTTGCTGGAGGTAGCCAGTCTGACTGGGATAGAACATGCGCTTAAGCAGCGAGTAGGCACGTACTCCATGGGAATGAAACAACGCTTGGGAATTGCACAAGCACTACTGCGAAAACCAAAGTTGCTTGTGTTAGATGAGCCGATGAATGCACTTGATCCTGCTGGTGTCCGTGAAACCCGGAACTATTTAAATAGAATTGCGGCAGATTTGGGCGTAGCAATTGTGATCTCCAGTCATCAACTGTCTGAGATTGAGCAGATGGCACGCCGAGTGGTTATTATACAGAATGGCCGCTTAGTGATAGAGCAGCGGATTGATGATGGGTTAAATGATGGAAACTTCTGTATTACTCTTCACATTGATAATATTGAGCTTACAAGCGAAGTTGTGGTTAACTTGTTTGGGGATGATCATCATGTATTGGATTATATGCAGACAGAGAAATTATCTAACGGTTTGCATACTATGACAGTAGCTATTGATGAAGGTCAAGTTCCAAAGCTGATTCGAGCATTGTGTGATGCCGGGGTGGAAGTTCATCGGGTGTTGCCGGCACATACGAGTTTAGAGGATAAGTTTTTAGAATGGACAACTGCGCGCAGTGAGGTGAGTTAAGTTGTTATGGAACGAATGTTTGAAGGTAGTGAATAAAAGAATCTTTATTCTTTCACACATTGGTTTTATTGTGATGACGGTACTGTTGTCTTGGTCGTACATCAGTAATCTCAAGGCTGATGTTACGGTGGCCCAAATGGTAGCTGCTTTGCTTGGCCTATCGGGAATGCTTGTAATTCTACCTTGGGCGATTGTTTTATCACCTCTTATTTGGACGGATGAGTATCATTATGGTACTCTGAAACAACTATTCCTGCATACGTCCTCGCGCTCACGGTTGTATGTTGCCAAAATTGCTGCGATGATCTTGCTCATCGTTACGAGTGTTGCTAGTATATTCATTGTTTCTTTGTTATTGAATCTTCTGATGGCTCCACAAAACATGCAATGGGGCGACATGACGCATGTTATATACTCTATCGGAGCACTCGTATTGCAATGTTGCCTTTATGCAAGTCTAGCATCCTTGATTGGTGTGTGGACGAGATCAGCTGCTATCGCAGTAGGCGGTAGTTTAGTGCTATACTTTCTTCAGATAATATTTGGAAGTAGTCTCTTATCTACATCATGGACGCACATTTTATTCATTCATCATGATGATTTAAGTGTCTATTGGAGCACATCACAATATAAATCGGAATTAGTTGGTTTACCTATGTCGTTAGCGATAGATATCTCCTATATTTTGTTTTTCTTTGCAATTGGATTATGGTTGTTCGTCAAAGAGAGAGGAGCAGGCTAAACATGACACGGAGCTACCCGCGGTGTTTGCCTGTAGTCTGGGTAATGCGTTGCTTCCCTTTAAGAAACCAGGTATGCCGAAGCGCCTGGTAATCCCGGATCATGGACTCATCTTCGAAGAGCAAATGGGCAATGTCTTCGTTCATTAATCTTTTTTCAAAGCGGGAAACGTCTCTTCTGTAAACACTTGTTGTTTGGCTTCATCCGCAGCAGCTAACGTATACGTGGGGTCATCCTTGCGGATGACCCCTTATAAGCATGGTGTAATGAAATAAACTGTAAACCCTCATATGGTCCGTCCCGTTAGAAACCGCCTCTAGAATGGATGATTTGGCCGGTAATCCATTGGGCCTCGTCGCTTGCCAAAAAAGCGATCAGACGGGCCGCATCCTCCGGAAGACCGATTCGACCCATCGGAAAACTCGGCAGTAGCGCGCTCTTCACCTCTTCGGACATCCAACCGGAGTCGGTAGGACCGGGATCGACGGCGTTGACGGTAATGTGCAGCGGTGCCAGCTCTGCGGCCAGAGATTCGGTAAAAACGGAGATGGCCCCTTTGGTCGCGGCATAGGCAAGATTGCCGGGCATAGGGCCCTTGCCTTGACCCGAAGTGAGGTTGATGATTCGGCCGCCGAGTACACTAGGGGAAGCTTGCGCTTTTTTCTCGGCCTCGAGCATACGCGCGAATTCAGCGGACAGCATGAAGGTGCCCCTAATGTTTACGGCGCAATGAGCGTCGATGAGAGACTCGTTTAATTGACGAAAATCCGCATCGACACTATACGCGGCATTATTGACGAGGATCGTGGGAAGCCCCATCGCTTTTCGGACTTCACTTAACAAGTCGGACGCGGAGCCCGGTACGGAAAGGTCCCATTTCATGTGTGCCGCTTGAACGCCCAACTGCCGCAGCTCTCCCGCAAATAAATCGGGCCAATTCTCATCCGCATCGTTCGGATTGATTTCTTTATCGTAGTCGTACAGATGCGTAAAGAACAGGCTGGCGCCTTCGTTAGCCAAGGCCCGACAAATCGCGGCCCCGATTCCGCCCGGCCGGCTCGCCCCCGTGACTATGGCGATTTTACCTTGCAATCTGGTCAATTTGACGATACCTCCCGTTGTCTCTATACCTGCATTATTGGGAAGTTTTAACGTCCGGTCAAGGTTTTGACCATTATAAAATCGGTTTGCTCCTCATCTCCCATATAGAAGGAGTGCGATCCTGTTTGAACAAATCCCATTTTCTTATAAAAAGCGATCGCATTTTCGTTTTTTTCCCATACGCCTAGCCATATCTTCTTCTTTTCCTGTTCCGCCGCAATTTGTATGGCCTTGTTCAGCAGATTTTTGCCGAGCCCATGTTTTTGAAACTCGCTTTTTATATAAATTCTCTCGATTTCGAGTGACTCTTCCCCCATATCTTCCGTTTGAGCCTCATGCGTGTTGACCTTTAAATATCCAGCCACTTCCTCACCAACATAAGCAAAAAGGAATTGCGAAAAAGGATGGGCTAACTCACTTTCCAGTTTCCTCAAGTTAAAAGCTTTCTCCAGATAGGCATGCATGTTTTCGGGCGAATTCTGTTCCTTAAACGTCTCATTAAATGTGACGTAACTAATTTCTTGAAGTTTATTTACATCGTCAAGGGTGCACTTTTTTATAGTTATAGCCATTTGATTATGTCGCTCCTTCATCAATATGCTCTCTTATTTCCCTTTTTTACGTATTCCCAGTCCTTCTCGACATTTCTCCTTACTCTCTGGAGAAGATGGACCAGGGTCTCTATTTCTCCCTCGGAAAAACCCTCCAAGGCGACACTATTGGAATACTCGTTCTCTCTTTTTATATTTGGATAAACATTTGCCCCTCTCTCTGTTGGAAAGAGCCTGTTTATTTTCTTGTTTTGTTGATCGTCTTTTTTTTCGATGAATCCACTCATTTCAAGTTTCTTTATAGCACGAGCCGCCGTGGTTCGATCCACTTTGATCATCTCGGCCAGCTTTTCCTGAATGATTCCCGGGTTTTCGCAGATTCGCACAAGGTACAGATACTGCCCTTTGGTGAGGTCGAATTCCTTGAACTCTATATTGCTTATTGAATCCAATGCCCTTGCGATCATACCAATTTCACGAAGAATGTCCTTCATCATTATCTCCTTGGCTAGTTTTTGTTGCATTTACAACAAAATAGGATGTAAAAATTCTATCTTATTTTTGTTGTAGTTGCAACAAAAAACTCTAAAACCGGATAATAAAACCCCTTCAGCCTATAGTTGAAGGGGTTTCGGTACTATCGATCTTCTTTTATAGCCAATAAAACGCCAATAAAAATCAATGTGGAGCCGAACCAAAACGTTACACCAATGTTCTCTCCTAGAACAAGCCATCCGAGCAAGGTTCCAACCACGGGCTGAAAGAAGAAAAATAGCCCTCCGCTTGAGGCGTTAAGCAATTGCAGACCCCGATTCCAAAGTAAAAATCCACCTGCAGTTGAAGCAATGCCCAAATACAAGAATCCACCCCAAATCGTCGGGTGAGCCAGCTGAGAGGCGTCAATTTCGTGCAATCGCGGCAAAACAAAAGGGGTCAGTACAATAAGGGCCACCAAGATGGAATAAGTGGTTACCGTAATTTGTGAATACTGATTAGGCACAAGCTTTACAAGTACAGACATTAGTGCCCATGTTAGCGCAGCTATCAGGAGCCATATACCTCCAAGTTTCATGGACAAGTTCATTCCACCGACCCCAACAATGAAAAGAACCCCGATTGTTGCTAAACCAATAGAGAGCCCCTTTTTTAAAGTCAACCGCTCTTTCAGGAGGAGACGAGCAAAAATCACCATAAACGCCGGTGTTGAGGAAGTTATAATGGCTCCCATTTGTGCCGAGGAATGCATTGTCCCCATTTCCTGAGTAACAATCGAAATGGTATTGCCAATGACTCCAATAGCTATAATGATTAAAAAATCACGTTTGTGAATCCGCCAGTTCTGTCGTGTTATCAACCCGACCGTGATCAGTGCCGCCATAGCCACTAAATACCGTATCCACACCAACTCCAATGGAGGCACTACCGAAACGACAACTTTAACAACAACGTACATACCGCCCCAAATACTGGCGGCCAAAGCTAGATATATAGATCCTAACAAGGTATTTTTCATTTTTGTTCCCTCCGCTTTATTTTAGGTCACCGAAGCCCCTAACGGAGGAGATGTGGTAGTCACCTTTACTCCACTAAGGGCGCAAAAGTGCAACCGGTACATCGTTTTCAAATAATGGAGCCAAGTACACTATAATTCACCTCTATCTCAATCAATCTACATGTTGTTATATTAGCATACATTGATGATCTACCGGACACTTCCAATAAAAAATCACGTCCTCCAAAGGAGAACGTGATTTCTGTGAAGCGGTTTGACTCTAGTTATTTACGCTTTCGGGCGACTACCGCCAACCGCCCGTTGTCGGTCGAGTACTCGCAGGTAGACAGTACAATAAGCTTGTCGCCGTATTGGGCCGTTACGCCCGTGTCGTAAAGTGCGAGTTTTTTGATGTTCTGAACATAATCATCAAACTCAGCGGGCGTACGTACCTTATCAATCTGGTAGTACTTAAAAACGTCGTCCGATTTGCGATAAACTTTTGACAGGATCACGGCAATAATCTCATACTCTTCCTTTTCATATAGCGTGCTGAACTGGAACGTGGCGTGCTCTTTGTAAAAGCTTTCGTTCTTATACTTCGACAAATCTTTGAACATCCAGCCGCTTTTCATGTGGTGTCCGTGAATCAGCAAAATGTCCGAGCCGTTAATCCGGCTGTGCGCATCCAAAAAGGGAAGACCGCTCTTGGTTTTCTTTTGATCAAAATCGCGATTGAGATAGTATTCCGGATCCTGCGGATTCTGCATAATCGGGTAATTAATGCGGGTATTGTCCACACTTAACCACCCGACAATGTCCGAATTTCTTTCGTAAAGCTCCCGAAACTCGGGAAGCATGACCGGCTCACGCGACTTCGCGGCTAAAGGGAGCACCTTTGCTTGACCCGTGTCCGACCCTTCCGCCCATGCCTCGGTCAGGCTTTTGATTTTCTGTTGTTCGATATAGTCCCCCACGAGCATCCTCGCAAGATTAGTCAGGGAAAATACCAACAGAAGGACGGAAACGGCGATAAGAATTTTTTTGATTTTACTCATGTTCTTACCGCCTTTCCGATGATTACAGGATGTGTTTTTTCTTCTTTCTGTCGAGCAGACAAATTCCGATAGTAATCAGGGACAACAGCGCCAAAATCAGATAGGAGATTGGCGAAGGTCTGTGATCCCCCGTTTCCGGGACATCGTCCAGCTCGTCGTCGACAATGCCAGGTCCGTCAACGACATTGTCGGCTTCGTTGCCGGCGTTTCCGATGCCGTTGTCGACGTTGTTGCCGGCTCCGGTATCCACGCTGCCGGTTCCATTGTCGACGTTGCCGGTTCCGTTATCCACGTTGCCAGCGCCGTTGTCGACATTCCCGGCTCCGTTATCCACATTGCCGGTTCCCTTGTCAACGTTGCCGGTTACGCTGTCGACGACGGTACCGTTTATGCTATCGATGCTGCCAGGTTCCGGCTTGACAGGATTAGGAACGGGGGTCACCGGAACCGGATAAGAATATCCGGAGTCTGATCCGCCGCCTGTTCCTCCGCCGCCGCTATTGCCGCCGGTACTTACCGGGCTCAATTCTACATTGTAGCGTACGATGTCGCTTCCAACCCTGATCAGGTCGCTTGTATGCGTCACATATCCGGTTTTTGTAACCACCAGATAGTAATCCGTATTCGGGAACACCATGTACGCATATGCACCGGTTGCGTCGCTGTACTGACTTGGACTGGCGTTATCGTTCGGTGCAAAGCCCGGAATGCTCCGCAGCGTCACTTTCGTGCCTGGCACAATACCTTTGGCTTTGTTCTCCGGTGTGTCGGCATAGTACAGGGTCACTTCGGCACCTTCAATCACGGCGCCGGTGTTTTTATCCGTAATGATGCCGTATGGATCAACGAGCTCCTGGGAAATATTCAATTCCCCGCTGGCCTTCACACTCAGAATCGCATCCCGAACAATCGTCAGTTCTTGACCCGGCTCAAATTCGTAACGCACTTCCATCTTATAGTTCTCCGCGGTTAAACCGTCCGCCGAGAATGCGCCGTTCGGCTGCAAATGAAATGCTTTAGGAGCGCCATCTTGGTCCTTAACATATTGATCGTTCGCATCGCGCAAATAGATGCGCATCTTGCCGGCGAGCTCGCCGGTCACCAGTGAAGACTGCCCTTCAGGCAGCTTCAGGAGTACGACACCTACGGCCGTAATGTCTGCCGGAACCAGTTCTCCGCCTCTCACATCACCCTCGACTTGCGCTTTTTGCGTGAAAGTGATCGGCTGTTCGACGCCGCCCACTTCGATCAATTTGGTGTAACTGATCGTATAGTCGCCGCCATACAACACAGGATAGAAGTACGCACCATCGGCGTCGGTTTTGATCTCATGCTCTTTGCCATTCGTTTTATCGGTAATAACAATAGTCGCATTCGGAATCACTTCGCCCGTTTCGTTATCGCGCAGCACCCCGATGATCGCTGCCGGTACGGTAGTTACCTTCGCGATGTTGCTCGTCAATTTCCCTTCCGTCAGGCTGTCCACCTTAGCCACGATAAAGTGATCCTCAGGCGTTGTAGTTTTCAGCTCCGGCGGTGTATAAGAGATAACCGCTTTCCCTTGCTCATCGGTCGTCGCCTTCACTTCCGATTGATCCGGCAGCAGGAAGATGACTTCCTCGTTCGCCACCGGCTTGCCGTCATAATCGGTCAACGTTGCCGTCAACTGCGAAGGTGTCTTACCGTTGCCGGGAACGACTTCGGGATCCGCCGTCAGCGTTAGCTTGCCGGGGAGATACCTTGCATTGACGTACCGGGCTTCGGCAATCCGCTTCGCTATAATCTCACCGGTATACTTCCGATTCGCCGGGTCGGCGCTATAATCCTCGCCCGAATAATCGGTCTGCGTGACGATATATCGGTCACCGCTCGGAATGCCCTCAATAGCGACGGTTTCCCCATGCTTAAGGGTGATCTTACCGCCGGACTTGATCGTTCCCGTCGTGCCGTCCGACTTGGTGTAGGCGTACGCCTTACCCGCAGCGGCGTCCGGGAATTGGACCGTAAACTCGAACTCTTTATTCTTGTCCGCCCCACTGCCTTCGACCGTTTCACCGATCAGCAGACCGCCGTACACCATCCGCGTGTTAACGATCCCCGCTTCATGGTCGCCTCCATCGGTAATGGTGCCGGTCGTTTTCCGGTCTGGCCAGGTTGTCGTGTATCCTTCGGCCGTATAATCAGCCTCGGTGACGGTGTAGATTGTACCCTTGGGAATTCCATCAATGACGGCGGTTTCCCCATGCTTGAGGGCGATCTTGCCGCCGGACTGAACGGTTCCCGTCGCACCGTCCGATGTCGTATACGTATACGTTTTGCCCGCTCCCGGGCCCTCAAACGTAACGGTAAAATCGAACGCCTTGTTCTTGTCCGCGCCGTTGCCTTCGACCGTCTTCCCGATCGTCAGCTTGCCGGGGAGGTACTTGGCGTTAACATACTTCGCTTCGGCCGTTTGTTCCTTCACGATGCTGCCGGTGCGCGTCAGATTCTCCGGATCGGTCGTATAGCCATCGTTTGCGTAACTCTTCTGAACGATGGTGTAGGTGATGCCGTCCGGGATATCCTTGATCGTAATCGACTGGCCGCCTTTGAGCTTAACGGTTCCGCCGTCGGCTATGGTGCCGCTTGCGGAGCCATTATAGGCATAAGACTTATGGTTGCTGAAAGAAATCGTATATTCAAATTCCTTGTTCGGGTCAGCCCCTAGTCTTTCGATCGCCGTGCTCAACTTCAAATCGCCGGGCACCCACACCGGGGTTGGCACAACGAGCGGCTTTTCTTTAGTTACCTCCACTCCGTCCACCCAGATCGGATTCCAAGGAGTCGAAGCTACACGTACCTGATAAACCGTCGTGGTCGGCAGATAGGTGGTCTCGTCAATAAAGGTTTGCTTGAGCACATAGAGTCCCGCTTTGGGAAACAGGCTAAGCTTGCCGTCCGAACCGGTGGTTCCGCCGGTGACCTCTGTCACACCGTCAGGCTCATACAACTTGAAGATTACGCCGCCCAGCGGCTTGCCATTGGGGTCAACCTTAAGCAGATCCAGTTTACCCTGAGTTTCCGCGCTGCCGCCTACGTCACTGTTATCGACAGCGTGTTCACTTTTGGCGCTGATACCGTCCAGGGTGTCATCGCCCATCAGCTTGATCTCGTTGCCCGCCTTACCACCGCTAGGTACTTCGGTGACCTCGGTCTGATAAACGAATTGGTAGAGCTGGTTCGGATTCGCCATGCGGAAAATCAACCGGGTCGCTCCACCTTCCGTGACGGTTTCCACCTTGACTTCACTGTTCGGATCGTACAGGTTCAGCGCTTCGCCGTCCCTGACAAGAGCTCCGCTTGGAGTCAGCTTGGCGTGGTACACCGCCATGTCAGGGCGCCGCAACGAGAGGTCCCCCTTCTCGTCCTTGCGCAGAGCCAGCCCCTCGCCAAGAGTATCCTGCAGATAGACGCCGTTCTTCACCTCGAAAGGAGGTGTGTAGTTCACCGTCCACTCCAGTACGCCAGGGTTCGGCTTAGTCACCGATTTGCCCAGCGTCTGCATCGGAACGATGACCTTGCGGCTGGCTTTGACCGCGGTAGGCTCATCCCCCCATGTGATTTGCATCTCGGCGGTGTTCGTCGCTTCAATTTTTGCGTTGCCTGATTCAAAGTATTGACGGAGGGCCGCCTCGCTCGGTCTTGCCTTGACCAGAACGACGTAAGGACTTTCCAGCTTGGTAAAGGAAAAGGTACCTACGTTCCCTGCAGCGGAGAAGCTCACGAGACCACTTGGGTCGGAAATCAGCGTCGTTGCGCTAACCGTCGCTCCATAGTCTGCCCGGGCTCCCTTGTAAATCGCAAAATCCTGTCCCTCCGAATAGGGTACAAACTCCCAGCCCTCGGGCAGGGTATCTACAAGTTTGATGTCGCTGGCAACGTGATTTCCGCCATCCTTGGCCATCTCTTCGGTCCTCATGCCGTTCATATTGATCGAAAACCGGAAGGTCACCGTCTTGCTCACCCGATCAAAGGCTGCCAGTGTATAAGTTTGGTTAGCGTCGTCCCGGATGTAGCTTCTGACATCGTTAGGGATAACGCCTGTCCCATCCGGTTTGGACGCAAAGAGCATCTCTTTGGCCAGCACGCCGCTGTTGAATCGTTGAGAAATCCGATTGGAATCAATTGTCCGAGTTGTGCCTTCAAACAAGACCGCCCGGTTATACTGATCCGTGGACTTATTGCCCGCGAAATGCTCCCACTGTGTCAGCAGGGAGTTATATGTGAAGGAAGCGGGCTTATCGGTATTGTATCCGGTGACCTGAAGCAAGTCGGCGACAGGCTTCCCATCCTGTGAAAGCGTGTATACTTGATGCGTTAAGCCGTCACTCGACTGAAAGGAACCGGACTGGAACCGCTGGTAGTAATTCTCCCTGCTGTTCCCCTTCAACTGATTCAAAATTGCGGAGTCAAGCACCGGATTGGCGGTAATCTTGGTGAAGTCGATGGAGCTTGCATCCCCATACACAAGTAGATCGTACACCGCACCGTCCGGAAGAGCTTCCTGAGGTGTTAGGGTGATTTTCCACGGCAATGTGCCCAAAGCAAGGGTATCACCGGTACCTACACTCTTTGTCAGGGTATGGGCGCCAATGGTGACAACGGCGGTGTCCCACACGGTAGCTTGGTCATTGTCCTGCACGGTATTGACATCCAGCTTCCACTGGGCGGTGGCCTTGTTATTGAAGCTGGGCTGACTGCCCGTAACTTCGGATACAATGACCAGACGGATCGGGCCGTTTACCTCACCGAAGGAGTACACATTGTTGGCATCAGGGGTGATCGGCGTTGTTGTGTCCGACCACTTCTGACCGTCCCATGTTTGCCAAGCGGCCGATAATCGGGTAAGTCCGGCCGGCAAGGGATCGGTGATCGTAAAGTTCTTAAGCCCTTGCTTGCTGTAGTTCTTGTTAACGTCAATCGTCCACGTAATGGTACGCGGGTCTGAAGAACTCGTCCGCTTGTTCAGCGTACCGCTCTTCTGAATCCAGTCGGGCCTGAAAGTCACGCGCCAAGAATTCGAGGAAAGCAGCTTGCTGTCCGTCTTGTCTCTCAACTCCGTGATGTTTGTGACAGTCTGGTACCCACTAGCCGTATTATACTCAGTATAATATTTCGCCTTAGGAATCCACGTCCTGAAAGTGACGGTCGCCTTGTCACCGAATCCCTCCGGGAAGGTATAGACCAGCGCGTTCGCGGTGCCGCTTTCCGGTGTCACTGTGTTGCCGTTAACCTTCAGGGAGCCCTCCACCAAGGTGCCCACCTGAGTCGGATCGAGCGCGTTGTAGAACTTTAGCCCGTCCAACGGCTGCGGAATGGTGGGATCGAACTCATCCGTAGCGGCAATGTCCACTTGCCACTCGATGGTTCCATCCACGAAGTCTGCCGGATAAATCCAGTTGTTTTCAGTAGCATTGCTGTTCGATTTCAGTTTAATGCTGTACGCAGGCGTAACTTGAGGGTTTTCAAGCAGGTAGTTCCCGCCGAAGATGTTAATCGGCTTTCGCTCGCCGTATTGTATACCCGACAAGTCTGCCTTAGCGGTGGACTCAAAGCCGAACTGGACGTTCTTGCCCTGGCCATTGAAGAAGCGTTCTTCGCCATCGAACACCACCCTGATCCCCGCTTCGGAGAAATAAGCGGTTCCGATGGTGTAACCCGTTTTTTCCTTGAGCGTCATTGTGGCATCCGGCAGAATGACTTCCGGAAAATAGGTCGCTTTGTCCAGCATGACATAGTCGCCATGCAAAATGACCGTGCTGCCATCCACCGTGTTCGGATTGTCGGCATCCCCTTTCACCGGGATCTTGATATCGCCCGATCTTAAGGTGAAGGGCTTTCTGCCATGAATGACGTCATCCGTATGTAAGACATTTTCGTTCTGCACGACTTCCAACGGAAAAGGCGAATTGGCTCCCATGAGGACCGCCGTTTTGTCCGTCGGGGCTGCCGCCGTCACCATGAAATGGTTCGGCACATCGTACACCGCCTCAGGTGCCGACGGCGCTTCGTCCGCGCTCGGCGAATCGGCTTCCCTAACGGCCTCCGCTCCGGACTCGCTTGGCACACTTTCCGCATAAGCAGTGACAGAGAACGCCACCGTTTGCAAGACAAGCATCATCGCCAGGCAGAAAGAGAGTATTGCTTTACCTATGCTGCGTTCATGTTTCAAGACTGTAATCTCCCCCGTTCCAAAATTGCCTAAACGCGCATAGACCTATGCGTCTGCTTGATCCCAACGACCCTTTACATCACCCAAATATTTCAAATTTTAAATAATTGGCTGAAGGTCATGGGCGTTCAGGCTGTCGATCATGCTAGTAACTTCTCCCCCCCCCTTTTTCAACCATATTCGACACTTCCATCCTGCAAATGGCAGAGTACGCCCATTTTAAACAGCGTACTTCCCCATTATATTACGAGAGATCTCTACAAATTCTAGACAAAACTCGACAAAGGGACTTGGAGACGAAAAAACAATAGAGGAATGAAGCGGAAGCCGTAAAGGAGAATAGCCTGATGGTCAGGCTCCTTTTCCAGGAGGAGTAAGGGTTACGTCACCTTCATAAATATACTTCGGATTTTTTAATGAATCTTTTAAGTCCTTTTCGGTACTTCAATATATCCTGCTCATTCGGGGTCTATTTTGGAGTAACCCAAATTAAAAAGATTGCACCCCAACAGGCACAACTCGGTACCACATTGATCCAGTGCCCTATCAGACAACCTCGATAACATAGAATTCCTGCATATGTGCATGTTTTTTTCGGTTTGGAACAATGATTTCAAAATTCCTGCTAATCTGCAGGAATTTTCGACGAAATCGGCTCGTTTCTCTAAAGTCGCCGGAAATACCTGCAGATTTGCATCCTTTTTCGAATTCCCTCGGGGACCGGCCTAAAATACCTGCAGATTTGCATCTTTTTGGACTTGGAAGGGGAGGAAAGTGCCCAGGTGCCTTGATCTCCGCGGGTTAAGTCACTAGCGTTGCATTAACATGAGGAGACTAACGGCTGTAGCCGCCTCCATTGAGCCGGACGGGTAAATAAGGGCCGTTTGAGGCGCTATTTTGTCGAAATCGTCCTTTCCGAGTGAAATAGAGGTCTTTTGGGGCCTTATTTTTGGGAAAAGCGGGCCGAAACCTGATTTTGGGACCCGAACCAGAGCAATAAGGCCCCTTTTGGCCGCTATTTTTCCCGAAAACGCAAATCGGGCTATAATAACGGCCCAAAACGCCGCTATTATAGCCGGTGGTAAGAGAAATTGCGAATAGGCGGCACCAGGTCAGGTTTCATGCAACGCCAGTGGGGTTAAATACGATTTTTCCCCTACTACGATGTCTGAAAGGCGCTAGTCCTGAATCTCCGTATAAATTTGAAAGGTAACTCCGAACTTGTCCGTGACATCTCCAAATCCGGGGCTAAAGGTTTCTTCCTGAAACGGCAAATTCACATGCCCGCCTTGCCGCAAAGCCTCATAGATCTGTCTTGATTTCTCCACGTCGTTCGTTGTGATGCAAATGGTTACTCTTTTTCCGTTGGCAATGGGTGAACCCCCTGGAGCATCGGAAAACATAAGTTCCGTTTCACCCACTTGTACCTTTGCGTGGGCCACCAGTTTTTTTAAATCGTCAGTAAACGTATTCGGCATTTCCGGCATCTCCCCGTAAGTCATCATCGAGAGAACTTTAGCGCCAATGGCCTGCTCATAAAACTGAATAGCTTCCCTTGCGTTTCCCTCCAAAGTAATATAAGGGGTTAGTTTTACAGTCATAAATAGTACCTCCTTGGGTTCGGTGAAATTTGATTCATTCTTATAGACGATTTACGCACCCCCAAATCATCGGTCACTCGCAAAATTCTTATTTCATCCCCTGCTGTCAGAAAAACGGGCACCCTACCCGAAAAATGGCACCTATCTCTCGGATGATCCGGGTTGATACAATGAAGGTATTCCCCTGTGCAATTATTTTCCACGGGTTACATAGGTTGGGGAAATCCTTTAATTGAGGGAGGGTATTTATGAGGCGGTCTCACTTTAGGGAAAAGCGGTTTGTTCAAAAAGTATGCAGTTTGATCCTGACGATCGTGATCGCGAGCGGCATCAGCCTGTGGCCGACTTCCGAAGCCCAGGCGGCTGAAGGAGCGGGGACAACCATCACCTCGATGGGTTACTTCTCGGCGGCTGACGGGCCTGTCATCACAAAATCGGGGGTCGGTCAGGCCAGTTACGGATTCGTTATGCCCATATTCAATGGGGGCTCCGCCACCTGGAACGAGGTTGTCCAAGACTTGGGCGTGAAGGTGAAAGTCAACGGCAGTTGGGTCGATATCGACAGTGTCGGCAGCTTTGTTTATAACCAAAACTGGGGCCACTGGAGCGACAGCGGCTTTAACGGCTACTGGTTCACCCTTTCCGCCACGACAGAGATTCAGTTGTACTCCAAAGCGAATGGGGTTACGCTCGACTACAAACTGGTATTCCAAAATATCAACAAAACGACGATTACGGCGATGACGCCGACGCAAGGGCCGGAAATCACGGCGGGAACGACGGGCGGAGCCGGCTTCACTTATCCGGTCTTCAACCATGATCCGGGTATTCCTTACGCGGCTGTGGCCGATGATTTGAAGTTGTATGTTAAACCCGTAAACAGCAGCGCATGGATCGATATTGACAACAACGCGGCCAGCGGCTGGATCTACGATCAAAACTTCGGCCAGTTCACCGACGGAGGCGGCGGCTACTGGTTTAACGTCAAGGAGTCGATTAACGTCAAGTTGGCATCGAAAACCTCTTCGGCTAACGTCATTTATACCATCACTTTTAATGAACCGGTAAGAAATTCATATATCCTTACTCCCTTTGATGGAACGACTTTCACCGCAAATGAAAGCGGCGCCATCGGTCTGCCTCTGCCCAAGATTGATGGAAGCGCCCCGGTCGCCGATGAACTTGGGAACTTCGTATACCAGATTCGTATCAACGGACAATGGGTCGACTTGGGAAATTCCGGTCAGAGCGGATTCGTATATTCCGCGAACGGTTACAATAATCTGTCCAGCGCCAATCAGTGGGGGTATTGGGCCGATCATATCTACGGGCTGTGGTTCCAGCCCATCCAGGAAGATATGCAGCTCCGGATCGGATATCCCGTAAATGGGCAGGCGGGCGGAAATGTCGGCGACAATTTTGTCTACTATACCTTTGTCGGAAATCCCGACGCTCCCCGTCCCGATGAAAACGATCAGGGGGATATTCCGCTCGGAACTCCGAACGATCCGGCGATCGAGGGCATGACGCTGGTTTGGCAGGATGAGTTTGACGGAAACCGGCTGGATGCGGGGAAATGGAATTATGAACTGGGCTATTACCTCAATGACGATCCCGGTACTTGGGGTTGGGGCAATGCGGAACTGCAGCACTACACCAATAGCCCGCAAAATGTATTTGTGCAGGACGGGAAGTTGAATATCCGGGCTTTGAACGAGCCCAAATCCTTCCCGCAGGATCCAAACCGGTATGCCCAATACTCTTCCGGTAAGATTAACACCAAGGATCATTTTTCGCTCAAATACGGCAGGGTGGATTTTCGCGCGAAACTGCCGGTGGGGAACGGCATCTGGCCGGCCTTCTGGATGCTTCCGCAGGACCAGGCCTACGGGACATGGGCGGCATCCGGGGAAATCGATGTGATGGAAGCGAGAGGGCGTTTGCCCGGCACGTCTTCGGGCGCCATTCATTTTGGCGGACAATGGCCGGCCAATACCTATCTTTCCGGCGAATATCACTTCCCGGCAGGGCAAACCATCGCGAGTGACTATCACGTCTATTCCGTCATCTGGGAAGAGGACAACATCAAGTGGTACGTGGACGGCAAGTTCTTTTTTAAAGCCACCCGGGATCAATGGTACTCCTCCGCTGCGCCGAACAACCCGAACGCCCCGTTCGACCAGCCTTTCTATCTCATTATGAATCTGGCGATCGGCGGAAACTTTGACGGCGGTGTGACTCCGGGTCCTGGCGACATCCCTGCGACGCTGCAAGTGGATTATGTACGCGTGTACAAAGACGGCGGCGGCCAAATTCCCGGAGAGCCCGGCCCGGGTTCCCCCTCCACGGTCGTCATCGGCGATGAAGTGAAAGGCCTGAAGAAAACCGGCGATAACTTGCTGTTCTATGTAAACGGCGCAACCTTCGCCGATTTGCACTACAAGGTCAATAACGGCACACAGCTCAACGTAGCCATGACCCCTACGGGGAACGGCAACTATACCTATGCGGTCAACAACCTGCGGCACGGGGATACTGTCGAGTATTTCTTCACCTACAACCCGGGCCAAGGAGCACTGGATACCCCTTGGCAGACTTATATTCACGGGGTCACGCCAGGCAGGCCGGAATAACCCGGGCAACCGCGTTTCACCTCAAACAGGGCTCCCTCAGGCGAGGGAGCCCTGTTTTTGATATAACATACCCGTTTTAAGCCTGCGCCCCCGCCCCGTTTTCCGCAACGGAAACCGGTTTTACGAGCGCCTTCTTCTCCCAGGCCCGGCTTTTCCAGCGAAGCAGCATCATGACCCCGCGGAGCCATTCGTCCACCGTAAAAGCGATCCATACGCCAAGCAGTCCCAATCCGGAATGAACGCCCAGCACATAAGCCAGCGGCACCGAGACCCCCCACATCGAGAGTACGCCCATCAAGACGGGAAAACGCGCATCTCCGGCGGCGCGCAGCGAATTGATGATCACCATATTGAAGGTCCGGCCGGGTTCGAGTACGATGGACAGCAGAAAAATCCCCGCTCCCGCGGCAATGATTTTGGGGTCCTCCGTGAACATGCCGATCAGCTCGTGCCGGAATATCGCCGCTACCCCGACGACAGCCAACGTTAACAGGAAGCTGATCCTCACGCTGGTTATCAGCCGCCGATAGGCCGCCTTCATTTCCCCCGCGCCGACCATCTGTCCGACGATGATCTCGGTCCCCGATCCGATCGCCAACGCAAGCGCCATGAAATAATTCGATATGTTCATGACATAAACATGCGTATTTAACGCGGTGATGCCGATCATGTTGACAAAACTGATCACCATGAGGTATTGCGACTGCCAGGCCAGATGCTCGCCCGCCGCCGGGAGCCCCACGCTCATAATCTGTTTCACGTAGGGACCGTTCCAGGTGACGTAATCCTTCCGTCGGATCGGTGCGGGAATTCGGCGATACAACAGGATAAAAAGAACGATGATGCCGAGGAAGCGGCTAACGACCGTGGAGACGGCCGCCCCCGTAACGCCCCACTCCGGAAAGCCCAGGTTGCCGAATATGAGCAAATAGTTTCCGGTCACATGGATCAAATTGACGCCCAAAGTTACGTACATCACGCTCTTGGTGTTGCCGCTCGCACGAATCACCGACGAGACCGCGTAAGACAGCGCCTCGATCCAGATAAATCCGCCGATGATCTCCAAATAGTGGCTTGCGATGCCGATTTGTTCGGGATCCAGGTTCAACAGCCGCAGGAGGGATTCCCCAAAACCGACGAGAACCAGGCTGACGAGAATGCCGAAAATCAGGTTCAATGTAATCGCAAGGGCCGAGATCCGGCTCGCTTCTTTCTCCCGCCCCGCGCCGATATACTGGGATACCGCCACGCTGGTGCCGATGCCGACAAAGCCGAACATCAGAATGCAGAAGTAAATGATTTCGTTGGCTAAGCCGACGGCCCCTGTCGCCTTGTCGGAGATGCGGCTTAACATAAACACATCGACGGTACCGAGCAGCATCCGCAGCACGGAGTCGACGAAAATGGGCCAAGTCACAGCAAAAAGACTAAGTTTCTTCCACGAGGGAATACGTTCGGATAAGGTCACGTTATACAAGCTCCTACCATGTGTTTTTCTCTTTCGACCTTCCTAGTTTAGCGCCGGCAAGCCAATACGTCTATGGGGGAAATTTCGTTTATAAGGGTTGAACTAAAAAATTGGCGTTGGGCAAGGCTGTGATAGGTTCGGATATACGCAGCCAACACCCACGATTGTAGATATAAAGTCCCGTCGTCGGAGTCTGCATCATTAACAGGAAAATTTCCCGTTAATTTACCGCTCTTGGCCCCTCGATCGGATTTAGCTGGAAAAGTTCCATCTATTTCGTGGCCCTATTGCCGAAATGCACGATTTCAGGCAAATTAACGGGAGGTTTTCCAGCTAATTCGCCTCTGAAGCCGCATACGTACCCAATTAACGGGAGGAATTCCCTTTAATTCGAACCAAACCCTTAGTTGCAGGTCAAGATTGTGAAAAGAACCTTTTACACCGCTGTCTAATATGCAAATCAATAGTTCAACCTACATAGCACAAAAAAAAGCGCCCGCCGGGACGCCAAGGGTTATGTCTAAGAACTAAGATTGTTCCGTGTACTTTTTGAAATTGTCCAAAATCGCCTGCCAGCCCGCCTGCTGGAATTCCACCGGATGCGTGCTTTCCGCGTCAAACGTTTCGACGACCTTCGTTTCGCCGCCTTGGCCGCTAAAGGAGATTTCGCCCCTTCTTCCATCTCCCATCGTATAGGAGATCCATTCATGCGTCCTCACTTCGTCATAGACCCCGCCAAAATCAAAACCCATGCTGCCGTCCTTCGCTTCCATTCGGGTCGTAAATTTGCCGCCGGGCCGCAAATCATTCTCCGCTCTTGGCGCATGCCAATCCTCGGAGGCTTGATTCCACTTCGTAATGTGCTGCGGCTCCGTCCAACAGCTCCATACTTTTTCCACAGGGGCTTGAATTACGGCCTGAACGGTTACTTTCGTCGGATTACTTGTTCCCATTTTAAAGGACACCTCACTCGGTTTCGTCGGATTTTTGTTTCTCAAGCGTATAGACGTAAACCACCTTCGAAATTCATCGGTGAATTTGCTCCGGCAGCCTAAACCGTAAAAATAATTTCGTATTAATGAAATTTTGGACGTGGAGGATTTGATGATCCTTGACCTCGAGCACATGAATTCCCCAAGGGATGAGGACCGCCGCGTTCTCCGGATTCGGCATATATTGCGCAAAGGCGGGATATCCGCCATTTACCGTAATCGGCACAAAGCGGGAGCCCTCACAATGCGGCCGGGTCAATGAAAAAAACTCGAACAGATCGTTTCTGCCGCGCACCCACATGGCAAAAGGCGGCATCGACATACAGCCTTCCTCATGAAATAACGCGACCAGCGCATCGATATCAAATTGTTCAAAGGCCTCCACATACCGTGACAGCAGCTCGCGATCAGGCTCGGTATCCATCCGGCTGAGCTCGTCGGAGCGCAGCCGGGTCCGGTTCAAGGTTTCCCTGGCTCTCTGTAAAGCGCTGTTCACGGCGGCCGGCGACATCCCCAAAGTTTCGGCAATCTGTTTGGAGGACCAGTCGAAAACATCCTTTAGAATAAGAACGGCGCGCTGACGAGGGGGTAAGGTTTGCAAAAGCGCGATGAAGGCGAGTTGCAGGGTATCTTTGCGAATGAGCGCCTCTTCGGGATTCTCTCCAAAGTCGGGAGCAACCCAGATCCAGGATGACTCGGGCAACGTTTCGCGGGGCTCGACAATCGCAGCCGCCGGGTTGGAGAGGTCAACGGGCAGAGTACGGCGTTTGGCTTGTCTCAGTTTGTCCAGACACAGGTTGGAGGCGATGCGATAAACCCATGTTTTGTACGATGATTCCTGCCTGAAGGAGTCCCGGCTTTGCCAAGCCCGGATATAGGTTTCCTGAACCGCATCGTCCGCGTCATCGATAGATCCCAACATTCGGTAGCAAAACGAGGTTAGCCCCGGCTTTAAATTCTCTAGTAACTGCAGGTCCACAGCCGTCTCGCTCATAGTAGCCTCCTTTTGACAGGGAAAATTAGTTTGTGCGTTTTGTCATAGTTTACCACAGGAGCGAGCGGTGATCACCCTTATCATGGCGATGGCTTAAAAGGCTTACAAGGATTAGGCCAAACGGGGCCAGCCGGCCGTTCCCGCTACTTGCTGAACTTCATGAATATTTTTTGCATCAGCCCCGGAGGGGAAATCCTGCTGTTTTGAAACGCCGCGATGACCCAATGGCCGTTTCGTTTCACAACAACGTTGGTATTAATGGAATCTCTTTTGACGGGGGCTTGTTTCTGCCATCTTAATTTGACAACGCCGAGTCCATGAAAGACCGCCGTCTCCGGAGAAAGAAAACGAATTTGCTTGATCTCCCCTTCCAGCGTCGATCCTTTCAAAACACTGTTCCATAAGGCTTTATGGCTATCGGATATCGCCTTTCTTCCCTGCAAATGTTCTCCCTGAAACGTCACGTAGTCGGCATCCTCCGTAAAACAAGAACCATACGCCGCCTCATCCCCCTGATCCCAAGCCGTTTTCAATTTCCGAAAAAGGGATTCAATCTCTTTCCTATCCTGCGCTTCTTGCATATCCATGTCGATCCGCTCCTTTAATTGTGGTATACTTGGTTCCTGAAAAGTTTGATTCATACACTTTCTTAGTAAGGTAATTATCTTTTTATTTTAATTATCTTAATCAATCAAGATATATTGATCTTAACTTGGAGGTATGTAAATGTCAAGGGACTCTTTTCCTTTCACCGAGCTTTCTTCTTTGCAGCAAGATGTACTGGATGAATTACGGCAAAACAGCGCCCGCGCCGTCATGTTTCATCAGTTGATTTCCGAAAAGCTGGGGTTGAACGCCACCGATCACAAATGTCTGGATTACATCAATCGCGCAGGCCCCGTAACCGCCGGACAGCTGGCCCAACTGACCGGTCTTACCACAGGGGCGGTTACAAGTGTCATCGACCGGTTGGAACAAGCGGGATATGTGGTTAGAGATAAAGATCCGAATGATCGCAGACGCGTGGTCGTCAAGCCCGCTCCGGAAGGATCGGCCCAGATTTCGCCAATGTTTGAATCCGTTATGCAATCGACGCTTCAAATCATCTCGCAGTATTCGACAGAGGATTTGCAGCTGATTCTTGCGTTTATCAAGCAGTGCAATGAGATGACATTAACGGAGATGAACAAGCTGAAGGATGAACATGAAGGGGAATCCTAAAGACCTCAAGCAAAACGGGCTAACCATCGCGGTTAGCCCGTTTTGCTTATTTCAAATGATTGTACCGCAGGTTTACGATTATTCGTTATCCTGAGCGGCCGGACCCGCCGGAGCCATCAAGCCTTGAACGGCGCCGAGAAACGGGCGGATGGATTTGATCATGCCGTAGCCCATCTTCACGACCGGAACAAATCTCCGGATCATGCCGAACAGCCGCATCCCGCCGCCGAGCATACCGCCAAGCCCTCCGGCGCCCGCAGCAGCGGGGCCGCCGGACCCGCCAAAACCGCCGAACAGCGAGCCCAAGATCGGCAGGAACGCCGACACTTGGGCGTCCGGCTTGCGGGATCGCGAGCGGCCGGACGGTTTGCGCGCGCCGCTTCTCCGGCTGCCGGGACGGACGCCCCCCGGGGAGCGTGCACCCGCTCTGTTTTTCAGAGAGCGGGTGCTTTGCTTCCCGGACGAAGGGCGAGGGAGGGCTCCGGCGCCGGCGAGTACCACCCCGCTGGAATTGACGTCCGTGATGTAGCCGACGTAAGTCTCTCCGTTGTTCAGGGTGACACATACAGGATGGCCCTGCAGCTTCTTCGCTCGCGCACGCATCTCTTTCGATTGTGCCATGAAGTTCACCTCGATCACTGAGTTGTACTTCAGTTTACGCCGGGGGCGGGCTGGCTGCTTGTGCGAATGGGGCATGCGTACGCTAAAACGTTTTTCTAATACTCTCCTTTGATTACGAAAAACGAGCCCCGGATCGTTCCGGCCAGTTTGGACTTCTGGCGGGCAAATTTAAACTTCTTCTCCTCCAGCTCCCGGGGAACCTCCATCCCCTCGGAGAGTTTAAAACCAACCGCCCGTTTCTTCGGGTCGTCCACGGTGTACAAGACATTGACCTCAAGGCCATCTTCATAAAAAACGTAGGCCCATCGGATATTCTCCACTTGAAAACGCGACGTTTCCAGAGGCTTGGCCGCAAACTCGATGCCGCGTTCCTCTTTCAAAATCCGGTTCACATAGTCTAGAGTCTCCTGGCTTTCGCCGGCGGGTTCCACCGTAAATTCATGCTTGTATTTGTTCATGAAGTAGCGGGCTTCATTCGCGCGCAAACCGGCCAGCGCTTCCGCTACGGGTGAAGACTCCAAACCGATCGTGGACACATTTTTAAAATCAACAATATAGGACATCTCCATCACCCCTCCTGTCTATCCATCTATTTTCGAACAACGGGAATCCACATTTCGCCAAACACTTGACCGTCCCGCTGCCCCATGATCACCGTGGCATTCGGACCGCCTACATACGCGACATGGCTGACTTCAGGCAGGACTTGGCCGAAGGCAATCCCGGCAAGCTGATTACTCAATGCATCGGCCGTCGGCCCTTCCCCTTTAACCACCAGGTATTCCCCTTTAGGGAATTGAATAACCCGGGAACCCTCCGCTGCGGATGCCGACCCCGGCGCCGATGACTCGGTCAAGACTCCGGCATAATACATCATCTTGTTGTTCACCGCTTCGTTTACGGCAAATACATAGTCGTTGGCGGCCATGGATTTTAAAGTATCGAGCCTTCCGTCATGATGGACCGCCTGCCAAAAGTCCGATTTTTCCTTGTTAATGCCGGCATAGTCCGTGTAATCGCTCTTCAGCTCGGTTCCCAGACCGTAAACGATAAAGCCCTCTTTTTCTTCCAATTGATAGTTTGCCATGTTCATAACCTTCCTTCTTTTTTATTTCATTTGTGTTCTTCACTTGATAGGTTTATGATAATCTTCAATCATGTCAAAAAATGATACCATTTAGGAGTCGCAATGAAAAAAGTTGAACGGATTAATACGATCATGCGGTATATCAATAATCGTTCCCAATTTACCATCTCCGAAATCATGCGCGAATTTCAGATCTCCCGTTCCACGGCCATTCGGGACATCCGGGAAATCGAAGCCTTGGGGATGCCGCTTGTCGCCGAGGTTGGACGGGATGGGGGCTATTTTGTCATGCACAACAAGCTCCTGCCCGGCGTTCGTTTTACCGATAATGAAGTCAAAGCCCTTTTTATCGCCTTTATGGCCACAAGAAATGCGCAGCTCCCCTATCTGAAGAGCCGTCAATCTCTAGCCGAGAAATTACTGGGCCTCATCTCGACCAACCAGCAGGACGACCTTGTTCTTTTGAATCAAATCCTGCTTTTTGAAGGAACCAACCCGCATAATCCCGATCTGCTTGAGCTTTCCGACCTCCCCCACCCCATGCTGGAAAAGCTCATCCAAAACCTGCTTACGGACAGCTATTTACGGATTACGATCGAAGAAGCGCGGGAAATGAAGTCCTACCCCATCTATCTCCTGCATCTTTATCATCAAAAAGGCGTCTGGCTGATGGAGGGCTTTGACTTACAGGAAGAAAGGAAGCGGCTGTTTCCCGTCGACGGGCTCACCGATATCACACTCTACCAACCGAAGAAAAGGGTAAGCCGGAAAAAGATTATGGAAACCCTGAGCAAACAGGAGGAAGAAATTAACCTTGTCCTGTATCTGGGTCCGAAAGCCATTGCCCAATACAAGAAGTACCATCCTTTAAAAGCTTCCGTTTCCTATACGAACCCTTATCAAACCACGGCCATTCTAAAAACTTTCATCCCTGTGGATAAGCCCGAAGAATTGACCGAATTCACCGATTGGCTTCTTTTTCTGGGCGGGGATATCAAGGTCAGGGAAGCGCCGAAAGAGCTCCTGGACAGGTTGGAAGAACGATTAAGTGCCCTTAAGGAGCAGTTGCGCGGATCATCACTATGACAGCGCGAAGTCAACCGCAGACTCCGCATGAAGTCTTGTTGTATCGTAGAGAGGGATTCCGCAATGTTCTTGCGAAATGAGCAAGGTGATCTCGGTGCAACCCAGAATAATCGCCTCTGCTCCCTGTCGACCAAGCTCCTGTATGATGCTTAGATAGGATTGCCGGGATTCGTCATTAATGATGCCAAGGCATAGCTCTTGATAAATGATGTCATGAATGACCCTTCGATCGGCCTCGCCGGGGACTATCACTTCAAGTCCGAACTTGTCCCTAAGTCTGCCCTTGTAAAAATCTTGTTCCATCGTAAAAGCGGTACCCAATAGCGCGACCTTCTGCCGTCCGTCCTTAACCATTTCTTTCGCCGTTGCGTCCGCGATGTGAAGCAGTGGAATTGTGACGGCTTCCTCCACTTCGTTGGCCATCTTGTGCATCGTATTGGTACAAATCACGATGAAGTCAGCCCCGCCGGATTCCAGCTTTTGCGCCGCATCCATCATAAGTTTCGTGGCCTCATCCCATTTCCCCTGATACTGAAGGCTTTTGATCTCATCAAAATCCACGGAATACATGAGGCTTTTGGCGGAATGAAGTCCTCCCAGCTTCTCATTGACCCGTTGATTGATGATTTGGTAATACAACAACGACGACTCCCAGCTCATCCCGCCGATTAAACCTATGGTTTTCATAAACACGTACCTCCAAGGGGCTTTTTACTCTATCCTCCATTAAAAATGGTTCAAATTCAATCCTTTTCTTCCCCCCCATAAAGAGAAGCACCCCTTAGTTGAGCTGAAGAGTCCACTTAAGAACTTTTTGTCCCACCGGTTTGTTTTTTCATAAACCAAAGATAAAAAATACGGGACAAGCAAAAGGTAATTAGAAGGGAAGCCCACGTCCAGAACCAATTCCAATCGATGTAGCGAATGAGGTTGGTGTACCTTTCCGCCAATACCTCCAAAATGGTCATCCAGCTTGGAAAAAACAAAAACCAGAGTGTTTTATGGATGTTGGTTTTGTTTTTCGGAAATTTCAAGTTAAACACGACGCAGAGAGCGGGAAAGATAAAATACTCGAACGAAAAACTACTTCGCGATGCATAGGGAAACATACGAACCGGATATTCAATTAATTTGTACTGTACAACTAGTAGACCTAAAAACCAGGTAAGTATTTGCTTAAAAGAAAAGATGACAAACGCTTCTCGAATTTTATTACGCGGTGTCGTAACTAGTAACAGCAGAATGGTTAAAATCCATACTACAATTAATATGATTATTTCCATTGTCATAAGACGCATAACCTCGGCTACATGGGATATGTACAGAATGACAAGCAGAGCCATCCTTTGCGGGATGGCCCTGGCTAAGTTTTAATGTCCGGCGTGCAATTCTTCCCGGTCTATAGCCTCTGGAGGCTGCTCCAACCACCCCTGGTCAATCATAAGATTGGCGCCATCCTCCACATACAACGATACATCCAATTGGCATTTTGCATATAAAACGCCTATATCTTTTCTTCCATTCAGCGATGCGCCATTGGCGTATTCCCGGATCTTCATGGAGAACATGTCGATTTTATGATAAACCATGAGTTTATCCGAGAACGGAGGCTCCGTGGAGGGTCTGACCAAATGATCTATACTTTGAGGGAACGGCAAACCGTCTTTAGACAATTTGTCCGACATCAGATCAATATGTTTTTGATTCAGCCTCTTTCCACGCTCTAAATATTGTCTGACTTTTTCGCTTCTCGCCACCTGAACAAAGCCGGTAATAATAGCTTTACTCGTGATGTCGTTGTTCAAGTTTCCGAAAAAATGGGCTATTTCCAATCCTTGCAGCGGTCGCACTTTTCCGAAGAAAACATTTAAAAAACTCTGCTTTGTAATAAAGTCCACACCTTGAGGCGGAGGAAGGACGGGTGGATTTACGGATGTATTTCTGGAGAGTAAGGCCTCCGTGACATTGACCATTAATTTACTGGTATCCTGAAGGGCTTTGACGAAGAAATCCCGGATATCTTTCCTTGTCACCAAGGGGATAGCCACGCTATAAATACTCACCCCGGCTTTACCCAAATACTGCAGGTAATGAAGATAGAAATCGTCTTCATACAGTCGGGGTGCCTCCAAATTGACGTCGTCGTCCGTAAACCCGACCGGGATCGGAAAATCGGCTTGTTTAAAAATAGCTTCAATGGTCTGTATATACTCTTTACATAGCCCCAGGGCATATTGTAAATTTTCTTTAATCTCTTTATCGTCCACATGTTGAAGAAAATAGCCAAGCACGCATTTCCCCATCGTATTTCCCACATATGTGGCCCAAAGCTTCCCCATCTCCGCTGCGGTTAAATGCGATTGATCGGTTTTCACAAGCACTCATTCCTTTGCGATCTATTGAGAATCCGTGATTAGGATATCCCGGTAACCGTTTGAAAATACACGGTTTTTTTGCCGCATAGTAGACTGCTATTGCCGTCTGATCGATTTCGCTGGAAAGCTCGGCGAGGATGAAGTCCCCAACAGATTAGTCCCAATGACACCCACAATAATAAGCGCAGCACCGACGATATGGTACATTCTGATTTCTTCCCCGAGCAAAAGCGCTCCGGCAGCGATCGACACGATCGTCGACAGGTTGGAGAATACGCTCATTTTGGAGGCTTCGATTCGGGACAAGGCATAGTTGGAACTAAGCGCCGTAACCAGGGTAGACAAGACGCCAAGGTAGAGAATGGCTGCAACAAACGCACCGCTGGCCAGCGGAGAGAACAATTGATCCAGCGTACCTGCGGCGGTGTGCCCGGCTAGCGACATGGCCAGGAAAGAAAGAAAGGCAATGCCCAGCATAACATACGTGATTTCCGCAGGACTGAACGATTTGAGCAGCCTTCTCGCGAGCACGTTGTAGCCCGCAATGGCCAGGCAGGACAGGAACAAGAGAACAATTCCCGTCATGTTGGACCAATCGATGCCGCTGCCTTTCATGATAAAGATGAACAGGACTCCGCTCACCGACAAACAGATGGATAGCTTTTGCAGAAGCGTGGTCGTTTCCTTCAGGAACAAGAACGCCAGCAGCAGCGTTAAAACCGGCGTAAAAGCGAGCAGAATGCCACCTTCGCTGGATGTGGTATATTTCAGACCGTAAGATTGAAGCGCGAAAAACGCCAGCGGGTACAATATGGCCAAGAGCACTACCTTGCGGAGCTTTTTTCCGCGATAGTTCAAACGAACTCGGCCCAGCAGGACGGGAATGGACATCGCGGCGAAGGATGCGGCAAACCGGAAGGTCAGTGTATCCATAGGGTCGGCAAATTCGAGCGCAATCTTCGTAAATAAAAAGGAAAACCCTATAATCATAGCATTCATAATAGCGCATAGATAAGCAAGTTTTAACCCGGATGAATTCATCGTAGTAAGTGCCTCCTTAGTGTTGTCATATTCGCGGACATGGGGCTGAATACTTGAAATGGTAAAGCGAAATGGAGACACCCACAACAACAAGTTTCCGGAATTGTATCGATACAGTTCTGAATATCACTTATAATGGGGAGTGGCAGAAATGAGGGAGAAAACGTGAAAAGATACTTGCTAATCCTCTCCGACCTGGAACTTAAATTAAATGAAGGGCACTACCGCCCGGGTCAAAAGCTCCCCTCCGTCCGCGATGCCGCCAAGCTGTACGAGTGCAGCGTCAGCACCGTCGTTCGGGCTTACACCGAGTTGGAAAAGCGCCACGCTATCTACTCGATTCCACAGAGTGGGTACTATGTCGTCGACAAGCCGGCCTCCGAAATCATAGCCGAGGATGACGACTGGATCGATTTTTCATCGGCCATGCCGGATGTTCACGTATTTCCCTACTTGGACTTCCAGCATTGTTTGAACAAGGCGATCGATACCTACAAGCAGCAACTGTTCACGGCCGGCGATTCAAGAGGGCTGGAGAAGCTCCGGCAGACGCTGGTATCCCACCTGGCGAATGATCAGATATTTGCCAAGACGGAGCAGATTATTATCACTTCGGGGGCTCAGCGGGCTTTGGAAATTTTGGCTCGGATGCCGTTTCCAAACCGAAATAAGACCATTCTGGTCGAGCAGCCAAGCTACGATCTCTATCTGCGATACCTTGAGACGGAGGGCATTCCGGTAGAAGGGATTGCGCGCAGCACAGCCGGTATGGATTTGCAGGCGTTGGAGCAAAAGTTCAAGAACGGCGGAATTAAATTTTTCTACACCATGTCCAGATACCACAATCCCCTGGGAACCACGTACCGTGAGGAAGAGCGGAAGGCCATCGCCCGGCTGGCGGACAAATACGATGTGTACATCGTTGAGGACGACTATATGGGGGATTTAGGGGAGGAGAAGCAGTTCGATCCCATTTACGCGTATAGCCGGACCTCCCATGTCGTTTATGTAAAAAGTTTCTCCAAGATCATCTTCCCGGGGCTGCGCCTAGGCGCGGTTGTGCTGCCGGAACGGCTGTCGGCGACATTCCGAGCATATAAGGGGCATCCCGATACTTCGCTATTGTCACAAGCGGCGCTCGATGTATATATCAAAAACGGGATGTATGAACGGCATCGGCATAAAATCAGCAGTCAATATGCGTCCCGGATTCGAGCGGCAAACGACGCGGTGAGCCGACATAACCACGAAGGCCTGGTGGCGTTATCCGAGGTCGATTCCGGCGTTTATATCCAATTTAAGCTGCCGCAAACCGTTAATTTGGATCGGCTGATAAAGCGCCTGTCGGCGAGGCGGGTGAAAGCAATGACCGGAAAGTCGTTCTATTTGACAAACTGGCTCGAGCGGGAAAAATTTCTGCGAATCAGCATTTCACGGGTCAGGCCGGAGAGAATCGAGGAGGGCGTAAGGGTGATTATGGAAGAAGTGGGGAGAGAACTGGGAAGGTAGATCCATTTGCATAGCGCTTCATAACAAGCACCGGCCACCGAAAGATCGGCGGCCTGATTGTCGATGATTTACAGTTCCTTGGCATAATTTAACCCTAAGTCATGCGCTTGATGAAGCAGCATCTCATAATGTTTGGCATCGGAATCCAGGGTCTCGTACAAAAATTCAACCCGGGAATGGTTCACACCGCAATAATCCGCAATTCCCACATTGAGCAGATGAGCAATCGTCTCATCATAGTTACGCTTTTTCATCTGTTCTCTGGAAACGCCCGCCAGACCGATCCACAAGACTTGCCGATGATGAAGCTGGTTCGAACCGTACGCAAACCCGTTGTTCCATACACGGTCAATATAACCTTTTAGCATGGCCGGCAAGTGCCACCACCACACCGGAAAGATAAATGCCAGAGCATCATGCTCCTTCATTCGCCGTATTTCCCTTTCCACCTCAGGGGAAAAAGTCTGTTCCGCCGCTGACCAATCCGGTTCATCTATTCCTTTTAAAACCGGGTCGAAGCCAATCCCGTGCAAGTCCAAAATCTCATAGTCGTGGCCGGCCTCGGCAAGACCCTGCACGAAACGATCGGCAACCTTAAAGGTCAGGGAATCTTTTCTCGGGTGCGACACAACGCATAGTACTTTCATACTTGTATCTTCACTACCTTTCTTCAGCAGTTAACTTATAGCCATCATCCCTGGCTGATGCTATTATAAACAGGACTTGAATAACCTGGAAGTACGCACTTTCACGTGCTATAGGATGATACGGGTGCCATAGGAACATGGAAGTGCCCTACTCTAGATAACCGCCCAAGAGGTTATGTCTCGGCCATAACACATCCTTTTTAACGGAGGAATCAAAGATGACTGAAGCGAGGGACAATAGCGTTCAAAAGAAGTATAGAGTTGGAGTGGAGGCGGCGTTAGAGGTCATGGGGGGAAAATGGAAGCCTCTGATCATCTATCATTTGATGACCGGACCGAAACGGACTTCGGAGCTCCGCCGGTTAATCCCCGACATTACACAAAAAATGCTGACCACTCAACTAAGGGGCCTGGAAAAGGATGAGATCGTGGCGCGAGAGGTTTATAAAGAAATCCCGCCTAAAGTGGAGTATAAGCTGACCCCTTACGGCTGGGGGTTAAAGCCCGCGCTAGACCATTTATGCTATTGGGGAGAGGATCACCTGGAAAAGGTGTATGGCGACAAATCCAAGGTTTTGGAGGAGTTTTACGGGTGTTCATAAGCACAAAACCCTATGAGTTTTCGTGAAAAAGACCATCACATCAACTGATTGGATGGTCTTTTTTGCTCAGTTGGAGCGGAGCGGCTCGTTATACATACTAATGGAGTGAACCTTATTTTGTAATAAGTTGTCGATGATCTGCTTTAATACACCGGGTTCTCGTAAGTCTTCATTCTCGATTTTAGCAAGCTCATTTACTTGCACCCATTTGCTGTCGGAAATTTCATCCTCTTCGAGTTTTAAAACCCCTCCGGTCATCTCACCGATGAAATGAAATAAAATAACCTGATTGTTCGTACGGCTCATAAAATTATATACCCCCGTAGTACCCGTCAGGTTTACTTCCAGCCCCGTCTCTTCTCTAACTTCCCTACGAGCTGTATGAAGAATGTCCTCACCATATTCCATACGTCCACTTGGAAAGTTCCACTTATCCCTAGCATTAGGCTTATTCTCTTTGATTATCAAAGCTTGATCATGATTCAAGATGGTTACACTTGCTACCAAAACAATTCCTTCTGGTGTCATCCAATGATTCTCCTCAATAGTGCATGTTTTGCACTAGTTTTTTAAGTGCGGCCTAGCGCACTTCCAACACGGCAAACTCCAAAAAGATGCAAATCTGCAGGTATTTCTAGCGATTTTAGCGAAAAGAGCCGGTTTCGTCGAAAATTCCTGCAGAATCGCAGGAATTTTCAAATTTTGGCCCCCAACGAGAAAAAAACATGCAGATTTGCAGGAATTCCATGTCATCCAGGTTATCTGACGGGCCTCCCCCCCTCATGCCTTACGGGCAGAGGGCGAGTAAAATACATCGCTATGCATATGCTGAATTCTATCCCAGTTGGCCGGATTGGTCGTGTCTGGCGAACGGCGCTCCAAAATGGCCTGATAGAGGGCGGTTTTTTCCTCCAAATGGGCAACGTGCCGTTTGGCTTCTTCGAGCTTCAGGAGCGCCGCCTCTTTATGCTCCATCATGAGTTTGAAGCGTTGCGGAATGGTCGAATCCCCTTGCAGACATAAATCGATATACATTTTAATGACTTCAATCGGCATCCCGGATTGCTTAAGGCATTTGACGCCAAGCAGCCAGTTGATCGATTCTTCGTCGAACATCCGGATATTATTTTCATTTCGCTGTAAGCTCGGCACCAGGCCTTTATCCGTGTAAAAGCGCACAGCGTGCTCGGTGAGTCCCGTAATCTGTGCGGCTTCTTTGACCGTATACATGTGACATCCCCCTTGGAAAAAAATGATGAACGACGCTTGACTTCGTGTAACACGAAGGTCCTAAGCTTATTGTAATGCAAAACGGCTATATGCGGAACTACCGCTCTGTAGGGCCAATCTCCCGGGGTTCGCGGCCGTTTGCCGTTATACATTTAAACTAAGGAGGAATTACCATGCAAACCGTAACATTGAACAACGGAGTGAAAATGCCGATTATCGGCTTCGGGGTCTACCAGGTTCCCGATGCTGAAGAATGCGAGAACGCAGTATATGACGCATTGATGGCCGGTTACCGCCTGATCGACACCGCCTCCGGATACCTGAATGAGGAAGCGGTCGGACGCGCAATCAAGCGCAGCGGCATCCCGCGTGAGGAGCTGTTCATCACGACCAAACTTTGGGTTCAGGATGCCGGCTACGAGAGTGCCAAGCTGGCTTTTGCCAAATCCCTGAAGAAGCTGCAGCTGGACTATCTCGATTTGTATCTTATTCACCAGCCGTTCGGCGATTACTACGGCGCTTGGCGTGCGATGGAAGAACTCTATCGCGACGGAAAAATCAAGGCGATCGGGGTCAGCAACTTCCATCCCGACCGTCTAATGGATCTCATCGTGCATAACGAAATTGTTCCCGCCGTGAACCAGATCGAAACGCATCCGTTCTACCACCAGCTCGAGAGCGCCGCTTTTATGAAACAGCAGGGTGTGCAGCACCAGTCATGGGCGCCGTTCGCTGAAGGACGGGGCGACATGTTCGGCAATGAAGTATTGGTCTCGATCGCGGAAAAATACAACAAGTCCGTCGCCCAAGTCGTGTTGCGTTGGCTTGTCCAGCGTGGAGTCGTTGTCATTCCAAAATCGGTGCGCAAAGAGCGGATCGTCGAAAACTTCGACATTTTCGATTTTGAGCTGAGCGCGGAAGATATTGAACAAATCTCTACCCTGGATACGGGAAAAAGTCTGTTTTTATCGTATCACGATCCGGAAGTCGCCAAAATGATGGGCAACTGGAAAATCGATCTGTAAGCCTTTGATCGAACTGTAAAAGAAAGGACAGGGGCCGGCACCCCTGTCCTTTTTCCTCAAAACTTCTCCCACCCGAATACCGGCCTCAACATCTTGCGCATCCAATAAGCTAGTACCGTTCCTGCGCCCCATGAACCGGGATTCTGCAAGTACTCCCTGTATTGATCGTTAATGATATAAGTCCGGGTGGAAGTGGGGTTCTTCAGCCCGAACTTTTCCCACATTGCCGGATCATTCGAATCTCCCAGCTTGGCGAGCATATTCGCCGACGCCTTATCTATTTTAGCCGGGAGTTGCTCGAAGGCTTGGATGATTTGCGCATGAAATTCGTCGATCGGATTGCGGTTAACCAGGCTCGTCAAATGGATGCCTTCGCGAAGGTAGGAGACGTATTCCAGATGGTCGGCCCAGAACTTGTCGATAAAATAAAGCCGTACCCGCTGCTCCGATGGGCCCACCTTCGTCTCGCCTTTCAAAATGCCGAGCCGCTCCTCGTATAGAATACGCCGCTGCTCCTCCACCATATCCGAATAACGGTTCAGTTCCTGGCGGATATGGAAGTTTTGACCCATGATCACGCGCTGAATATGCGCGATTTTGCCGCGGAGCACCGACTCTTCGAGAGGCTCATCCTGCCTGAGCCCCCGATAGGCGCGCGGAATCGCTTTATTGATGCCGAACCGCTGCATCAACTCGTCCTCCAAGCTTACGAAAAATACGGAAGCTCCCGGGTCCCCTTGGCGGCCGGAACGACCGCGCAGTTGGTCGTCGATCCGTACGCTTTGGTGCACATGCGTACCAATGACGTATAGCCCGCTCAGCCCTGCGACAACTTCCGCTTGCGCGGGGTCGCCGCCGCCGAGCCGGATGTCGACGCCGCGTCCCGCCATATTCGTAGACACCGTCACGGCGCCGATTTCTCCCGCTTTGGCGATGATTTCAGCTTCCTCCGCGTCGTTCTTCGCGTTCAGAACATGGCAGGGTACGCCCAGAGCCGCCAGCGCCTCCGCCAGCAGGTCAGACTCCTCGACGCTTGACGTACCGATAAGAATCGGCCGTCCCGTCCGATGAACGGACGAGATTTCCTGAAGAAGCGCCTTAAATTTGGCTTCTTTATGGGTATAAATCCGGTGCGGACCGTCGATCCGTTGGTTGGGCCGATTCGGCGGAATCGGCACGACCTGGAGCGCATAAATCGCTTCGAATTCCATCGCGGAAACTTGCGCAGTCGCCGTCATTCCGCAAATCTTCGGATATAGACTAAGGAAGTGCTGCAGGGTGATCGTCCCGAGAATTTTCCCTCCGGCTTTCACGGGCAGCCCTTCTTTGGCCGCAAGCGCGGCTTGCAGCCCCTCCGGCAAATGCCTGTTCTCCGCCACGCGGCCGGTATATTCGTCGATCAGTTCGATCTTACCGTCCCGGACGATGTAATCGACGTCTTTTTTCAATAACGCTTCCGCATGCAGCGCGCAATTTAACGACGATAACAACTCACTATGCCGGCTTTCGTACAAATTGCCGCATCCCAGCAGTTCCTCCGCTTTCGCGGCGCCCGCTTCATTCAAATAAACATTCCGCCGGAACTCGTCGAAGTCGTAATGCTCCCCTTGCTTAAGCTGTCTGGCGACTTCCGCGAAACGAGTGCCGTTGTTGCTCTCGGAAGAGCCCGGCTCGCCGGCGATGACGAGCGGTACCCGCGCTTCGTCGAGAAGCAGCGAATCCGCTTCGTCGACGATGACGTAGTGGAAAGGACGATGCACAGTGTCGGCTTCGCTCAGGGCGATCGTGTCGCGCAAATAATCGAATCCCGCCTCTTTGGCCGTCACATAGGTAATATCCGCGGCGTACGCTTCCCTTTTCTCCGACAGGCTCATGCCGGTCTGCACCGATTTTACCGTTAACCCGAGAAAACGATAGATCGGGCCCATCCACTCCGCATCCCGATCCGCCAAATAATCGTTGAACGTCAGCACATGTACGCCTGCGCCGGTCAGCGCATTGAGACAGGCGGGCATCACCGCGGAGAGCGTTTTTCCTTCGCCGGTATGCTGCTCGATCAGAAATCCCTCGTGCAGGGCGATGGCTGCCATGACCTGGACATCGTAGGGCTGCAATCCGAGCGTTCTCTTCGCCGCCTCGCAGACTAGCGCATACGCATCGACAAGCAGCTCGTCCAAAGGCGTACCCGAAGTCGCCTCCTTTTTCAGCCGGAGAGATTCGGCTTGCAGCCGCCGATCGTCCCAGGCTTCCAAATTCCGCTTCCTGACGAGCTCCACTTTGTCCCGATAGCCTTTCAGCCTAAGCCGGTGATCGCGGTCCTTCCATTCTTGCATCCACTTGATTGCTAAACTCATTGGAATGGGCTCCCTCCTTCCTACTCATCCGTTGACCGTCGTTGGTACATGACAACGGACACGATCGATAACACAACCGTCCAGGCCAAAATAATGAGGAGCGGTTTTAATAAATCTCCTGTCGTAAAGCCTGTGCTCTCTATGCTCAGCAAACGCACAAGTTGAACGCTTGGGGTGTACTCCAGCACTTGGAAAATCGGAAAATCATCTGCCAGCAGCACTCCCCAGGGCGCCCCGGAGAATACGAATGCCACAGGAATGATGGATAACGATGCATCCAGCAGCGTCCTGGAGAATAACCCGCAGATCGTTCCGACCGCAATGTAAAGGATGATCGAAAGAATAACGGCCGTCGCAAAAGCCCATATATTGACCGGCGTATATTCGAATATATACGTAGAAACCGTCAGAATCACCGCAGACATGACAAAGACCAGACTGCTTTTACCGATTAAAACGTCCAGGGACGTGGCCGGAGTCATCATTAATGATCTTAACGTGCTACGCTCCTTTTCTTCCGCAATCAAGCAGGCTTGTGCGAAACAGGTCAGCAGCACAAACGAAAGATTAAGAACGGTAGCAAAAGTTCCAGCCACGGAAGCTAAGGGTAAAGACGAATCTACACCTCGAATAAGGAGTGCGAGAATAATAGGGAGAGTCAGCATAATGGAGAGCCCGTAATTGCGCGAAAACTCTTTATAATCCTTCACAAATATCGCGCGCACACGTTTAAATGAGATACTCGTACTCATAGCAGCTCACTTCCCGCTTTCGAATAAGTTCTACTTGGATCACACCCATGAACACCACTTCCTTGGAGTTGATACCTTAAGCATATAAGGATCGCGTGCTCCAAGCCATCAAAACCCGCCGAAATGTAGCTATTGTCGCCTGAACGGTACCCTGGAATGCCTGACGGATTCCATATTGCCCCGGAAATTAAAGATGAAGAAGCGACTTTAATTCCTGCAATTTTGAACGGGATAACGGAACCACGGCGTCTTTACCCGTACTTAATCGCAAGCTGTAGCTGTTCTTCGTCCATGTAATGATTTCTCTTACCTTTTGCAGATTCACGATGTAGGATCGGTGACACCTGAAAAAGCCGAAATTGTTCAATCTCTGCTCGAGCTCGGTTAGCGTCAAAGCGCAGACATAATTTTCTCCACCTACATGCACGAGGACCGAACCATCCATACTTTCTATGTAGTCGACTTCAGGCGGATCGAATAGAATCACCTTGTCGTTTTTTTTCGTATAAATCTTCTGCAGGGTGATGTTGGCCCGATCTTGTTCCTGCGCTTCCTGCTTATCTTCTTCCGAGTCCCGAATATCCAGTGGATGAAATCCGAGCTCGTTCAAACGATAGATGACATCACAGGAAATCATGGCGTCTTCTAAATTCGAAGTTAACATCAAAATCCGTTTCTCTTTCGAGAGGTCATCCAAAATCCGTTTAAAATGGCGGCGATCTTCTTCTTCCAAGTAAAAATAAGGTTCCTCCAAAACAATCGTAGGCTGATGCGCAAAAAAGACACGCAGCAAGGTGACGTACATTCTTTTCGATGAGCTTAGATCCTTGATTTTCACCTTCCGCTCTTCCTTTAAACCAAAATATTCTATTAACCGTGCGGCACGGTCATTCCGCTCTGTTACATTGATTAGAAAAGTGATTAATTCCTCCACCGATAAATGCATATACTCGTTTTGCCCCGCTCGAAATAAATAATACCGGGAATGATCCTCTAACTGATTCATGATAAGCTGCTTTCGCTTCAAGTCCGTTATAATGCCGACCGATTGGTTCGAGGTCATATTGAATTCGATCTTGGGTAGAAGTAATTTCCCATGCTCATAGATCGGTTGAAATTGCATGCCGTCCTCCTAGTCCGTGCCGCTATAGGATGTATATAACAATTATAATGTCGGGGTGCCTATTTGAAAAATATAACGGGTTCCTATCGGGAGCCCCAGCCCTCCTCCTCACATCAAGGATGTGAGGACCCGCTAACAAGCAGCGGCCATTCCACCTTTAGTTAAATCGCCGGCGGCTCCCGCGATCCGGAACGATTGATAACTCGTGTCCATGAACAGCCGAATGGCCTTAGAAGCACACAAACGAGCCAATCCGGTTCAAATCGATGCCGAAGTACCCCCAGAAGAAGCCGAACCATCTATACCCTGCAACCGAAGTACGCCCGACGAATACCGGGAAGAACCAGAATTGCTCACCGTTGTTCAGCCAGATGTAGGTGTTGCGGAATAGGCAGCGTCTGATCCCTCCGGGATCAACGGCAAATGTGGCAGTTTGCATTTGCGGTACGAATTGCGGAGGAGGACTTGTCGGCGCCTGAACGCCTCCCGGCGCACCCCCCGGAAATCCCCCTGGAAATCCACCTGGAAATCCCGGTCCTCCCGGTACACCCGGTCCGCCTGGAAATCCTCCACCCGTCCCTGGCGCTGGAAAAAACCCCATATATGATCGCTCCTTTCAATGATTAGGCATAATCATCATATGCATTCGCGGAAAGAGCGCTTGGGTGAACGCCCATAAAAAACATTCAGCCGCAGCTTTCTAAAATCATAATCACCCGTCTTAGGCTATAAGCCATTATTACCGGCTCGCGTCTAAAGAAGCTAGCTTTCACTTTGTCAAGCTACTATGCCGTTGCCGCTTTTGCCTCCCCCTGAAGGGATGCGTTTATTACTAGTCGCCTTCAGACAACCTGGATACTATAGAATTCCTGCATATGTGCATGTTTTTTTCTTGTTTAAGGCCAAAATTTCAAAATTCCTGCAAATCTGCAGGAATTTTCGACGAAACCGGCTCGTTTCTCTAAAATCGCTGGAAATTCCTGCGGATTTGCATCTTTTTTCGCATCCCCTCGGGGATCGGCCTAAAATACCTGCAGATTTGCATCTTTTTGGAGTTGGAAGCACATAGCAGGTGGTTTATTGTTTCGCACGCTTCGCGTGCTCAACTGGCTAAAGCCGCTAATAAAAACAACCGCCGCCGGTTTTGAGCCGACAACGGTTGTTTTGTTTTGCAGCTTAAATCGATATCTTCTTAGTCAATCAGTCCGGTCGTCTTCAACAAGCGTTGGATCATCGCGGCGGCTTCCGCCCGCGTCATCTTCGCTTGCGGCTTCAAGAGTTGGCCGTTGCCACCTTCGGTAATTCCTTCGGAGATCAGCAGCGCGACCGCTTCCTTCGCCCAATTCGATACCTTGTTGCCGTCGCCGTATCCGGACAGTACGGCATTCATTTGTTCCGTATTCATCGACGCTTCCGGTCTGATCAGGCGGTAGGCGCGCGCGATCATCGCCATTCCCTGCTCTCTCGTAATGTACGCTTCGCCATGGAACGCGCCATCGTCATAACCGAGCACGATGCCGGATTCGCTGGCGATCGTGACTGCCGCATGGTACCAGGTCGATGAAGGCACATCGCGGAAAGCGTTTTGCTCTACATCCTGGCGCATCAGACCCAAGCCTTTGACGATAAATACCGCAAATTCGGAGCGGTTAATATCGCGGTTTGGCGTGAAGGTATTGTTGCCCGTTCCTTCAATCACCAACCGGGCTCCGATATCATTGGCGCTAGCTTTCGCCCAGTGGTTCAACACATCGTCATAATTCTTCGGATTCCAAATGACGGAGTAGGTTCCACTGCCGCGCAAATCGTTGATTCTCGCAAAATAACGGTTGTTGATCTTCGTGACTACCGTCGGCACGTGGAACACGCTGCCGTCCGGGTTTACGATAACGCCGGTGGTGATCCGGCTCGGATCAACGCCTTCCGGCAAAGCGATATATTTGGCGGCATAACTGTTCAGTTTACCCGCCTTGATCGTTTGTCCGCCATGCGTGAAGGACAGGTCCAGATCGACCGGATGGACGAGCAGTTCATAGCCGTTTTTAGCCGCCACTTCACGCGCGAGTTGATTCAATTCGTTCGAAGCCCGTTTGATGTTGACGTTGACGGCGATGTCGCTCAGCGAAGCGTTGCCGAATTGGCCGGCGATGCGGTTCAGGTTCAGTTGTCCCGCAGGAAGCGGATAAATCGCCAGCAGATTCTCGATCTCCAGGCTGGAGCCGGAATCCTTCAGCTCTTTCAACTGCTGTACCGTCAATCCTTGCACCGTCAAATCGCCGTTGTTCGGAACGCTGATGGACAGCTTTTGTCCTTTTCCGCCCGCGAGAACGCCGGACAGTTTGCCCGCATCTACAGTTACAGTCGTTTGCGTACGGTCGCCCGTTTGCGTTACCGTGCCTGTAGCAAACGGTACTTGCTGCCCATTGACCGTCGTGACAAGATCGAGCGGCTTGCTCACCTGTCCCGTGCCGGTCGATGGCGAAGTGGTCACCGTGCCGCCACTGCTGGAACCGCCGCTGCCGCCGTTATCGGAGCCGCTGCTGTACGCGCGGTACACCGTGACTTTGTACTCCTTCGAAACGTTGTTCTCATCCGTGACTAGGATGTAAATGTCGTTCGAGCCGGGATTCAGATTCAGAACGCCGCTGAATTCGCCGCTCGTCACTGCTTGCGGTTTACCGTTCGCACCCACACGAATCTCAATCTTCGCGTTCGGATTCTGCGCCGTCGGCTTGAACTGAATCTGATACACGCTGTTCGTTACGCTCATCGTGTAGGAAGCTGTATCCGGATTGAACTCAGGATACAGGCTGCCTGTGGACGGCACCAACGATCCCAGCTTGTTGTTGGCCGCCGGCGAGTCTTCGTGAGTGATTTCGATGGTATACTCGTTAATTAGGTTGCCAGCCGTGTCTTCAACTTTGACCTGAACCAGATTTCTCTGCCCCACATTCAATGGAAGCTTGCTCCATTGTTCCGCAGGGTATTCCGTTCCGTTGACGTAAACCTTCACCTGTGTACCATTCGGATATTCGACCGTTGGGTTCAGGCCAATGCCGTATACGTCATTCGTTACGGTAGCCGTGTAATGCTTGTACTGATTCGGGTTAAACTCAGGGCTTACCTTGATGTCTTTCGTACCGTCTTCAGTTAGTCCGACAAGCTCCCAATCTTTCAGTTCCCCGCCGATTTTCACCAGGTTCTTCTCGGCATTGTCCAACGCGGTTTTGACTTGGTCTACTTGTTCTTGCGTTGCATTTGAATCCGCGAAGACTTCTCTCGCTTTCTTCAATACATCCTGCATTGCTTGCCAGCTTTCCGTGGTGTAATCTTCGGCTTTCAGATTGCCGTTCTCAAGTTTGCCGTCCATATCCGAGATTTTGGCTTCAAGGGCGGATTTATCGACGATTTCCGGAACTGTAGTGTCAACCTTCAAACTCACTTTCACCAGTTCCGAGTATTTTCCATCCTTGGCCGCTCCTATTTCGACATCATAAACTCCGTCCGGCAAGTCTTGCTCCGGTTGAACGCTCCAATTCCCGTCCACGTCAGCTTTTGTTGTCAGGATAAGGCCATCCTTTAACTTCACCATTATTTCCGAACCTGGCGTTGCGGTTCCCTTAAATTGCGGTTTGCCGGTATTCACTGTTCCGCGTGGCTCGGTCAGCGTCACCGTTGGCTTGGTTGTATCTACTTTTACGTCCATTTTGAACGGTTCCGATGTTTTACCGCCATACGTCGCGGTAACCTCAACATTGTAAGTGCCATCCGGCAGGTCTTGCTCCGGTTGAACGCTCCAGTTGCCGTGTTCATCCGCTTCCGCGGTCAAAGTAATTCCTTCGCTTACTTTTACCGTCACTGTGGAGCCTGGAGTCGCCGTTCCCTTAAATTGCGGTTTGCCGGTACTCACTGTTCCGTTCGGTTCCGTCAGCGTCACCGTTGGAGTAGCGCCAATTTTATTGGTAACTTCCTTATTAAAATCAAGGACAGAGGCACCATGGGTTCCTTTTAAGTTACCTTCTGCATGCTTATACTCCAGTTTTACGGTATCAGTCGGTTTGAGCTCTTTCGACAGCGTCAATTTCACTTTGTTGCCTTCTACGACAACTTTGCTGATATCGACCGGCTCTTGGGTGTCACCAACTGTAATTAAAAAACCATCTTTAGTAGCATCTGTTGCAATCTCTTGATCAAAGCTCAGCACGATCTCGTTGCCGCCAGCGGTGATCTCCTCAAGCGTTACGGTCTCCGGCTCCGGGGCCAGTACTCCATATGTAAAAAATTGCCCATCTGCCAACCCTTCCGGTACTGTAGCCACATAATGCGAAATGCCGTTAATCGCTTTAATTTCAAATTCATAACTTTTAGCATGGTCAGGTGTAAAGTCAGTTTCACTATCGCTTACGAACAATTTCTCCAATTTCGGGATATTGTTCTCCGGAATAGCAACTTGAACTTGTCCCACCTGCCCGGTGTTTTGCACCTTCCACACACGTTGAGCACGGTATTCCTTTGTGTCACCGATCTGCTGATCAAAAAGCAATGGTTTGCCATTATCGCCCCAGATCAGATACTGCTTGTCCGTAAGTGAATTTCCATTAGCCTCATTGGTTTCGGCAAACACACCAGCAGCAATGGCCACTTGCGGCACACCTGCGTTAACGCTGCGACTTTGTCTCTGGTCAAGGCCCTCCACGCTGTCGCGGCCGATACCTGCAATGTTGTACTTGTAAGTGGCATCTACCTGCCACACAGGATTACCATCGGTGTCAACGTAATTACTGCCGCCTTTATTCAGCGTGATTCCATACTTTACCGCTAAATAGGTCTCTATTTTCGCTGCATCGGCACTTGTCAATTGATCGTATAAAATAATTTCCGCGACATCGGCGCCAAGACCCAACCAATCATCAGAACCCCCATTCGTAGCTCCAATGACAGGTGTGAACGTTATGTCGCCAAAATCGCTCGGTCTTGTAATTGGCACCGATTCCCCGTCCAACTTGGCGGAATGACTGCTACTGCTTACGTCGGCGATTTCAAAGTTCACTAGTTGAGGTCGTGTTCTGTTTACAGGTCTAAAATAATTATAAACCCCGGTGGTTCCATTTCCCGTAGTGAAGTCATCACCATAGCCGCCCATTATAATTACACCGTTTGTTTGACCGGCATTTTTATCCTTTCCCCCAACCAGTGCTCCTGCACTGCCGGAGTCAGGAGTCTTATAGACAGCAAAGCCTGATTTGAAAGTGATTGGCTTATCTCCAATCAGTTTTACTGACTTACTGTAATGCCCAATTCTTGGAATGTCATTGTTATAAAATTTGATACTTGGGTTGAAGTTAATCCCACTTGCATTCACTGTCGGGATTCTCGCCTCTTGGCCCGCTGGAACATCCATATCAAACCTTATCGGATTCGCCGATTTATCGCTCCATCCTGCCAGTTTTCCATCCGGAGCATCCAGGCCGTCATCCGCCTTCAACCACACCACGGGAGCCTTTGTACTAGCTCCGCCCGGGTTTTTAGGATCGGCTTCCGCCGCCTTCGCCACCGGCGCGAACGCAGCGGGAAATCCGCTTACGACCACAACAAACGCCAGCAAAACCATAAGCTGCTTTTTCCAAAAAAACTTGCTGCTACGTGTAGACACGTAATCTCATCCCCCTGTTCATTTCGTACCTCCTGGTATGTATAAACCGCTGGAGAGCAAATGGAACAGGCTTCCCACAGAGAGATCCACCTGCCTGTCTCATACATTTGCAGGAGGATTTGAATTTTGCATACACATTTCGGGTGTTTGTCCTTCAGTCCTATTGTCGCGATCCTGAGCATTATCATTACGGCACTATGTTTGAATCAAATCGGTTCCAACTTCCCCCTCTCCCTATGACGTTGGGCACAACGGAACAAAAATGACTAAATTTTACACACCCTTATAGACCAGCATAACTACCTCGCCTATACAAAAACTATACAAATTATGGTTCTTGGTATGGCAATCTGACCGGTGGAATCGTTCTCGCGCATGAAAGAAAGAACTGCCTGGCAGGGATTTTTTTACATTCTACCTTGCCTGTTCCTCGATCACCTGTTCAATCCCGAGCAAAATCACCTTCAAGCCGAACTCAAACGCCTTGTCGGTCCCCATCAGTTCGAACAGCCCGCTCGTGAACATTCTCCGGAACAGCCCCGCATCCGTCTCGCTCATGGAATCCAGCAGGTGAATCATTTGCTCGCCCGGAAGCGCCTCCGCTCCCTGTTCCTCAAGAATCGCAGAGACATTGCGCTGGTGCTCATAATCGTCCAGAACGAAGTTGTAGACATAGTTCATAAGCGTGAGAACCACTTGCACTTTCTGCTCTGGTTCGAGCGGCGTCGATTCCACGCAGCGCAGCATACGATTGTTGAACCGGATGATATCCGCTTCATGGGGCAGCGTCGACATCATGAGCTGCGTGGAGCAAGGATACCGGCCGAGCACGCTTCGAACCGTTACGGCAAGCCCCTTCAGTTGCTCCTTCCAGTCCCCCTCGGAGTGAAACTCCTCTAGAATCACGCTCGATACCTGGTTGGCCAGACGCTGGTAGAGATGCTGCTTGCTCTTGAAGTGCCAGTACAGAGAGGGAGCCTGAATCCCCAGCCGGCCGGCCAATCGTCGCATACTGAATTTCTCGATGCCATCCTCTTGAAGAAGCTCCCACGAGGCTTCCAAAATCTTATCCTCCGAAATCTGAGGCTGCTGTTTTTTCATCATTATCCGCCCTTTTATCTAACAGTGTAAGTTTATGCTTTACATGATCCTATGCCCATGTTATCATCTAACACTGTAAGGCTCAACCTAACGGTGTTAGATTGGTTGTAAAATATATATGAAAGTGGTGAACCCCATGGATGCGGAAAACCTCCATTACTTTGAAAAAGCACCCGTCGCAAAAGCTGTAGCTCACTTCGCTGTACCGATGATGCTCGGCACGTCAATGAGTGTCATCTATTCCATTTTGAACGCCTATTTTCTGGGTACGCTTCACAATACCGCCATGTTAACCGCACTCGCGCTTACCCTGCCGTTATTCGCCATCATTATGGCGCTAGGCAACTTGCTTGGCATAGGTGGCGGCACATTCATCTCCCGTTTGCTGGGAGAGAAGAAATATGATGACGTCAAGCATGTGTCTTCATTCGCTTTTTACAGCAGCCTGGTTCTCGGTATGATCGTGATGGCCGTCGGCCTCCCGTTGATCGATCTCATCGTTCATGGCTTGGGGGCAACGCCCGACTCCTTCGGATTTACGAAGGACTATGTCACGATGATGCTGGTGGGTTCACCTTTCGTCATCTTATTTTTCACGCTGGAAAATATCGTGCGTTCGGAAGGTGCGGCCATCACGTCGATGATCGGTATGATGCTCAGTGTCCTCGTTAATATTATTCTGGATGCGCTCGTCATCTTCGTTTTCCACTGGGGCGTGATCGGCGTTGCGTCCGCTACGGTTATTTCCAACCTGGTCGCGAGTGCCTTCTACGCCTTCCATATGGGAGCCAAGAGCCAATTCTTGACCATCTCCGTAAAATGGTTCAAAGCTACCAAGGAGGTTCTGAGCAATGTGTTCAAAATTGGAACCCCCGTCTTTATTATGAGTATCTTTTTGGGGGCGATGTCGCTCATCTTTAACCATTTTCTTGTTGAGTATGGAGATTCGGCCGTAGCGGCTTACGGTATCTCGTCACGTTTAATGCAATTTCCCGAGTTTATTCTGATGGGGTTATGCGAGGGAGTCGTGCCGCTCATTGCCTTCTCGTTTACAGCGAATAAATTACGGATGAAGCATACGATCGGGTTTACGATCAAAACGATTGCGGCGTTAGCCGTCGTGTTCGGCGTCATCGTCTATCTGATCTCCGACCACTTGATCGGTTTATTTACGAATGACCCGCAATTAATCGAAATGGGCAGCTATATTCTGCATGTCACGTTCCTATCCTTGTTCATTTCAGGAATGACCACCTTGTTCACGGGGATCTTTCAAGCCACAGCCCAAGGAACCGCCGCGTTAATCATGTCGGTTATTCAAGGAGCGACTCTGATTCCCGTATTGTTTATCGCCAATCAGACGAACGGCTTTCACGGGGTCGTCTGGTCACTCGTCATTGCGGATGCCGTCGCGTTCCTTGTCGGGGCCGCCATGCTGTATGTTCTGCGGAACAAGTTGCAGCCGGATATAGAAAGTTTGGTGCAGTAAGAAATCTATCCTACGCAAGAGGACAGGATTCGGGGCTTTCCGATCCTGTCCTTTTTACGTATTCTTCACCCAAGTTTTGGGGTTTTCCTGTATGATGGGGCTATGAAAAAAATATTATCTTTCATGGATTGGGGGGTATTCGCCCTTCGTTCGTACCATTATATTCTGCTGTTGTCCCGGATTCTGCCAGGAAGTGAACTTTCAACCCGAACGCTAATTAACGTGATCTGGCTGAGCATAGCCCTTGTTACCCCTTTGCTGTTCTGGTTTCCCGGGCGCCGGATGAACAAAGTCTGGTTTTGCATACTGGAGCTGTTGCTTGGCGGTTCTTATTATGTGCATTCTGTCATGGATCCGACCCTGACTTCAAAAGCGGACTATTTGCTGCCGAGTCTTACAATGGGATACTTATTAACGAAGCCAACCCTCTGGATCATTCCCTTACTCGCGGTCATTCCATTTTTCTTTCAGTCCTACTTAAAAATATCTTGGGAGCAAACTCTAAGTGTCGGAACAGACAACCTGCTGTTCTGCTTCATCGGGATGTGGGCAAGCTTCGTGGCCAATGCGTATGTGCAGAAGAATAGACTGGCAGCCGAAGTGGAGCGTCAAAACAAGCTCTTAACCCACTACTCGGCCGAGATCGAGAAAATGACTCTGCTTGAAGAGCGCAACCGCATGTCCAAGGAGCTTCATGACACTCTGGGTCATTCCTTTATCTCACTCATCTTGAGCCTGGATGCTTCTATTGCTCTGATGGACAGCAAGCCTGTCGAGGCCAAAGACCGGCTGATTCGCTTAAGGGCATTGGCCGAAACGAATCTGGACGATATGAGAAACATCGTACACGAGATCGGAGAAGAAGAGGAATCCCGTCTGATCCGACAGGTTGAATCCCTTGCGGCCCGTTTCCGGGAACACACGGGTACAGCCCTGACTTTGAGTCTGCCGGAGACGGAGCGGTCTATACGTTTTGATATACGGCAAGCGGTCCTGCGGGTCATCCAGGAGTCTTTTACAAATGCGCTAAAACACGGAAAAGCTACTCAACTGCATCTGGAGCTTGGATATTCTGAGAGCCATCTTCATTTGTCCGTACGAAATAACGGTATACCGATCGACAAGTTCCATTATGGTTTCGGATTGACCGCGATGAAACATCGGGTCGAGCGGTTGGGAGGCCGCCTGCACCTATCATCCGGGAAGGGAATTCCCACGATCACCGAGGTGAGATGCGAAATCCCGCTGAAAGGAGTGATGCCGCATGGTGAAGATTAAAGTGCTGCTTGCGGATGATCAAGAGTTGATTCTCGAGAGCTTGCATATCGTGCTGTCCATGGAAGAGGATTTAGAAATTGTCGGGTTAGCCAAAAATGGAGAAGAAGCCCTAAAGGCCTGCGAGCAGTTTAAACCGGATATGGTGTTGATGGATGTCAACATGCCGGTCATGGACGGCGTCGCCGCAACGGCTCTGATTAAAGAGCGAATGCCGGCAACCAAAATCATCATGCTGACCTCCTATAAAGAAGTGGAATATGTGTTAGCGGCGTTAAGCCATGGAGCGGAAGGTTATCTCCTCAAAGCCATTCATCCCCGAGACCTGGCGGCAGGCATACGGGTGGTTCAGGCGGGGGGAACTTTAATTACGCAGGAAATGGCGAGTAAAATGATCAAGAACATCAACCGCACCACCCCTCCGAAAAATAATGAGTTCGGGCTCTCCGGCCGTGAAATTGAAGTGATGCATAAGCTGGCTGCCGGCCTGCGTAATCAAGAAATCGCCGAGGCGTTGTATCTTAGCGAAGGGACGGTTAAAAATTATATCTCCGCGATTTATTCGAAGCTCCATGTGAAAGGAAGACGGGAGGCCGCCCGTAAAGCACGCGATTCGGGAATTTTGGATCGTTGAGAAGCCGCTTTTTTGAAGCTAGCCGCAGATTAAATTATGACCAAAGCGCACTGTCCCTTTATGACTTTTTCAGCCTATACTCATAGCATTCTACAACAGGGAGAGTGATGTAAGGCATGAAGAAAAAAGGGTCTGAAAATAAAGGGCTGCCGCATAATGGCAAAAAGTTGAGCGCTTGGAGTTTATTTTGGGGCTTTCCCCTCGTTTGGATGATTGCGGGAGCTATCGGCATCATTCTCATAGATGCGTTATTCCGGCAGTTGACAGCGCAATTCGATGGGATCGTTTCCCTTATTTTTACTCTAATAACGGGGTTTCTTGCCATCTTGGTTTATAAGCTCACGCTGACCTGCCTTGCGCGGCGGTCCACCCCAGAGATATCTGGACAGCGCGCAGGGATTGAAACGGTTCTGGGCGTACTAATCGGGACCCTTTTTATCACGGGATCCGCTTTTATTATTATGGCTCTGGGAGGGTACTCCTTTCAGTGGGCGGGTTCCACGGATACGAGTTTTGTTCTGATTTCCTCCATTGAAGCAGCTTTAGGAGCAGCCGTTATCGAGGAACTCATCTTTCGGGGACTTATGTTGCAAGCCATCGATAAATTAGGGGGAAAAACGCTCGCACTTGCCGTGACCTCACTATTCTTTGGAGTCGCCCATCTTGGCAATGCAGGCGCAACCTTATGGAGCGCGCTCGCCATAGCCCTGGAAGCAGGGCTTCTGCTCGGAGCCGCTTTCTTGTGGCGGCGGAACTTGTGGTTTACGATGGGATTGCATTTTGCTTGGAATGCCGTTGAAGGCTTGCTTGGTATTCCTGTTTCCGGACACGCCGCTAACGGTCTATTTACTGTAAAGGTCAACGGTGCCGCACTTCTCACGGGGGGCGACTTTGGACTTGAAGGCTCTATTGTTCCGGTCGTAATCAGTCTTCTGATCTCTATTCCTATGCTCATAACTTTCTATGCCCATTTTGACAATGGAAGGAAGAGAATGGTAGATTCAAAATAATACTATTTCTTTAATCCGGGTGGGCCTATGAGAAAAAAATTGCAAATTTATATATCGTCTACTTACTACGATCTTATTGAAGAAAGACATACCGCTGTGGAAGCCGTACTTCGAGCCGGTCATATCCCTGCGGGAATCGAACAATCCTTCAAGGAAAGTCCGATCCATATTAGGAAGCGATGGATCGACGAGTCGGATGTCTATATGCTGATTCTCGGAGGATTCTATGGTTTAACGCTTCCTGATGATGAATCCAAGAGCTACACGCAGTGGGAATACGAGTATGCCGGAGAAACGGGCAAACCCCGATTTGCTTTTGTGGTCACGGATGAAGCCTTAAGACAAAAGCCATACGACTTCTCGGCAATTGAATACTATCAGGAGTTCCAGGAGTTTAAGCAAGCGGTCATGGAACAAGTCCCTATCTATTATGTTGAAGATGTACGGCATATTATGATGGTACTTCGTGACCAATTGCCGGTGTATGCTGCAAGAGACGATTTGTCTGGCTGGGTTTCCGGCAAGGATATCCCGGACGTTCCAAAGCTGTTGGAAGAGAATGCGAGATTAAAAGCGGAGTTGGAGAAAAAGAAACCATAACCACCATCAAACGGGTGGTTTGCTCTAAGGCTATAAGCCTTTATTACCGGCTCGCGTCTTAATGGCGCTAGCTTTCGCTACGTTCAAGCTACTATGCCGTTGCCGCTTTTGCCTACCCCTGAGGGGGTGCGATGATTACTAGTACCCCTTCAGACAACCTTGATAACATAGAATTCCTGCATATGTGCATGTTTTTTTCTTGTTTGGGGCCCAAAATTTCAAAATTCCTGCAAATCTGCAGGAATTTTCGACGAAACCGGCCCGTTTCTCTAAAATCGCTGGAAATTCCTGCAGATTTGCATCTTTTTTCGCATTCCCTTGAGGACCGGCCTAAAATACCTGCAGATTTGCATCTTTTTGGAGTTCGAAGCTTAGTCAACACACTAGGCGCCTCTTGGGATGTGACATATCACTTCGATTAGCCATTAAGCCACCCCTTGGTTTTTTAGTGTCTAACGCTCAGGCATAGATCTCCCCTCTTTTCGCCCTACTTATCTCAATTCAGATTTTAACAACTCCTCTAAGGTAAACCTGCCTACAACTTCAAAGCCATTCCCTCGCCCTCTTGGTTTTATAACAACCGTGCCTAAGCTTGGAATTTCCCCTAATCCCATCCCTTGAGGGAAACTGTGAGCAATAATCACTTTGTTGGTCTTAGGAGACGGTAATGCTTCTAATTTAGAAGTTAGGTCTTTGAAAGTTGATTGCTGCTCGGCGGGAGGCAAGGAAGCGTTTAATTTATACACTCTGACCCAGAACGGGTCGGTTTGAACCTGGTCCTGGCTAAAGGCCAATGCTGCGGTTTCCTTTGTCCGGCAAAAGGGACTAGCCAGAACGGGGGTCTGGATCGGAATTTGCAAACTGCGCAGCTCCTCACCAAATTGGACAGCTTGTCTTCTTCCAGCCTCGGAGAGATTTCTTTGGGTGGAGCAATCATTGAAATCAAGATTCGGTAAGTCCTCCCCTACTGTTGCATCCCCATGCCTTACATACAGGATATAACCTCCTTGACGAAGTGAATTTAGCAACGAGGAGTCCAGGGGCCTTGATTCCGAAACGCCCCCTGATGCTCCAGCCGGTTGTGTGAGCATCAGGAGCAGTACGCCAAAGATACTTGTGAAAAATAATCCTTTCATTTTTTAAAACCTCCTTCAGGTACGTATTTACCATGAAATAGTGTCTGCAAGGAGGTGAAAGTTAAAACAGATAAGGGACAAATTGTTCAACTTATCCGCCTTTTTAGGATTACAAATGGCTTCAAAACGGCTCCACAATTTTTTGACCAATCAGTCCGAATATATTTGACTGTTCGGTCCGGAAAGTGATATAGTAATCCTAGACCTTCCCCCTTGGATCATGCACCCATTCTCTCAAGAAAGCGAGGCCACTGAAATGAGTACCTTGTCTTACGAGCAAGCTGAACGGCTCATTCAACTTTTCGCAGACCGTTATATTCGTAAGGATTATGATGCATTTCTCGATTTGTTTACTGACGCTATCGTCTTTGAATTCCCTTATGCCCAGGAACCGAATCCTAAACGTCTGGATGGGAAGGCCTCGCTGCAGCAGTATCTCGAGAAGCTGGAAAAGGTGCTTGAAATCACTTCATTCACCAAACCGGTCATTCATGTAGCGGCCGGCGCTCCGGTGTTCTTTGCCCAATTTGAAGCGAGCGGCAGCAACCTGCTCACAGGCGGATCTTATGAACAAAGCTATATATCCGTAGTCGAAGTTCAAGATGGCAGGATTGTCCGCTACCAGGACTACTGGAATCCACTAGCAGTCAATTGAAACCCGACATGAATGAGAACTAAAGGAGATAATCATATGCCTAATGAATCATCCACTCGTTTTCTGCTAACCGGAGGACAGGGCAAGACTTCCTCCCGTATCGCACAGCTGCTGCACAGTCAGGGCTATCTGGTTCGAAGAGCCGGACGCAGCATCCCCAAGCCCGGGGATCAACAAGTCGGCGAACACGTCCCCTTCGACTGGTTTGACGACTCGAACCATGATGACCTCCTGCAGGACGTCCATGCCGTATATCTGGTCGCGCCTGCGAGCCTGCATCCTGAAGAAGTCATGATTCCTTTTATCCGCAGAGCACTGGACGCTTCGGTTAAGCGCTTCGTCCTGTTATCCAGTGCCTCGATTCCGGAGGATGGCCCCATCTTCGGTGGCGTTCACCGTTATCTGCATGACCATGCCCCCGAGTGGGCCGTATTGCGCCCCTCCTACTTCATGCAGAACTTCACGGAACCCAGCCACGGGCACGGGTACTCTTTGCGCCACAGCGGGCGCATTTATACGGCAGCGGGAGACGGCAAGATCGGCTTCGTCGACGCCGATGATATCGCAGCGGTTGGCTTCCACGCCCTGACCGACAAGGAGCCCCCTAACCGGGAACTCCTCATTACGGGCCCGGAATCCCTCACTTATGATGATGTGGCCGGCGTGATCCGCAAGGTTACCGGTCTGGACGCCAAGCATATTCGTGTTACACCGGAGCAACTCACTGAGAGACATAAGGCTTCCGGCCTGCCGGAGAGCTATGCCGAATACCTGGCTGGAATGGATGTCCGTATTCGCTTGGAGGGAATGGAGGATCGGGTAACGGACACGGTACTTCGTATAACCGGTCGAGAGCCGCGATCCCTGGAGCAATTCATTTCGGAGCATAAGACGTCGTTTCATCTCATTAATCAAATGGTACCTTAAGATAAAGAAGGCTCTCCTGTCATCACCATTTAAGATGACCCTAGGAGAGCCTTTTGACGTTTACACTTCGTTGAGATCTACCGCTTTGCTGCCTTGTCCTTGTATCGTCCGGAAGACCGACAGTACCATCTGTAGAATGGCAACCAGCCTCGGCTCATCCATTCCCAGCTTGGCTGACGTGATCAGGGCGATCCGCTCATGCACCAGGAACCGGGCCAGGTCTCGGATGTTCACCTCCGGGTCCAGTCCCCCTTCTTCCACCGCGCGTTCCAGCATAGTGTAAAAGATCTGTTCCGACAGCTCGATACTCTCGTGCAAATAAGCAGCCAGCTCCTCATGATGAGGCGCCTGCTCGATCGCGCTGCTGATAATGAAGCATTGCAGGCGCAATTCGGGGTCCACGAGCACTTTAATGATGGTTGTGAATGCGAGTTCCACCTTTTCAACGACCGTTCCCGGTCCCTCGCAATGCTGCTTCAACTCCTGATTCTTCTGATCCATATAATGTCGGACTGCTGCGAAAAACAACTCCCACTTCGTTCCATACGTATCATATATACTTTGGCGGGCAATGCCCAATCCTTGGATTAAATCCGGCAGCGAGGTGCCTTCATAGCCGCGATTTCCAAAAACATGCATGGCTTTATAAAGGATCTCATTCGTATCAAACGCCTTCGTTCTTGCCACCACTCACCCCCCTTTCTTCAGTTCCACCTATAAGCAATTATACTATAATTGCTGGCGAACCCGCTTCTTCCGCCTGGATGCTACCGAACCGTAAATTCATCACGTGTTAATCTTGACAATCCATTTATCTATAGTTATTGTAGACACATTAAGTCTACGATAAAAAATGCTGGAGCCTTATGCTACGAATTTTAAAACCTTAAAAGGAGCGGGTACCATGAAGAATGAATTATTTGATGCGGCGGTATGGGAACGGGCTTGGAAGGAAGATTCACAAACGGCAGTGATGAGAATGAAACATGCGGGGATTGATCCCACCCGCTCTTTTGACCATAAAGCCCAGGCGTTCAATAAGGAGGTCTTCAGCGAAGGAGGCAGACGCAGAGCCAAACGGATTATCGGATGGCTGGAGGACCAAGGGGTCACTTTTGCGGGGAAATCGGTATTGGATATCGGTGCGGCCTCCGGAGGTTTTGCGCTGCCCTTTGCCGAGAGGGGAGCTGAAGTTACGGCCCTTGAGCCGAACTTACCGCTGGTTGAACTGATGAAAGACAATGTAGCCGGGTCCGCAACCGGGAACATTAAGATCGTAACCAAACCGTTTGAGGACATTGATGTTCAGACTAACGGATGGGAAAAGGCGTTTGATCTCGTCTTCGTCTCCATGTGCCCCGTATGGAGCAACTGGGATGATGTCGAGAAGGTGCTAAGCTGTGCCCGGGAATTTTGCTATTTGAGCACCATGGTAGGCTCTGCGGAGCACAGTCTGTTGGATGAAGTATGGCCTCTTGTTAACGACCGCCCCCGCACGAACGAAGTGATGGATATGGCCTATTTGTCCCATATCCTGCTGCTTAAGGGTTATGCTTACCAGTCACTGGTTACGAGGGAAATGCAGACCATGGTGGTATCCCATGCCGTGGCGTTGGAAGAGGTCATGACTATGCTGCAAACGTCCAGTCGATCGGCAGATGAGCAAGCGCGGGTGCGCCGCATCGTCCTGGAGCATCTGGAGCGCAATTATCCTTCCGGCGAGGTGACCGTCCGGAAGGGAGGACGGTTCGGCAAGGTGCTGGTCCGCCTGCAAAACCAACAGATGTACAGCAGAGATTGAGGGAAAAAATCCAAAATAGTATCATTTTTTGATACGTTTTAAAGTTATTATAAACCCATCAAGTGAAAGACATTTTAAAAAAGAGGATGGGATCAAAGCATGGGAGCAAAAGGAAAAAGGATTGCATACTGGATAGTCACTTCATTTTTCGCCGTATCGATGCTGTTAAGTGGTTTGGGCCAACTGATGAAATTAGGAGAAAATGTCGAGTTGGTAGAAAATATCGGTTACCCGTTGTACATCATGAATATTCTTGGGGGTTGGAAAATACTCGCGGTTATTGCTATCGTTCTTCCAGGTTTTCCTCGGCTTAAAGAATGGGCCCATGCCGGTGTCTTCTTTTTAATGACAGGCGCGGCTTTATCTCATGCTTTCGCTAGCGACTACGGTACTTTCGGGTTCAATATTATCCTTCCGCTTTTCTATGCGGCCCTCAATATCGCCTCATGGGCGCTGAGACCAGAAAGCCGCATCCTGGGGATTTTACTTGGGGACCCTGAAAAACGTGCGCAAAAACAAAGATTCAACAATACGGTGACTCGGACTCCCAAATAGAAGACGAACCGCGAATTCCAGATTGCGACCAGTTCAGCTAAAAAGGCCTTCCTTTTTCAGGAGGGCCCCTTCTTTTTTCCATTTAAGAAATACACTAGCTTCAAACTGGCAACTCAAAGTGTTATGCCCTTCCCATGCCCCGGGAATACCCTTTTTTCGTTTGTCCTTCTTAGTTGCGACCAACTAATATCAACCTTTTCGTTCGATTCAATAATCAACTGGTTTTGGAAAGGCAAATCACCCGTAAAAATCCCTACCCCCTCGATTACAATACTGATGGAATCATCTGAGTGACCTGGTGTATGGAGGATATAACCTGGCATGCCTACTTTCTCAAAAAATGCCGATGTATCGTTTTCGTTGATTATGTTTCGTGGGTTAATTACAATTTCCTTAAAATCGTGAAGCTTTCTCATGGATTCATTGGCGGATTCGAGAAAATCCAGTTGCGTTCTGCCGATGATTAATTCAACGCCCATGGCTTGAATCTCTTGTGCGATTCCACAATGATCAGGATGAAAGTGAGTAACCATCAAATGATGAATATCCTTCAATTGGATTCCAAACTTTCGCAGTTGGCTCATCATCTTTCCAAGCGTACCCGGCAAGCCCGTATCGATTAGCAGATACTTTTCTTGATATTCAACCGCATAATAATTTGTCGAACCATAACCCATATTTAATACATTCATCGGGCCCTCCATTTTATCGTTCATATCGGTTGATATAGAGATCGCCCACAACTTTTGCATTAGGATGAAATCGACCATAGGATTGATATACATCATTTGCCCATTTTAATATCATCATTTCAAGATCTTTTAGCTTAAGTCCTACCAAGTCCGTAACCGTGACTTCTCCTCTTTCTTGAACAGGCAATGTGGGGATCAAAACATCCGGATGGGACAATTTGTATTGATCCATGATATGGCTTAACTGAGGTGTTTTTGAATACGTCCATTCTATATTTTTTTCAAGAATTAAATATTGTCTGGTGAGATGAAAATTGTTGTTCCATTGCCCATGAACCTCCGAATGTTGCAAACAATGGGCATCGGCAAATATAAATGGAAACAGACCGGTTCCACCCACAAAGTTACTTGCCATATCATTGAAAATGTCAAAACATTCAAATACTCCGCCTTTGGTTTTTGCCCCACAAAATTGGCATCTCCCGTAATCCTTCAACTTTACGCCGTTTTTCTGGGCTTGTCGCTCTATACTCTGCATAGACTCACCTTAATCACCCCTTATTACCACTATAAGGGTTAACGCTACGTTAAAGTCAATCAGCATCCTCCGCCCTAACGGGGTTGACGGCGAAGAGGGAATGAATGTTGCCTTCTGGATCCGCAAAGAAGCCCGTGGTATGCCCCCAGGGCATCACCTTCGGCGCCGTTATCCCTACAGCCCCTTTTGCAACAAAAGCATCATACCTAACGTAGACATCCTCAGGAGAATCACATTCGAAGTTAAGCTCAAACGCTTGCCCTTTACGCTCTTCTAGAAAAGAATGGTGACCGTTTGTGTTATCTGCCATTAAGGGTCCCGAGAAAATGGCTAGTCGGACGCCGTCATTCTCAAATTCAGTGTAATGCTCTTCTTCTATAAGCACCTTAAATCCCAGGACATCACGATAAAAGCTGGTCAATCCAGGAACATCACGCGCCAAAACCGTGATTCCTTCTAATTTTACTCTCATGCCCATTCTCCCATCATCCCTATTTGACTTGTTCAACTAGCAGCATTGCCAATCATACACGACTTGTGAAAAATCCCTATTTCTTAGTGCATCCTTTGGAATCGAGAAAACACAGTTCCCGGCATCCCCGAACATAATTCCGCATTCATCATCGATATCCAGTTGCAATAAGAGGAAATCATCGTCGTCAAAACCCAAATAGTCATTCTGAACAAAATACGGATACCCGCCAACTCTGCTATTACTGCTATAGCAATCATCGCTCAACTTCTCATATTCTGCTTCTGAAAGCTCATTCTTAAAAGTTTCCCGAAATAAATCCAAGGAGGAGGACATAGGCATTTCCCTTGTTTTAAAATACATCTTTCCACTATGTGAGAAGGGGAGATTCCCCTCATACTCTTCGTTTTCATAAGGATTTTTCTTTAGTAAATGCTCTTCATTTTCCTCATAATCTTCTATATATCTTACAAGAACTGGACTATCCAAACCAAACATATCATCATTTGCAACGTAAAACTGCAGCAGCCCTCGTTCTGGCAGTTCATCTAGCTTTTCGAGGTCTGCGAGATTGATTTGCGCTAAAAACAACATCGGCTCTCCAGCTTCATCCATCGGATAATCTTTAATGTTTTTTAAATAGGGACATCCGCCTAGTTTACTCTCCCAAGGCTTTGTTTCTTCCCGTTTAAAATGGATCTCGTTACTATACCTAAACGTTTTTTTAATGATAGGCTCATGCTTTTTCAAAATTTCAGGAATTTCGTAGGTTATCAATTTAAATCCTCCGATCCGATATTTGACTTCCAAAATCCATTTCATAATCCTATAAAAGTACTCCAGAGTACCGCATACCGCCTGTCCGGCTGATCAGGGTACCCGTATTATTTAACGAGGAGAGGCAACCCGCACGCTAAATTGGGAATAATCCTCTTCCTATTAAATTTGCAGTGACAGGCTTCTTCCCCATTTCACGTGACCATACTGATAATTGGCCGATGTGGTGAATCTCGTGAGCGATAACGTGCCGCAATACTTCGCCATATTTATGAGCTTCTTGTTCCCCTTCATCCGTGATATCAATCATAATCAGGTCCTCCAGGCTGTCGTTCCAATCATAGATAAACGGTGCAACTTCAGTGTGGCAACGGTCGGAGAAGTCTTTGATTTGTTGCAAGCTGGTCAACTCCTCGAAAGGAGGGATTTTAATGTCTTTCCCCTGAATTCCCCCGCATATCCAGCCATACTCGACTGCCACAATGTGATACAAAGTGGGTAAAATGTATCCGATCCCGCCCGTGCGTCTTTTCATTAATTCCTCCTCGTTCACCGTATCACACCAAGCAAACCAATCCTTGCGAACCTGCCAGTTATATTCGAACAGTTTCAACATATCGCAACCTCCTATTCAACGATGTCCACCCCCTGATCGGGTTAATACGGGAGTGTCTTCAGGTATCAGCGACCGTACTGTGAGGCAAAAAAGCGATCGATCATTTTTTTCGTTTCGCTTGGAAGCCTCAACTGAACGGCCTTTCCGTCTTCATCAAAGGTAAAATGCCCCTTAAAGGCCTCCGGCATATCTTGATACTGTTTCTCGACTTGTTGCCGTACTTTTTCAAAACAGGGATAACCGTATTTTTTAACGAGGAGAGGCAGCCCGAAGGCAGACCTTAAAAACTCATATTCTTGGTAGTTATAAGGGGTAGACTCCGGCCTTTTTACCAAAATCTTAAGGAAATGATCCATGACCTTGTCGATCTCTTCTTCTGAAGCATCATGTGCTAATCCATGGATCGCGAGCAGTTTCATGTCCAAGTATCGTTCTTTTTTATAGGCTTTCTGAAAAAAATCTTTCAATTCCAATTCCTTGCACCGGATTAGACCGTACAGAATTTGATTTCGCAATGCGATATTCTTCAATTTAAAATACAGCTCCTCGATCAAAGCTGCTTCGTCTGCTGTTAAAAACTCATAGGTTACCCCGCCTATTGCGCTGATAAACTTAGCGTCATTTTCACGAAGGGGGGCAGTCGTTAGATACTTCATGGATTCCTTGTGAAGCTGTTGATTGGAAGACATAGCGCCATAACTCCTTTGATCATATATCTTAATTCCATTATAAAGCTCATTTTTCCTGAATCTACCTACTATATACCTGTATTCTCATTTAAAAAGGGTACGGGGTGGACGTGTCATGTAAGCGTGAAAAAACACATCCTAAATTGGAATATGGACCAAAAAGGATGTGTTTTCCTGTCTTACTATAAGGTTGGATAGGTGCTACATTAAGAAGCCTTGGCGGCCACAGCTTTTTGGATTAATGCTTTTGCTTCGTTAACAGAAAGACCTTGTTTAGGTTGAAGCAGGTTTTTGTCTGCTGCATTAAGAATACCTTTGTCAACCAGTTTTGCCATGGATTCAACCGCATAGGCGGAAACGGTTTCGCCATCTTCAAAACCTGCAAGGATCGCAGCCGCATTTTTATCGGAAGCTGGATGGTTTAACAGGTTGGCAAGAATCATAGCCGCTTCTTCACGAGTGATCTCACGATCCGGATTGAAGTTACCATCGTAGCCTTGAATGAATCCGGCATGAGCAGCTTCAGCGATGGCATCCGCATAGGCAGCGTCAGCAGCAACATCCTTAAATGCAGGCGCTGTGGCTACCTCGTTGAGTTTCAACATGTCTACCAGTGCACTTACAAATTCAGCGCGGGAAATGAATTCTGTTGCTGTTGCAGGTGGTTCAGTTGGCTCTGTAGATGTGGCAGCCAGATTCGTGATACGTCCTTCCTTTTTCGCCTCAATCTTACCGCCTTTAAACGTATCTACAATGTACTGGTAGAATACATCCAGATCGATCGGGCCTGCCAAGGAGGATTTGGCATCCACCAACACTTTATAGTTATCTCCACCCGCTGCCATAAAGTTGTTAACTATCGCCATATATGTTTTTTCAGGATCAATAGGTGTGCCATCCTCAAGACTAAGACTAGTGACACGCTCCGCAACCGGCTTATTGAAATCTGCAGTGTACTTCAAGCCGGAAATTTGTAGTGTTTTTGTGTTTGGCGTACCGTCGGCATTGGTTCCCCATTGCTGCTCCAACAACGTTTGAATTTGTTTACCGGTCAGCTCTAGCTTCACCAAAGTATTGCCAAAAGGTTGGATTTTAGCAAGATCGGCAAAGGTCACATCGCCTTGCGGCAGATCCGCACGAATACCGCCTGGGTTCATAAATGCAAAGTCAGCAGGACCTGCCTTATCGCCAAAGTCCGCTTGGCGCATGGCATCCGCAATGAGGTTCCCTAGAGGCGCTTCGTTATTATAGGCGTCTGTACGAGTGACAGAACCGTCTGTTGTACCTACCGGCTTCGTCAACTCAGGATGTTTGTCTAAAGATTTTTTAATAATAGCTAAAGATTCGGGGTCTTCTTTTACACCCTCCTGAAAAGTCGTTGTCACGGTAGCTGATTTCTCGGTGACATCCCCCGTCGTAGGGTCGATCATCAACTTAATATCTTCAAATGCCGTACCATAAGAATAGGCTTGAACGATCAATTTTCCATTCACTTCACCGTTGGCAAATGCATGATTGTCACCCGCAACGATAACGTCCACAGGGGAATCCGCCGGCAAAGCCTTTGCTAAATCCGCCGCTTCTCCCGTTGTTACGCCTTCTTTGGTTGTTGCCGGATCATGCGCCAGGACGATGATCGTCTCCACACCTTGATCTTGCAATTCTTTGGCATATTTATTGACCGCTTCGACTTCTTCTTCTGCGCTTAAGAAACGTACGCCCGCTGTGCCGGATGGAGATACTTTAGCGGGTGTAGCCTTGGTCACCAATCCGATAAATCCGATTTTGACGCCGCCCACTTCTTTAATCACATAGGGCTTAAGCAAGGTTTTGCCCGTGGAAGTTTCAATGACGTTGGCATTGACATAATCAAACTTTGCACCGGCATGAGTTACCTTGCCTTCTTTGGGGTCAAGGCCGCCAAAGATTTGTGCTTTTAATGCCGCGATACCCTGGTCGAATTCATGATTGCCTAAGGAAGCCACATCAAAGCCCATCATATTCATCCATTCCATCGTAGGCTCATCCCGATCTAGAGAAGAGACTGGAGCGGATGCGCCAACCGAATCTCCATTATGAAAGAGTAGGGAGTGTTTATATTTGGCTTGAGCTTCTTTTAGATAGGTTGCTAGAATCGGAGCTGTTCCTACTTTTTTATCATTAACGATCGATGTGGTATCTAACTGACCGTGCAGGTCATTGATTCCAATCAAGTGTACTTCGACATCTTGGCTTGCAGCCGAGACAGAACCTGCCGCGCCCAATAGCTGGGAAAGCAATAGTGCTGCAGCGGCCACACGAACAGTGCTTTTACCCACATTCTTTTTCCATGACATAAGTTACAAAACCCCTCTCCAGTTTCTACTCCTGACAACTCTAACATGATTAAATTCAGAAACATCGTAGACTGTATGAAATCTATGTAAAAAAAGTTGAAAAAATTCGTATGCTCGATGTTCCCAAGCCATCTTATTTTTTGCACTTTGTTCATTCATGTTTGGACGATAAATCCCCCTTTATTCAAGACTTTTCCGACTTAAGAAAGCGTATACAATTCTAAAGTAGAATTCATGGTACCATATAATGGAACAATGTACCAGATCCTTTCGCTTCAAATTTTACGCATAGTCTAAAAAGGCTACATAATAAACAAGATTAAACGCTGGAATAATAGATTTCTAATCGTTTTGCAACGCCCCCCCTTCTCTGTGTAAGATACTAGGGAGGGCTTCTAATTGATGCTTTTCTCATGGCAGGGAAAGTTAGTACGAGGTGAATGAACATTGCCGACGATTATGGTAGTGGATGACGACGCCTTTGTCCGCGAACTGGCAGGGCTGTTATTAAGAGACGAAGGTATGGACGTCGTAGAGAAAATGGATGGTCTCGAAGCCTGGGATTATTACTTGCATCATTCCGTCGATTTAATCATTTTGGATATTATGATGCCCGGTATGGACGGTTGGGAACTGTGCAGAAAGCTGCGGGAGGTCGGGGACAAGCCGATGCTGATGGTCACGGCCAAAAAGGAGTCGCTGGACAAAGTCAAAGGCTTTCGTTTGGGGACGGACGACTATTTGACCAAACCTTTTGATCCGATGGAGATGGTCATGCGGGTCAAGGCACTGCTCAAAAGGTATCGGATCGCTACCTCCCATATCGTGAAGCTCGGTCGAGTCATTCTCGATAAAACGAGCTACCAGGTTCACTTTTCCGATACGGGCGAGGAATGGGCTCTTCCTTTAAAAGAATTTGAGCTGCTATACAAACTGGCCAGTTATCCCGGGCAAATTTTTACACGCGACATGCTGATCCGCGACATCTGGGGCTACGCGTACAATGGGGATGAACGCACCGTGGACACGCATGTCAAACGTCTGCGCGACAAGTTTGAGCGGTATGCCGAAGATTTTCGCATCGTAACGATTCGCGGCATGGGCTACCGTCTGGAGGCGTATCATGATTAACTCGCTCTATGCCCGCGTCGTGTTCACGTTTCTGGGGGCCGTCATAGTCAGCCTGCTCTCGGTTTTTTTCGTTCAAAGCTATTTCTACAAAAGCCATATCGAAGCGATCGTGGAAGAGAAGATGATCGGCAATGCCGAAATGATCATTCAATTATATAAGAAATTGTCTCCGAAGGATGCGAAGGCTTTCGTGGAAGTAAGCAGCTCCACTCCCTTTTATAAGATACGGTTTTATGACAGTGCGGGAACGCTGCTGAACCCGGGGAGCGCTCTTCCAGACCCAAAGAAGGATCAACCGTATCTGCAGCAAGTGCTCAAACAAAACAAAATTTATCGCAACGGATCCAGTGAGGATGACGAGATTACGGTTGGCCTGCCTTTTGCGCTGAACGGTTCGCCGCACGCCTTGTTGGTTACGACCCAGACCGGTTTTTTCCTCGACGAAATCGATTCCTTGATCCGGTATCAGCAGCTGTTTACTCTCGGTTTGGGAAGTATTCTGGTGTTGATCGCTGCGCGGTATTTGGTCAGGCCCCTGCGGAAGTTGACACATGCAACGCAAAGAATGGCCAGGGGTGATTTTAACGTTGGCCTGTCTACCAAACGTCGCGACGAAATTGGACAGCTTACTCTAAGCTTTAACGCGATGGCGGCTGAATTGGGAAGGCTGGATATGCTCCGTCGGCGGTTTGTTTCCGATGTATCCCACGAAATCCAATCTCCTCTAACATCGATCAAAGGATATACCCGTGTGCTGAAGATCAAGTCCATGGACGAGAAGACCCGTATGCGGATGCTGAATATTATCGACGAGGAGAGCGACAGGCTGTCCCGGCTGTGCGACGATCTGCTGGAATTGACCAGCCTGGAGCACGAGCATGCAAAGCCCGCCCCGCAAAAGTTTCGTCTCGACGAGCAACTGCGCAAAGCTGTCATTCGCCTGGAACCGCAATGGTCTGCCCGCAATCTGGATATGCAACTTAGGCTGGAGCCGATAACTCTTGTGGCGGATGAAGACAAGATGAATCAGGTGTGGAACAACTTGCTTGGCAATGGCATCAAATTTACCGCCGATCATGGAAAGATAATGGTGGAGTCTTTCCAGAGAGGCGAAAGCGCGGTCGTCCGAATAACGGACAATGGAATCGGCATACCTGAGGAGGAAATCAGCCAAATTTTCAAACCGTTCTACAAAGTGGATAAAGCGAGAAACCGCAATATTAGCGGCAACGGAATCGGTCTTTCCATCGTGAAGCGAATTGTCGACCTTCATCATGGAAAAATCGAAGTGTCCAGCAGATTGGGGAGCGGAACCTCCTTCTCGATCACCCTTCCCCTCGAAGATACAAAGCCCGAATTGTAATCCTCCGTTCAAACTGAGGACAAATTCGGGCTTTATACTATCCTCGAAAAGCCGATTTAATTTTTTTGATCAGAAGGAGGACCAAAAATGAAAGTATGGATTGCCATCTTGACCCTCCTGACATTCAGCATGTCGGGAACCTATGTCCAGGCGAAGGAGAATCTGAAGCTGCCGCCCCCCGCAACCACAGCCGCCGAGCGCCAGCTTTGGCAATCGGAAGGGTATGGCCATATATTCGAAATAGAAGGCCAGTCCGTTAAGGTCTACAGCTACACCAAGGACAGCTTGGTACCGTTCGGGAAAGGAAATATCGAGAACAACGGCGACATTTATATTCATGAAATTTACGACAACTCCAAAGCCCAGGAGCAATTTAATGCCCCGCGATTTCTGATGGGCCGCTTCGTTAACGGCAGCTTGACCGATGGCTTGGGGTACGTGCAGCATCTCAAACGGATCGATAATCTTCCCAAGGTGAAGTATAACGGATTCAGCAAGGATCCCGTGCAAAATTTTGAAGTATTCTGGCAATCCTTTGAAGAGAATTTCAGTTTCTTTCCGCTCGTCAAAGTGAATTGGAAAGAGGTGTACAAAGAGTATCGGCCCAAAGTTAGCGCCGCTACCTCCGAGAAGGAACTGGAAGATATTTTGACGCAAATGTTCCAAAAGCTGAACGACGGACACAGCATCATATTCGGTAAAGAGGGTATGATCTTCTCCAAGTCCAAAGTTGAGCGAGAAGAATTTTTCATAGCCAATTCGGAGTCGATGCAACGAAACGTCGAAGATGGATATATGAAAGGTGCGGTAAAGAGCAAGCTCGACGGGCGCATTGTTTATGGCCAAACGAAAAGCGGCGGCGCTTACGTTAGGCTGATTGGTTTTGACGAGTCCGATCCGCAGAAAATTGACCAAGCACTGGCGGAAATGGTGCGGGATCTGGCGAACTGCCGCAACTTTATAATCGATATGCGCTTTAATGAGGGGGGTGAGGACTTCTTCGGGTTGAAAATAGCCGGCTTGTTTACCGAGAAACGCAAGCTGGCGTATGCCAAACAGGCCCGAACAGGCGGATACGAGCAATTCTCCAAGCCTACGCAGGTATATATCGAACCGGGAGCAAAGCAGTTTTCGGCTGACAATATTGTGGTGCTGACCAGTCCGATGACGGTAAGCGCCGGCGAGACAGGAACGATGGCCTTAAAAGCATTGGACAAAGTAACGGTTATCGGGGAAAAGACGTGCGGATACTTTTCGGACATGCTGCTTAGACTGTTGCCGAACAAACAGTTATTCACCCTGAGCAACGAACGCTATACATCGCCTGACGGCACTAATTACGAGCAGCGCGGCCTGCCTCCGGACGAAAAGATCATGATCAAGCAAGCCGATATTGATGCCGGCAAGGACCCGGTGATGAACCGCGCTTTGGAATTGCTTAAAAAGAAGCGATAAGGGACACCCCTTTCACTTATGGGCACTCCTCCCATGGGATAAAGCACAAGCCCCTGGCAAATGTAAATGCCGGGGGTTTTTGGCGTTCATTCCGCAAAATCACCGGGTACCCCGAAACCATTCCGTAAGGCGGACGGACGGATACTCTTTTAATGTGATATAATCACGGCAATACCTTAGACCGTTTAATTCGTATTGGAGGAACCGTCGAGATGCTATCGGAAAAAGTGGTCCATTATTGCAAAAGCAAAAACTGGTGGTTTGAAGAGATTTTAGAAGAGTATGAACAGGCTTTAGTAAAGTTAGGCATCGATTTGGGTTCAGATTTTGCAACGTTTTATTTGCATGCAGAGGATGGGCCGACTTTCATTAATAGACGACGTGAAATCTATCAGATTTGTTGGTTTATGATCAATTCTTCGGACTACATGCTAGGTATGGAGAGGACGCATGCCGTTTTAAACCTGCCTGAAGAGTATATTCCGTTGGATAACTTTGCAGGGGAGTTCGGCTTTTTTTACAATAAGAACACGGACGAAGTGTTAGGCTTAGGATTGGGCCAGCAGATGGAGGATTTTTTTGCCGGCAAATTGGAGTCGCAATGGAAGAGCTTTAACTCCTTTCTGGAGTGGTATTTTGAACTGACGGATTCGAGTGTGACGATATAGAAAAAAGCCCCAGCTACCGTTATCAACCATATATTTGGGCAAAAACCACAATAGTGTGTCCCCAAAACAATTAAAGGGAATTCTTCCCGCTAATTTGGTGCGTATGCGGCTCCAGAGGCGAATTAGCTGGAAAACCTCCCGCTAATTCGCCTGAAATTGTGTATACCGGCAATAGGAGCGTGAAATAGATGGAACTTTTCCAGCTAAATCCGTTCGAAGAGCCCAGGACGGTATATTAACAGGAGATTTTCCCGTTAATGGTGTTATATTGCTTGATTACAGAGGCACACGCTTGGAGCAATCTTTCAAGAGAAGAAATGATTTCAGCATACCGTGAGGTAACTGAACTTCAAATTGATCATCTGGGATGGCAATTGCAAATAGGTGGTTTATGTTGGTTGATAAAAACATTATATTGGCTTAATCCTCACCTCCGATAAGGAGGCTTGTCGGCAGATGTTACCGGGAAACCGGAAATCTCAGTCCATCGACTCTGCCGAAATCGTCTCGCAGCCGTTGAATAGCGCAAACTTTTGGAAACAACGGTTCAGGGCTGTTCGCAACTGCTTTGTTAGCCGTATGCCGTTCTCGTACCAAATATTTTTAACAACGAGCGTCCCGGTTTTTCGCTCCGCGATAACCTCGGCTCGTCCGATGAGGCTTTCTCCGTATAATAGAGGCAGCACATAATAGCCGAATTTCCGTTTGTTGGCGGGGGTGTAAATCTCCCAGGTGTAATCGAAGCCAAACAATGCGTTGATCAGCCTTCTGTCCCACATCAAATTGTCCAGCGGGGCAATCAGCTCGCAGCGAAATTTCGGCTCCGGATTTTGCAGGACGGCTTCAATAAGCGGCAAGTCCTCCACGCGGCAGTACAGCGTATCCTTCACTTGGTCTACGGCAATTGCAACAATGCGGGCTTCGTCCAACAACTGGCGAAAAACCTCCTTGCGCTGCTCCGCTTTTAATCCCCATATGCTTAGCCAGGCATCGGATGCGCGATTCCATAAAAGACCCACAGCGCCGATCCGGCGCAGTACCCGCCACTTGTGATGCTCAAGCTCGTCTTTCAGGGGCTCCGACGCATTCAGCAGATTGGGCTGTATATACTTCCCGGCGATATCGTAGTATTTACGTGTTCCTTTTTTGTGATGGATAACCAACTCGCCTGTTGAGTACATCTGTTCCAGCACCGACCGGGACGTATTGTTTCCGCCGCTCCAATGGATGGCCGATCGCCATGAGAAATTTCCATCCAATTTTAGATCATCCGAACATATCGCACCGTGATTTTGGATGTGGACCCGCACTTGCTCCGTCAACGCTTCCATCTCGGGATAGCGCTTGGCATGTTGTCGGGCGGCCTGCCTGTACCGCTCAAAATACGGCCAGTCCTCAACAGGCATAATAGCCAGATTCTTGTCGGGATAATCGATTAGTAATCTGTCTTTATAAAGCAACTCGTCGAGCAAGTTCTTGGTAAATCCTTTGATTCGCGACTGCAGCACCAACTCGGCGTTTTTTCCGCAAACATCGATGGGATCGAATTGAATACAACCGACCTGCCGCACAAAATCCAAAACTCCCTGTTTTCCAGTAAATTGATATTCACCTAACAGCCCGTGCTTCAACAAAAGAAATTGCCGTGCCTGGCGGTTTGTCAATTCGATCATGTACGCATCGACTCCTTAACGGAACTATTCCCTCTATTCGTGGAAAAAAACAAACACACGTTCCCATAATTTTACCATTATATAGGGAACAAAAACAAGCATTATTTAGGTTAAGGTTCACCGCGTTAGTGGCCCATCAGACAACCTGGATAATATTAAATACCTGCAGATTTGCATCTTTTTGGAGTTGCAAGGGTTGGAAAATAGAATTCTTATTTTCCCCTACTACGATGGTCTCCCTCTAAACCGTTCAATCGCATCCTCGGTCACCGGCTCGAAGAGGTTAAGCAGGTTGCCGTCGGGATCGCGGAACAGCATAGAGCGGTTCCCCCACGGCATCAGGGTCGGTTCCATTACCCAATGATCGACCAGTGGCTTCAAGCGCACATATTCGGCTTCGACATCGTCGACGCGGAACTCTAGAATGACCGTGCGATTATGGGCCCCTATTGCGGAACCGGCGCCGAATAGCTGCGTCGTCTGGACATGGCCGATGGCAAGGGTGCAGGACGGCAGAACGAGCTCGGCAAATACGGGCGCGGGGCGCTCCGCCGAAACCTCCATGACTTTCTCATAGAACCCGACAAGACGATCCACGTCGTCCGTAATGATGCGTACAGAAGCGAAATTCACAAGATATCATCCTTCCTAATATCTATTCCTTTACATTTGCATGTCCAATTATAAAAAAACGCTACTGACAACATTATGTCAGTAGCGTTTTAGAATTCTTCGGGCTTCCTCACGAATCCGATTTCGGAATGATTCGGGTTCCAACACGATTATTCCCGATCTCCCGCCGCATATTCGCCCGGACAGACGTCCATCACTTCTCTGGAAGGCTGGATCAGCGCCATTTCGAACCTGCAAGGCCAATGCACTTCCGGCGCCATCTCCCCGTTCAGCAAGCCGGCGATCGTTTCGCCGTCGCTCACCGGCACCTCCGCTTCAAACAAGTAGGCTGCGACAGCGAAGGCATGCCGTGACACGTCGTTCGGATCCAAGGTATGAAAATGATACTGCACATCCGGAAGTCCAAGGGCAAACAAGCCGAGCGAATCGACCAGGCTGTCTTCGGTCCCATGAATGGTAAAATAGCGGATATTCATGCCGAACTGCAAAAACCTCTCGGCCCCTTCGTACGGATTATCCGTAATTTCCGCCGGATGCAGCAATTTCCCGCTCGATGGAATCCAGATCGCTTTGCAGGTCGGAAACAGGCTAACGGCGACCTCCAGCCAATCCGCCAGCAAGGCGCTGCGCGATTTATAGTCCAGCCCCGCCGCCATGAAGTCGCTGATCAGCAGCTTATAGCGGCATTTTTGCAGAACGTCCTCCGCATCCGGCATCGTCCAAAACTGGGTTCGCTCCAAGTCGCTAATCGTCTCCGGTTGAAAAGGAGTCATGTCGGTCATCATCACCTGAGCCGGCAGCTCTCCCTCCTGGTAGGCTACTTTATAAGCCTCCACGGCAAACGACGACAAGGCGTCGTCTGGCGACACGGTATCCGTTTTCCCGCAGCGGGCTTCTAACGCCTTCCGAATGGCTTCCGCATTCGGCCGTTCCGCGTTCTCCTCAAACAGCAGATACATTTGAAACAACCGCTGAAACTCGCTTTCTTCATCTAAATTTTGCTGTAGCACGCGTTCGCTCTCCATTTTCCCCTACCACTCCGTTCGTATGTCATTTCCCTCTACTATAGAGATTCCCGCATAGTTCACGCAACTCCCGCCAGGAAAATGGTTCCAAAGTCGGGTCTATGGGACATTCCGTCTTTGCCGAACGCCTATAGATACGTATAGGGCTGTGATGGAGCGGATGGGTGAGTTGAAGTTACGTGTAGGCCAATTGAATGTAAATAAACTGAACGACGAATTGACAAATTTCACCCGCTTGGTCGTAGCCCCAATAAACCGGATAAGCGCCATCCCCAAAACCCGACTGAAACAGGGATATATGGTACTCGGTATCAGGAATCCGCCAGTTCACCCAATCGCCTCCACTGCGCTGATACTGTGGATGCTCACGAAAACTCTCAGCAAACAGAGCGGCAAAATAATCATCGTAAAGATTGCCATCCGGATGTTCTTTATGCCAGCGACTAGAAAAGTCGCAAAACGCTTGATGCGCCTGCTTATCGCAAATACATGCCAGACCGGCGTCTACATTAAAGCCAAAAAACTCTCCGTCCCCCATCCCCGAAATATCTTCATGTCCAATCAGCGCTTCCTCGAACCGGACGGCAGGAGCATCGGAAAATCGCAGACGAACGGCGGCATAGCGGGCACAGTCCCCCTCCTCGTCCGGCTTCACCACACAGACTTCGGTAGAGTAGGTTCCAACGGGTGCCGTTTGGAAATAAGGCTGCTCCTCTATATGCCCCAAATAACATAGCGGATCGCGGACAAGAATTTGACCCGTAGGAATAGAGGTGGGGCCGATATCCATAACTACCAGCTGCTTACCTGCTATTTCAGGCAAAATAAAATAGTCGTTCAAATCTACGGGGCATTTCAATTTGTCACGCTGCCGCTCCCACTGGGACAGCCACTCGCTCGTTGGTACCATCGGCATTCATCTCCTGAAAATAGACTTGTACAAGTAGAATGTGTGCTAACCTTAAATTTTCCCAAATCCTTTTTCGCATATCATATCCGACTCGAGAATATCATACAGATTTTGCTTGGATTCTTCTAATTTTTGTTGAGCGGCTTCAATCTCCGCAATTTTATTTTGGATCAGGTTTACATGCTCATCCTTCGGTATCCCGTTCATCGAGATCATGACTTGGATATCCCGAATCGAGAAGCCAACGGCCAAACAATGTTTAACCACGCTCAAATGATGAATGATGTCTGGAGTATATACCCGATAATTGTTTTGATTCCTTACTACGTATTCATCCGTGATAATGCCGATTTGCTCATAATAACGAATCGTTGAAATCGGAAGATCAACCCTTCTTGCAACTTCACTTATCTTCATAACCAACACCCCGTTCTCAGCGCTTGCTATAAAGTATACTTTATAGTTTACCATCTTGTTAGTAATGATGAGGAACATCATTGCCAGACTCAACCGAAAAAGGAGAGGACCCTTTATGAGTATCCATACCGGCAACTACCACAAAACTAACGACTTCAACAAAATTGTGTTGGAACGTCGTTCCGTTAAAGTCTACGATCCCCAAGTAAAAATCAGCCGCGAGGAAATGCGCGAAATTTTAGCGGAAGCTACCCGTGCCCCATCGGCCATCAACATGCAGCCCTGGCGTTTCCTTGTGATCGACAGCGACGAAGGAAAACAAAAACTCGCGCCGCTAGCTTCCTTCAACCAGACACAAGTTTTGACATCTTCGGCTGTCATTGCGGTATTTTATGATGCTCACAATGTTGAATATATGGACGAGATTTTCAATAAAGCAGTAGAGCTCGGCTACATGCCGCAGGACATCAAGGACATGCAATTGCCGCAGGCAAGGTCGTATTATGCGAGCCTGACTCCAGCCGCTCTGCGCGACATCAACATGCTGGACTCCGGCCTTGTTTCGATGCAGTTGATGCTGGTAGCTCGTGCGCACGGGTATGACACCAATCCGATGGCGGGTTATGACAAGGAACGAATCGCGGAGGTCTTTGGCCTGGACAAAGATCGCTTCCAGTCGGTCATGCTGATTTCGATCGGCAAAGCGAGCAAAGAAGGCTATCCCTCCTACCGTTTGCCCGTAGATACGATTACTAGATGGGCTTGATTGAAGCTCGAGATCGACTTGACGACGCATTTTGTCCGATAAAAGCTGAACCGGTATAATGTAATGAAAAAGAGTTGGGACTTGCGCCGAATGCAGGTGAAAAGAGGAGATGAAGGAAGTGCCAAATCATAACCAAGCCAGGCCCCCTGCCGGTTCTATTCGAGAAGTTGGTCGTTATCCCATCGACCTAACAGGCCCTCACAGCCATACGCTCGTCATTGAGCCAGGCGTGGGCAGCCTCTCCATTGGACCGGCTCATTTGGGCAGGAAGGCGGATCTGTACGTCGAGCCTGATGCACATATCGATTGGACTGTATTCGATGCCTTTGCCACGCCGGCGGGCTCGCCTTGGCCACGATTTTTGCACTACACGGGCAGCGACGCCGGATTCTTCGACTGGGCACGGGAGCGCCCCATTGAGGAAATGACGTGGGTTCCGATCTTGTCTGCTGACACCGTGGCGGACGCCAGCCGTTCCAAATTGCATGCCTTGCATGTCGGGCTGGACCCGTCCGGTGGGCGGCTGCACCTGCAGCTTCCGAAGCGGGTTGATTATTTCCGCCTGAGTATGTCCGGCGACCTGTCGCGCTTCTCGGCCGATGGCGTTAGGCCCTACTCGCTGACACTGGCGCCGAGTACCAGCCGACGCAATAATGGGGCTCCTGTCCTGCTGCCCGATCTGGGTGAGCTGCACCAGGTCACGAATCTAACGCTCCGGAACGAACCGTTGGCACAGCCTATCTCGCTGGAATGCCTAAGCCGTTTCCCCAACCTCACATCCCTGAGTTTGTGGGGCAACTTCTGCGACTTGGATCAACTGGCCTGTCAGGCCCGGTTAACCAATCTGGAGCTGCGCTACATGCCTGATCTGGGTGGCTTGCCGCCCTTGGATACATTGCCGCTGCTTGACAGTTTTATCGCCTTCAACGTGGAGGAGATCACCGGCAAGCGTCTAAGGCAGCAATTGAAAACACGGGCTAACACCCGCCCGTGGAACGGGTATACTTCAGTGAGCAAATTGCGAAAGCCTGAATGGTGGGCGGCCGAGTTTGGACGTCCGTTTTCATCCTGGCCCAAACGTCTGGCTAAACTGGCTAACGAAGCCTACGACGTTGCCCAGGCGGCCATGGCCCAAGCTCGCAGCCTTGCCGATGCGGAGGCGGCCATCACCGCCTTTACCGTGCGCTTCAATACACTCAAAGGGATCGAAACCGTTGAGAGAGAAGACCTGGGTGAAGCCGTACGGCAACTAAGCCAGTCCGACCACCTGATCGGCCAGCCTATACCGGAGGAGATGGCTGAGCGCTGGTTTGACGCAGCACGCGATTACTGAGCGAAGTGAAGACCCTTCCCATTGAAAGGGGGCGCTTCCCAAGTCATATTAAATGACTCAGGAGCGCCCCCTTTTTTCATTTATTCACCGACTCACAGAGGCATCCAAAGGCGCTTATCAGAACATGTTTACGATATCGCTTGGTTTTGTCATTCTACTAGTGCCCCATCAGACAACTTTGATCACATGGAATTCCTGCGGATTTACATCTTTTTGGAGCTAAAAAGGGTTATGAGATAGTTTGCAAAATATGAACGATTTTCACCTCCATATGGGAGTCGTCGATCATCTTCTGGTATTCGGGTTTTAGCAATTGATACTGCTTCATGCGGTAGTAATCCATAATGGCTTGCTTCAAGGTGATATCATACTGAATCGAAAATGAGGGCTCGATAAAGCGCCGCAGCACAGCGTCATCTTGGACCATAAACAATACGGCATTCAATCTGTTGAAAATTTGCTGCTCCATGCCGGATTCAAAAAAAGCTTGCAAGTTTTTATTCCGATTTTGCAGGGCAACCGACAGATTCTCAAAATGGTGCGGATAAAATTCCTTCAGATCCTGCAAGAACAAATCGGAGATATACACGGCACACATCAAAGATTGTAAAAACGTGATTTGAAACCGTTCCAAAAAAGAGACGGAATCATCATTGGCCGTGGCGTCAGCTTTCTTCGAGTAATCCAAGTAATAATCTACAACCTGTTCGATGATGTCATCTTTGGAGGCAAAATACTTATATAGTGTCACTTTGCTGATATCCATATATTTTGCGAGATCGTCGACTTTCAGTTGGCTGAATTTTGTTTTTCTAATCACGGTTTTTATTTTTTCTATATATTTCTCCACACTCACGGCTTTTCTCACGAATAAATGCCCCTCTCTGTGATTCGTATCAAATGCATTATAACAAATTTACAGCCTTTTTATTTACACTAATAATGAAATGAATTAGGTTAACTAATTTAGTTAATTTAGTTTACTTAGTAAATACGCTGTTGTATAATCGTTCCTGTACCTAATCATCCGATGGCGGATTATACCAAGGGAGGACGATTCAAATGGAACTATCCAGTAAGGGCAAATTTTCCGGCAAGAAAGTCGTGATCACGGGAGGCAGCAGCGGAATCGGCCTCGAGACAGCGAAGCTGCTAGTGGATGAAGGGGCGCGCGTGCTGATTACCGGACGCACTCAGGCGACGCTTAACGCGGCTCGTGAACAACTCGGCACCAACGCGACCTCGTTCCTGAGCGATGCCGCTTCATTGGAGGATATCGCCGCGTTGGCCGATCGAGTGAAGGTTGAATTTGAAACGATAGATGCCCTGTTCGTTAACGCAGGTGTCACCGGCTTTGTCCCATTCGAGTCAACGACGGAAGAAACGTTCGACGAGATTTTTACAATCAACGCTAAAGGGTCGTACTTCACCGTCCAAAAACTCGCTCCACTCCTGAGCACAGGAAGCGGGGTAGTCTTGACCACTTCCATCGTGAACGTCGTGGGTCTCCCCATGCTCAGTGCGTACGCAGCCAGTAAAGCGGCGCTACGCTCCATGACTCGAAGTCTGGCACGCGAGTTATTGCCTCGAAATATTCGCGTCAACGCAGTCAGTCCTGGCGTCATTGACACAGGGATCTTAGAGAAGGCCATGCCGAAGGAAGCCGCCGAACAGACAAAGGCACAGATGACTCAGCAGATCCCGATGCTGCGTTTGGGCGATCCCGACGAGGTCGCCAAAGTCGTAGCATTCCTGGCCTTTGACGCCACCTATACCACCGGGGCCGAGTTCCCTGTCGACGGAGGCGGCTCCCAGATTTGAAGCCCGAGGGGGGGACATCCATTGAGTACGAACCAACCAAACCATATCGCACTGATTACAGGCGCGAGCCAGGGAATCGGCTTGGCATTAGCCCGGAAACTTCTATCGCAGAACTGGCAGGTCCTTACTTTGAACCGTTCCGATATTCCGGCGGACGATATGCTCATGCAAAATGCCCTCAAGAACGGACAGCTCCGCACCTATAAAGTGAAGGATCTCACCGATTATGGCAGCTTGAGACACGCTTTGGAAGAAATCAAAAGCAAGGAGCGGCGGATCGATATTTTGTTCAACAACGCCGGAGGAGGCTTAAGTGAGCTGCGCTATTCGAAACAAGGCCGCGAAATGCATTATGAATTGCTGACGGTCGTTCCCTATATTGTTCTGATGGAATTGAAGGAGCTGTTGACAAACGGCAGCTTAAAAACGGTGATTAACACTTCATCGCAGGTGTTTCGATTTACGAAAGAGTTTTCGACCGAAAACTTGGAGCATCCCAAATCCTTCCGTAAAATGTATGGCCCTTATGCGACTTCAAAGCTGGCTCTTTCGTTGTGGACCCAGGCCATTGCCCCACAACTTGCCAAGGAAGGCATCAAAATCCGCAGCGTCGACCCTGGAATTAACAACACGCTAAGAAAGGGAAAAGATTCCGGACTGACCGCATCGTTTGGGCTATTTATGAAGCTGTTTGCCTCTCCGCCTACGCATGGCGCCAACCTGTTATTTGAAGGCGCCCTCGGCAAAAACCGCAATGAGACCGGCGTGTTCTTGTTGAAAGATCGGGTGGCGGACTTGAAATTTACAGATCACGCGCAGCATGTACTGGACAGAATATCCGACATCTATAGCCGTGAGTTTCTTGACGGGAATGTTCTTCATGGCTGAGTTCCAGGAGAGCTTTGCTTAGGAGACGATCTTCTGAACTGCGTTCCAATTGCGGCATATTGATTACTACCTGTAGGAGCGCCGGACGAGATCGGATATCTCATTGGGGGTTTAATCCGACATCATAGAAGGGGCTTCTGTCGGAAATATTACTTTTAGGGACACCCTTATGGGTGCCCCTTTTGCCTATAGCTATCGTTAGATTAAGCTTAGCAGTTTGTTTGCTCGTTAAAGATCGTAGACCTACTATATCCTCTGCTTGGAAAGTGTCTCGAAATAGTCAATGACCACCTCCCGAAATTCCAAAGCCCCCTGCGTAAGGTACCGACTTTTGTGCCGTAACAATGCGATTTCCCGCACTAAGTTATGGTCGTCGATATGGAGATAACGGATCGGGTCTCTTTCATTTCTGGCTGTACTCGGCATAAAGGCGATCCCGATCTCGGCTTCCACGAGTGCACTTAATCTTGCTGGTTCATCCCCCTCATACACATAATGGGGTTCAAACTCAACCGATTTACAGGCGGCGTCTACAATATCGCGAATCCCATAACCCCTCTTTACCCCGACAAACCGCTCTTCCCTGAGTTCCAACAGCGTAACGCTGTTTCGGTTCGCCAGCCGATGTCCATTCGGAACGGCAACGAGGATCGGGTCAACGAACACGATTTGGCACTCTATGTCCTCCTCATAAATTGGCGGGGAGGATAAGCAAAAATCGACTTCTCCTCTATGGAGGAGCGCGATCATTTCCCGCAAGCTCGTCATTTGCACGTGGACTTGAACGTTGTTCCTCCTTTTTTGAAACGCTCGAAGGATATTGGGTAACGTGCTTGCGGTCGTTACCGCTAATTCGAGCGTGCCCGGCACCCGGCCAGCTAAATCATTAAGCTCCAGCTTCCCCTGTTCCAGTTCAAACAAAGCCCTTTCCGCACGGCGAAGGAATCGGCTTCCGGCCTCGTTTAATTTCAGTTTTCTGCCTGATCGATTAAAGAGAGGGACACCCAAACTCTCCTCAAGACGCTGAATCGTTCGGCTGAGCGAAGATTGCGTAACGTGCAGCGCTCGGGAGGCTTCAGTCATATGCTCCAAGCGAGCTACCGTGAGAAAATACTGCAATTGAAGAAGTTCCATTTCAACGCCCCATTCATTCCTTCTAGTAAATGGGATTATATCACAAAATGCGTTAGAGTAAATGTAAATACTCAAGTAAGATAGCTATAGAAACATAAAGGGGATGATTTGCAATGGGGGCTCAAAGTAGATGGTTGGTGATAGCCGTCGGGCTCGGGATTATGTTGAACCCGTTAAATTCTTCAATGATTGCTGTCGCAATCGCGAGGCTGCAACACGTGTATCATCTAAATTTCAACGTGGTATCCTGGCTAATTTTCTCCTTCTACATTGCAAGTGCGATTGCTCAGCCCATCGTCGGCAAGTTGAGCGATTTATTCGGGCGGAGGAGAATATTCCTAGCCGGCCTTGTCGTATCTTTCATTTCTTCTTTACTGGCTCCGTTCTCACCTAACTTTGGTTGGCTCATTGTGTCGCGTATTGTGCAATCAATCGGGACAAGTATGATGGTTGCAACTGGAATGGCCATTGTGCGCGTTCATATAACGGAGAAGCAGGCGACAGCCCTATCCATTCTCTCTATTTTCATGTCCGGAGCGGCGGCCATCGGACCCTTCGCCGGGGGAGTCTTGCTAGAGTGGTGGGATTGGCCTTCGATCTTTATCGTCAATATTCCGTTTGTGGTCATAAGCTTTTTCTTAGCTTGGAAAATGATCCCCAAGAGTCAACCCGCTTCCTTTGAAGGCCGCATGTCCATTCGTAAATGGCTGGCTATGATTGATGCCTCAGGGATTGTATTTTTTACTATCGGACTGGTTGCCCTGCTAGTCGGCGTAATGTCGGCTAACTCATCCGGATATGTCTCATTATGGAATGGGGTTGTTCTAGCAATCGGCTTTGCGGCTCTGGGCGTGTTCATCCGACACGAGTTAAGAACGACGTCGCCCTTTATTCCGCTGCGTACATTTGCCTTATATCCATCGATAACATGGGTAAATATACAATTCATGCTGGTCAACCTACTATTCTATGCCCTATTCTTCGGGCTTCCGTCCTATTTGCAAATGGTGCGTCATGTTAGCGAGTTCCATACCGGCATCCTGATGCTGACCTTAGGCGTGAGCTCCCTTGTTGCCTCCCCCATCGCGGGCAAATGGATCGACAAATCGGGACCGCGTCCTGCATTAGTGTTATCCGCAATCTTGATGGCAGTCGGTTCGGTGTGGATCGTAACCTTAAATGAAACGTCACCGGTGATCAGCGTGAGCTTTGCATTGACCGCATTCGGGATCAGTAACGGGCTGAATTCTGTCGGTATGCAGGCAGCCTTGTTTAAAAGTTCCCCTAAGGAAATAGTCGGTGTAGCATCGGGACTGTTTAATACTTCGCGGTATTTGGGTACCATTTTATCTTCCTTATTGACAGGAATCATCATGAGGGGGACGTTCAGCTTCGCAGGATTTCGCCTTCTTGGTGTATTCCTCACAGCCGTTGCTTTAATTCTTGTTGTGATTAGTCTTCGATTTCAGGTGTCTGGACAACGGAAAGAGGCTAGTGCGAACAATGGAGTTGGCTAGTAAAATTAACTACCCGATAGGGTACGGTTCTTCTGTGGCCCGTCTTCGCATGTCGCGAGATGAAATAGACGAATACACAGAGCAGATGTATCATGCCATGAAAAACACACTGGAATAATAGTTGCAGCAGCTACGACTTGGAATTGGCGCATAAGAAGAACACTCGCCTCCGTAACGGCGAGTGTTCTTTTAGTATTAGTTGGTTAATATTTTTGGTTGCTCATTTGCAGGCCCTACAATCGTGTTTCCGCCGAAACTGAGATGCTGACCATACTTCTCTACGATAAAGTCGTTAAACGATCCGTCTGCATTCACTGTGGCAATGACTGTGGGAGCGTCTTTTTTGGTGAACGTCATTTGATCCTTGTCCCATGCATTTGTTCCTCTTGCTCCCTTATATCCTTTCAGATCCAGATCTAGCATCGTTTTTGCGTCTTTCACTGCATTCTTCATTAATGTATCCAACGTCAGATTCTTGATCTTTGTATCTTTTGCTTTTTCTTCCTTTTGGAATTCTTCGTAATTATCTACGCTTTTACCATGATTTACGCCTGCTTGGAGCAGTTCCAGCGTTTGTTCTTCAATGGCAAAGCTCACATCCATCGTATTTGATTTATACTTATATTGATACACATTCGGTTTGCCATCAAGGACAAACACACGATCTAACTTTTCTCCTTTCTTGACCTTACCATTGGTAAGCTTGGATAATACCTGAGCCGCCTTCTTCTGCACGCTTGCCGGGGCATCGTCAGGTGCATAATTTACGCCATGCAGCTCTCCGTTGTCTTCCATATAAACTTGTTTATTTTGTTTGGCATTCGATGAGATTGTACCCACACTGTAGATTGACTCCGAGATATTCACATACTTCGGTTCTTCCCCTGGGAACAAAGCTGCCCACGTTTCCTTCAGTTTGGTTTGATATTTCCCACCGTTTAAATCTTCATAATTGATTTTAATACCGATATTTTCGAGCTTTCCATTCTTTTTATAAGTAATAATATCGTCCTTGAAGTTCTCTCTTTTAAAACTCACCATATCTTTCATGGCCGTTCCCTGAATTAACGTATACGTATTTCCTGTTAGCTCTTTCAGTTTATCCTGAGCCTGTTGCATAAGCTTCTGATCCTGCTTAGCATTCTGTGAAGCATTTGTATTTACCTTGTTAGGCGAATCTGCCTGAACAGGGGTTTGGCATCCCAGCAAACTTGCTGATAATAAGGCTACCCCGAGTATAGGTAAAATTTTCTTTTTGGTCATATCAATGAATTCCTTTCTTTTGCTACCTCATGGTTATACTGAAATAGAAGTGCATCTCCAAGCTGCTTTTTCAATACATATCAGTCAATTAACAATTTGAGTTCTTCATTTGGGGGACCTGCGATGGTCATTCCGTAAAAATCGATTGTCTGATTATACTTGTCAATGGTAAAGCTGCTAAACGATCCGTCTTTATCAAATCTAGCAGTAACTGAAGGAGCCCCTTCTTTGGTGAACGTCATATAATCCTCGTCCCATGCATTTGTTCCTCTTGCTCCCTTATATCCTTTCAAATCCAGATCTAGCATCGCTTTTGCGTCTTTCACTGCGTTCTCCATCAAAGTGTCTAACGTCAACTTCTTCATCTTTGCACTTTTTTCTTTTTCTTGTTTCTGGAATTCTTCATAACTGTCTACACCTTTACCAGCGGTACGATATACATCTGCTTGGAGCAATTCCAGCGTTTGTTCTTCAATGGCAAAGCTGACTTCGATCGCTTCTGATTTATACTTATATCGATACACATTCGGTTTGCCATCACGGACAAACATACGATCCAACTTAGCACCCTGCTTGACCTTTCCATCGGTAAGCTTGGATAATGCCTGAGCAGCCTTTTTCTGCACGCTTGCTGGAGCATCGTCAGGAGCATAATTTACGCCATAAGCCCCGCCATTCTCTTGCATATAAATTTGCTTATTTTGCTTGGCATTCGACGAGATTGTACCCACACTGTAGATTGACTCCGAGATATTCACATACTTCGGTTCTTCCTCTGGGAACAAAGCTGCCCACGTTTCCTTCAGTTTGGTTTGATATTTCCCACCGTTTAAATCTTCATAATTGATTTTAATACTGATCGTTTCGAGCTTTCCATCAGCTTTATAAGCAATAATATCGTCCTTGAAGTTCTCTCTTTTTAAATGGATAGAGTCTTTTGTAGCAGTTCCTTGAATTAACGTATACGTATTTCCTGTCAATTCTTTAAGCTTATCCTGAGCCGTTTGCATAAGCTTCTGATCAAGCTTAATATCTTGTGAAACATTGATATTTACGTTGTTAGGCGCATCTGCTTGAACGAGTGATTGGTATCCAAGCAGACTTCCTGATAATAAGGCTACTCCAAGGATAGGGAAAATTATTTTTTTGTTCATATTAATAAACTCCTTTATTTTTTATTTTGCTTACCCACAGCTTGTTAATGGAATGCTTCAGTCACGTTGAAATGAATCTATAGAAAATCAGTAGTCATCACCTCCTCTCACTACATTTATTAGTCCGTTCCTTTTTCAGATAACGGCCTTAGCTCAATTTTAATGGAATAGATCGTTCCTTTAGAGGTGAACAACGCAGTCACGTCTGGAGAACCCGCTTTTGTGAACGTTAATGTATCAAACCGTGATTCAAGTTTGGACACGCTATAATCAGTCAAGTCCAAATTCATCCATGCTTTAGCTTGCTTCACTGTTTCCTCATGAATCTTATCCAGCTCAATTGCTTTTGTTTTCTCAACTAGATCATGATATTTATTTTTATCGTCCAATTTATAAAGGTGATCCGACAACGGAAAAGCTAATACCTCTGTGATCTGATTGGTATCTTTTTGTACATCAATGAGGACAGAACCCTTCTTTGTTTCATACACGAACTCATACACCGGGTTTTGATTGGGTCTTAAGATCATTTGACTTACTGACCGTTTACTTTGTTTAAAATCTCCAACTTTATGAAAAGCTTGGTCCGCTGCATCTTTTGCAGCATCTGGAACCTGCTCCTCTCCAATCGTTTGCTCCGCATAATACCATTTACCTTGGTTAAATTCGATGGATCTGTTTTCGTTTCGCGCCTTTATGTGAAATGTGTTCGTATCATATTCGTACATAATCACATCATTAATTTCTTCTCCCTGGGGAAAAATCTCATTCCAGACCCTTTGCAGCTGGCTTTTAAACTCTTGGTCCTCAATGTCATCAAAGCGAATCATCCCTGTATGAAAATGCTTATTCCCATCCAAACCTGTCGCATAAAGTGTATCCACCTTCTCATTTGGATTCATTTTCATTTCTTTGACAAAAGGATTCAAATATTCAAGCAAGGATAGCCGCTCTATGGTTTGAGCCATGACAGGAGTTAGAGACACACAAAAAGCAACCAATGCCGCTGCGATGACTCCCGCCCTTCTTGTGAAGACTGGCTTTTGGAGTGGCACGCTTTTAGATTCAAGTTTTTCTACAATCTGTTGACTAATGCTATGCTCTGGCGTCTCCGTATCCCGAATCATTTGCTCCACCTGTTGAATACTTAGATTTTTAGATGGATTTGGTGATTGACGCATTCGCTCTACCTCCTTCATTAACTTCCTTCGTCTGTAGTTTTTTACGAAGGCGTTCATACTTTTTGCGCACAGTTGCTGGTTTCATATTCAACATTTCACTAATCTCGTCAAAGTGATATTGATGAATCGCCCGGAGAACCAATATATGTCTCTCTTCGATCGTCAATAAATTTAGAAAATCCTTCAGTGTAGTTTGACTGTCGATTTGCTGAGTCGAGGTCTCAGGCTGATCATATTTATAACGATCTATAAAACGAAACCACCTTTTTTTGCTCCGGATTTGATTCAGACTGTAATTGTAAGCAATTTTGTACAGCCATGCCGAGAAACTCATATTTGGACGATACTTATGTATCTGTTCATACACTCTAATAAAGATTTCTTGCCTAGCATCCTCGGCTTCTTCCTTGCTTTTGAGCATATGGTAACAATAGATATACATTGGTTTTTCAAAGTTTCTTATAATTGAAGCGAAGGCTTCCTTATCACCATGCTTAGTCCTTTCAATCAGCATCTCAATTTCTTCGGAGTCTGATTGATACTCTCTGTGCTGTCTATCCAAAAGTCTTCCCCCCCTCCTGGCTTCACTCTTAATACACCAATGCAGCTCATTTTGTGACAGCAACATCAAAAATAATGCTTGGTAACATCATCCACCTTGAAATAACGAAAAAGAAAAAAACACCGCCTATAAAGGAAATAGCACTCTTCTAGATTATAGAAGGGTGCTTATATTCCATACAGATGTGTTTTCCAATGGACACTCCAATGTTAAGGCTGACTTCCGTTTGTACTAAGCGCCAACAAGCGTTTTAGATTGTCATCAATAAATGTATTATCGGCACTGTTGATGCCGCGACCGGCAAAATGGCCCCACATTGACTCTATAGGCTTAAAAATAGCGTTCGGTATACGCTCAGCCTCGTATTCGCTATCGTCCGCCGGGCAGAAGAGATCCGTGCTCCCTGGCATGACGCAGGCAAGCGCCTTAATGCTTCCCAGCGCCTTATCGAAATCTCCGCTGTAGGTGGGATTTGCACTAATATCTGCATTTTGGCCCGTCCATAACATAGCTAAAACATTGTGCGGATCCATCCGCACAAAGCTGTTTTCCCAGACGCCGACCATAAAATCCGCCAAGGAGTCAAATCCCAGCTCACGATAAAGTTCCTCTCTGTAAAACGCCTGCGATACGCCCCATCCCGCATAGACACGGCCAACGGCACGCATATCTTCAGAAGTCAACTGGTTGAGTTTGCTTGAATCGAAGCGGACGGCGGCTATAAGCGAAGCTTTCATGCCTTCCAGGACCACATATGTTTGAGGCCAAGTCTTGGCAACGCCGGCGAAAGGCGCAATGCGTTCCACCATGTCGGGATAACTTGCCCCCCATTGGAATGCTTGAATGCCTCCCATGGACCATCCAACGACGAGAGCGATCTTTTGGATGCCGAATTTTTCAGTCAGCAGCCGATGCTGGAATTGAACGTTGTCGTAGATGGTTACCTGCGGAAAATTCGCCCGGTCGAATGGCGGAGGCGTGTTGCTGGGAGACGAAGATAAGCCGTTGCCCAGCAGATTTGGAACGATGATGAAATATTTTTGCGGATCCAGTGCCATGCCGCTGCCAATCAACCATTCATTCTGAACATGCTGATCGCCAAAAGCCGTCGGATAGACGATGACATTATCTTTTTTTTCATTTAATCTTCCATAAGTTTTATAAGCCAGAAAAGCGCCCGGTAACGTCACTCCCGACTGCAAAGTTACGTCGCCCAAATCGAAAATCTCATAATCCATCGTATAGCCTCTCCCTTCAAAATGAACCCTACCCCATGCCTAAAAATGTATTCCTTGTTGTTAGTATAGAACTGTGCTACCTTCAATAAAAGTGAATTAATTTCAACTTAGCATTCAATAATATTGAAAGTTAAAGGGGAATCATAGGATGGAATTGCGCCAACTTATTACGTTCCGTACGGTTGCGTCAACTTTAAATTTCAGTCGGGCTGCGGAAGCGTTGAATTACGTTCCCTCCAACGTCACGATGCAAATCAAAGCGTTGGAGGATGAGCTTGGCGTTCGCCTCTTTGACCGCTTGGGGAAGCAGCTTGTTCTCACCCATGCGGGCAAGCGCTTTTTAACTCAGATCCAAAGTGTTCTGGATAAATTGGACGAAGCTCGCAGCGTCGTTCACGACAATGAAGTGCTGAACGGCACCCTAACGATCAGTGCTAACGAGGTGATTTGCGCCTATCGGCTTCCGGCTGTCTTTCAACGATTTCGTGCGCAGCATCCGGGCGTTCGTTTGATCTTCCGCTCCGTTCCCAATCAGGAACTCAAGCAGGCACTCTTTGAGGGAACGGCCGATATCGTCTTTATGCTGGACGAGCCCGTTCGCTCGAACGGACTTGCCGTGGAGCCTCTACTGGAAGAGACTTTCCGCCTTTTCGCCGCTCCAGACCACCCGCTCGCTAAACGAACGGTGCTGCAGCTGGATGATTTTCACGGAGAAGTGTTCCTGACGAATGAAAAGGGCTGCCCCTATCGAACCATGTTTGACCGGTCATTTGAGAAAGAAGGCATGGATAGTATTACGTATTTAGAGTTTCAAAGTGCGGAAGCCATTAAACAATGCGCCATTTCGGGAATCGGCATTGCCTTTCTTCCCGAAATCGTAGTGGAAGCCGAAGTTGAACGGGGCGAACTTGTTGCTCTTCCCTGGCAAATTCCAGACCTTCACGTGTATACACAAATGTCATGGCACAAAGACAAGTGGCTTTCACCCATCATGTTGTCTTTTATAGAAGCGGCAAGGGGGGTTCTCCTGCTGGGGATTTGAGCTTTGAATCGTAACCATTAGGGAACAAGAGGAGAAATTCAATATAAATAAAAAGCTAGTAGTTATAACCCCGTCTTGGATGTAACGGGGCTGAACGACACTTATTTGGAATAGAGCTTCTAACCAAGCTGGGAACGCGGCCAAGATTGGCCGGCTCGAATCCCAAGCCCGTAAGGATTGATGGCTCAAGATTTCGTACTTGTGATGGAAATGCCTATCTTGCGTTCCGCGATGGAACTAGGGAAAGGGGTACCCTTCCAGTCGCAGCACTATCATCTTAAGTGCACAACACATCTGCATTAGGCGTTGAATTGGCAGCAAGTAAATAGTGACCTGTAGGAATCTCAAACATAACAGGTTATGTAAAATATTCCTTTAGAGAAATTTACATATTATGTATTTTGTAGCATTATGCCTATAAGAAATATTTTCCATTTGCATCAAAATTATCGGGATGTGATTAGCCTTTTCTTAAGGTGTCTATTGAAGCTGGCCAGCCTTCAATCCACATATACTCCTATGAATATTACATCGGACAAAAATATATTTTAGAGGGAGAATATCATGAAAAAAATCTTATCTTTAATATTAACTTGTTCGTTCTTCGTATATTCTGGATTAAATGTTTCTTACGCATCTTCTGAAAGTAATGCAGTCGATACAAAGCAGTCGTATGATCAGCAAATGGTTAAGCTAGAAAACTCCATTAAAATTGAATCTAAGGTACCATTACAGAAGATCACTATTGATCCTAATAATAGTAAAGAAGTGGAAATGACTATTAATAATTATAAGTTGTTACCAAAGACTGCTAATGATATTCGTGAATATTCTGAAAAAGTTCAAAATGGTGACATTACCTCGTATGGAATTAGTCTATATCTACCAGCAGGGAGTCAAGGGAATTTGTCAACTAACTCCACTACTAGAACTTACGTAGGCTACAATCATAAAACATATTATGAAGATATAGTAGTATACAATAGTATAAGCCCAGAAACAGAGATCAATAAAACAAAAAAAGAAAAATGGGCCGATTATGCAAAAAAAACTATTAGCGCGACAGTTAAATACTATATTGATAAAACACTAGATTCTGTTACTTTAGGTAATTGGAGTATGGCAAAAATTTTTTTAGAGGGTATCCCCTCTCAAGTTAGTGGACAAACGGAAATTACACATACGGCCAAATTCATCCAAAGTGTAGCTAAAAAAAATACCTATATAGTTTTGGATGGACAATATTATTTTGGATACGCCAGTGAGAGCGGCTCTTATTACTGGCAGAATTTCCGCAACATTCCGGGATACGGTATGATATTTGATGAAAGCACCCCTGTGGTATCAAAAAAGTTGCCAAATTATGATAAGGGTGACGAAAAGGCATATTTTAATTATGTTAATGGGGGGCTTACTGAACGTTTTAGCAATTACTCGTATGGAGGTGTAATATTCAACGCGATTTAGTATGAAAAGGAAAATATTACTGCTAAGTGTCCTCGTTTGTGTATTGCTGTTGATTTATGTTCTATATAGCGGGTATATGTATACAAATAGTTACTACAAGCATGAACATATTAAGGGAGTAGTTGTAGGACTTTCTGATAACAAACCCGGTATAGGGTCAACCCTTCAACAAATTAGAAGCATTGATGAACAAGAAATTGCTGAAGTGGTAGGGCTCTTAAAAGACAGGACAGTCATTAAATTATTTCCTGACATAGGGCCTGTAAGAGGGCATTCGAGTCAATATTTTGATTTACGAATTGAGCTTATTTCAGATACTAATTTAACCTTAGAGTATAGGGTCTCCTCAACCGGGCATGTTGAAGTTAAAAAAGGGGTTGATAACAACCCCTCAAATACTTTGATTTTCGGTGGCAGCAGTAAGGAATGGTTTAATGAAATAAACGCTTTGTTTGAGGAAAAAAAACAAAATCCTCTATGGTCTAAACAGGAGTAACCGGTTATTCACCGTTTTACTCCTGTTTCTTTCAGCGCGCCCGGTAAGGGCGTACAGAATCATTAATAAAGAAATATCAGTGACTGGGGACAGAAAGATCAATCGAATTGAATTTAGCTCCCGCTATCGCTGTGAAATAAGCGAGAATCAAGCAGCAGGCGATCTCATTTTTTGCAGGTTATCGCGATGAAATCCCTTCACAATCAACCAGACTGCCAAGGTCATCTCATAAACGCCTACAGGCAGTGCGACCAGTCCTTTTACTGCCGAGTAAGGTCCAATAATTCCGAACATTTGCAATAAACCAGCCACAAAAACCATAACCGCTGTAAGCATTCCGAAAATCGCTATCGGTTTAGGCACATAGCCTGTTCGATAGAGCAAATAACTATATATACTTGTATTGATGCCTAACATGAGATTGGGACCCAACATAGCCGTCCAGCGATAAATATCCTGCAGCAATAACCCTATAGGCTCAAGATTGGCTGCATTTGCTAAGCTGGCCGTACTATAATACGTACTAAGCCGTAACAAGCCTAATATACTTAGGATTCCGATTGCAATAAATACAGCCTCCATAAACCGAAAACATAAATATCCCAATGCAAGGGGTTCATTCCAGAGCCGAACGTAAGGAAATAGCATGATTGAAGTACCAACAGCCGTAACCACAAGCAGGAGATCATTCAATACACCGATTAAGACCTTCGTTTCCGACCCATTTGCCACGGCCATCTGCCATTGCTCCGACAAGACAGGCCCGTACAAAACCACCGCTATGATTGACGACAATGCAGCTATGATATAAAAAATCCCCAGTATTCTGGCATTCCTTTTGTCTCGCATTTTTCCTCCTGAGAAATCATTTTTTGCTGATGCTCGTATGGTATACTTGGTACAAAACAGCCTGCAAACACTTGATAGAAGGAGTTATTATGAACCATAACGAAGTCATCGAACGTGCTTTGATCCATATCGAGGACCATTTACAACATTCCTTAACCGTGGAATCCGTAGCCAATGCCTTCAACATGTCTAAATATTATTTTCATCGGCTGTTCTCTGCTATGATGGGCTGTACGTTAAGTCAATACATCCTATCCAGAAGATTGAATGCATCCTTAACCTTGATTCTTGATAAAAACAATTCTCTGACCGACATTGCCTATCGGCTTAACTTCGGTACGCAAGCCTCTTTCACTCGCGCTTTCAAACGACAATACGGTACAGCCCCAAGTTCTGTAAAAGCAGGAATCACAACGATCTCTCCAATCCCCATACCTACAGTAGTGAATAGACCCATTAAAAACATTAACGGCGATATCGTCGCGGATTTCACCTTGACTGAATTCGAGAAGACCCGAATCAGCGGAATCGCTTTTGAAGTCGATCTAGCCAATGATGATTATAAGAAGAAGATTCGCGCACATTCAGAAATGCTGCTAAGTCAAATTGATGAAACCATAAATGGTCCCTGCTACGTCATTTATTCAAACTGTCAACCTGATTCAACCCGGTTTAAGGTTCTATTCGGGATCCCGAGCAGTATTGAAATCGATGAGCCTTATTATTTTACGGTCGATGTGCCGCAAATTTTTTGTGCAAGGTTCAACTATTGTGGTGATCTACTTGACATTGGGGATGTACTGAAAAGTGACTATGCTCGTTTTTTAAAGATCTCCAGGCAGGAAACGGCAGAAACCGATATTGAACTCATTCAAGTTTTTGAGGACGTCCACAATTCTGATTCGGCCTATCATATATATGCACCTATCAAAAAACTCCCTGCTGACTCTCATCTTTAGTGCCCTGGCTCTAATATCATCTTCTCTACTCCTTTCTTTTCTTGCAAATAAGATAACATGCCGGGTTTTCGATCTACTTTCCACATCTTGCTGTAATTTAGGGACGAAAAAATGCACCTCTCTCGAGATGCATAATCTAACTGTTCAACGTTCCATGATCAAAGCCACCCTGCGCCTGCTGAAAAGTCGGATCATTAGAGCCAGTGCCTTGAGTCCATTTGGTTAATTACGATACGTATTCTTCCATATAAGTAATTAGAGGTGAGCTGCTTGAAAACAAATCGTTTCTCATCCGCATTGGGTGAGTTCATAAAATCGCGCAGAGAACGCTTGCAGCCTTCAGAGGCAGGGATCCAGCCGCTGCCCGGACGAAGACGCACTCCGGGACTTCGAAGAGAAGAAGTCTCTTACCTTGCCAATATAAGCGTGACTTACTATGCCTGGCTGGAGCAAGGCAAGGAGGTGAATCCTTCGCCGGAAGTGCTGCTAAGTATCAGCAAAGCGCTTCAGCTTGACGAAGACGAGCAGAAGCATCTATTCGATCTGGCCAATGTAGATGTGGCGAGCGTCGTCACAGCGCCAAATAACGGTGGGCCGGATGCGGGAGTTCTGCAGAAAATCGTAGATCAACTTTATTATCCTTCATTTATCACGGACGAAGGTACGGATGTTATCGCCTGGAATCGAGCGGCAGAACTGATCGTAGCCGATTTCGGCAGTCTGCCGGACAACGAACGGAATATGATGGACATTATGTTTTTAAAGCCGGATTACCGCAACAGACTGGTGAACTGGGAAGCCGCTGCCCGTTACTCTGTAGCCGTTATGCGGGCAGGCTTCGATCTTTACAAGAACAACCCGTTATATATGGAACGGTTTGAACGCTTGACGCGGGAAAGCGTGGAGTTCGTACATTTCTGGGAGTTATATGAAATCAAACAAAAACGCGTAGCGACCGCCTTATTCCGCGTTCCTGACGCACAGGAGATGGAGTTCGAGCTCCATTCCGCGGCTGTAATCGATAATGACCCGGGAATGCACTGGTGTTTCTTTGTTCCGGTGCCCGGTTCAGGTACGGAGGAGAGATTATTACGTTTACTTGAGCAGGACAGGCAGCTCCCGTAGACTGTTACTCCCGTTAATAGTATAGATGTGCTGTGGCTAGCTCCTTCCAGTTGCTTGTATGATTCAGTGGATGACAACGAATGGAGGGTGTTTAGCATGCAAACTTGGTTCATTACAGGAGCGTCAGGAGGCTTGGCTTCACGTATAACTCGCCGGTTGCTGGTTAGAGGGGACCGTGTAGCCGCAACGGTACGCAAGCCGGGGGTGCTGGATGATCTGCAGGCACAGTATGGCTCCCAGCTATGGCTGGCTAATTTAGATCTCACAAACCCTCAGCAAATTGCTGAAGTCGTGGAACGGGCATTTTCAGAACTGGGCACGATCGATGTGTTTGTCAATAATGCAGCCTATGGCTTGTATGGCGCAGTCGAAGAAGCAAGCGACAGACAAATTGAGCATCAGTTTATGACCAATGTGCTTGGCTCCCTGCGTGCAGCGCGTGCAGTCCTGCCCTTTTTCCGCAAGCAGGGCGGCGGTCACATGGTACAGATTTCAAGTATGGCGGGTCATTATTCTATTCCGGGCATGGGACTGTATTGCTCTTCGAAATGGGCGGTCGAAGGAGCCTTTGAAGCGCTAGCTAAGGAAGTGGCTCCGTTCAATATTAAGACCACTATGGTGGAGCCCGGCGGGATCCGAACGAACTTCCTTACAAGTAACGCCGTATTCGGCGAGCGGATGGACGAATACCGGGATACGGAGGCGGGCCGATTCGTTAGCCTGATGAAGGGAGAACTGCCTCGTATAGATATGAGCATGTTCAATCAAATGGTTGTCGGCGATCCGGATAAAATGGCGCAGCAGATTATCCGTCGTGTCGACCAGGGAGAGGGTCCGATACGTATGGCGTTGGGCAGTGACGCCTATGAGCAAATCCGGGCAGCCCTGCTGGACAGACTGGGCGCTCTGGAAGCACAGAAAGAGCTGGCTTACTCCACTGATTCAGATGATGTGGTAAAACCATTTTAAAGTATACCAAAGCATTCGACACCCACGGCAATTTTGATATGCTCCTCTGAAGTAGCGGGTTTATTTATTAATCCTGTCTACTTAAAGGGGAGCTTGTTTAGGGATTTTCGTTATTTGTGATACGGTTCAGCTTAACGGGTCTACGGCGAATTTTAAAAGTACCCAATTAATTAAATGACCATTTAAGCAACTCAAAAACCGGGATTCGCCAAATAAGGCGTCCCGGTTTTTGACGTTCTATGTTGGGTTAATCATCTCAGATAGCAGAGAATATCTTTCTCTCCCTGATCCATTATTGAAATCCATCTTTCAGCCAAGCGCTGGCTAATGCAGTCGCACCGCGGGCGGCCAACGTATCCGCCAAAGCATTCAACATGACGAAATCATGAATGATTCCTTGATAACGCACCGTTGTGACCTCCACACCAGCCTCCCGAAGCTTATTTCCATAGGCCTCGCCTTCATCTCGAAGAACGTCGGCTTCCGCCGTAATGATGAGAGCTGGAGGAAGATCGCGAAGCTGGTCGATGGAAGCCCTCAGAGGAGAAGTATAGATTTCATTTAACTCTTCCGCTTTGTTGATGTACTGTTTCCAGAACCAAGCCATCCCGTCACGGCGAAGGAAGTATCCTTCGGCGAATTCATGATACGAGTCCGTATCCATTCCCCCATCCGTAACCGGATAGAACAGCAGCTGTCGTTTAATCGCAGGTCCCTTTCTTTCCTTAGCCATCAACGTGATTGCCGCAGTCATGTTGCCGCCAACGCTATCGCCACCGATGGAGATATGATCCGAATCCAGGCCATGAGCCTTGCCGGAGGAAGCGATCCATTGCAGCGTAGCATAGATCTCTTCAAGAGCTGTCGGGTATTTGACTTCAGGAGACAAGCTGTAATTAGGAAATACGATAGCGGATCCGCTTCTGACCGCTAGCTCACGAATCAACCGGTCGTGGGTATGGGCATTACCGAACACCCATCCTGCACCATGGATGTACAAAACCGTTTTAAGCAGTTGGCCAGCCGTGTTCTTCGGACGCAGGATCCGAACGGACACTTGACCGCTTGGTCCGCCTGGGATGCTGAGATCCTCAATGTCTACATCTTTTTTCTTGGTATCTCCCGATTGAACTTCGTCTACCGCAGCTCTCCCCTGCTCAGGTTCAAGATGGAATAAGTAGGGCGGATTCGCAGTAGCCTCAACAAATTGTTGTGCGGCGGACTCAAGAATAATCTTTTTGGTCATTTTCAACATTCTCCTCATATCATATTAGTTTTGTAAAATTTAATTTTGCACAATCATTATGGGTAAAAAAATTATAACTTTCGCAGCTCCCAGAGAATATCCTCCGGTTCCATTCTCCTGGTGAAGTCAGGATTCACGTATGCGGAACGGATAACGGAGTATTCGTCAATCATGAACGTTCCCGTCACCGGAAGCAGCCAATGATCTGTCCCATTGTACTCTTGAAGATCAATATTATGGCTTAAGTACATGCCCCTCAGATAGTCAGGCACTTCATACAACAGGTTATATTTGGCGGCAACGATTCCCTTAGGGTCGCTGAGAACCTTAAAGGACATTTCTGCCTTCTCTTGATCAGACAGTGTATAATCCGGCAATTGTGGACTGACTGCGATAAGCTGCGCGCCTAGCGCCTGAATGTCGGGGAGAATCTCCTGGTATGCTCTTAACTGCCGATTGCAGTAAGGGCACCATCCTCCTCTGTAAAAGGTAAGGACAACAGGACCTTTTGCCAATTCGTCGGCTAAATTTACTTGGTTCCCTAGTGAATCTGACAGTACAAAGTCCTTGGCTTTCGTCCCGACTGGTAGCCCTGTGGCGTTGCCTCCCTCCTGAAGTTGCTGGATGAAACGTTGGTGTATCGCCTGCACTTCAAAAGGGCTTGCTGCCGTAATCTTCTCTAACGCTGAAGTTAGGGTTGTTGTTGACATGGTCACACCTCGAATGGATTATTTTCCGCTAGTCTGAATGACTTTCTCTGCTAACTCTTTGATAGTTTTGTTTAATTCCGAGACATCTTCGGTTGACATTCCGCTGGCTGAGAGGAGTGCGGATGGAATACAATCGGATTCCCCCTTAAGGGCCAACCCTTTCTCCGTGAGCAGGACCAAGATGACCCTCTCATCTTCCGTCGATCGTACTCTCCTAATCAGTTCGTTCGCCTCCATCCGTTTCAGCAGCGGCGTCAAGGTGCCTGAATCGAGGTCTAATTGTTCTCCCAGTTCTTTCACCGTCCGCCCGTCACTTTCCCAGAGGGATAGCAACACGAGATACTGAGGATAGGTAATTCCCATCTCCTCTAATAGCGGTCGATACAACCGAGAAATAGCTCGGGAGCAAGCATATAAGGAAAAGCAAAGGTGTTCGTTAAGTTGCAGCATGTGAGGTCAACCCCTTCTTCTGGTAGGTGATCGCTTACTCCGCTAGCTCCCGCAGGGCAGCTAGGGCGGCATCATAATTCGGATGATCCGTTATCCCGCAGGACCCGTGCCGATAATAACTGTTTGATGATGTGACATGTATTTCACCTCATTTTCAGTTGCCTACAAATTACTTGTGCACAATGTTTATAAACCAATAATATCCACTCTTAATTCAATTGTCAACAATTTAATTTTGGGCAATTGAAATTCAGTAAATTTCGCCGATCAAGTTTTCACGATAGACGTTAGGGATGCCCACTCAATAGTCTCCTAATAAAAACGCGTATTAATTCCTTATTGACCTTCCTCAGAATATCAACCTGATCCATGTCCAGTCGACCGATGCGGCCACAAGCTTGTCAATTGAGCACCGGGGTTATCCAGAATCATCATAAGGGGGGGCTTCGGGTTGCCTTCACCCTGAGCACATAGGTTGGAGTTGTTGGAAGGATGAGCGGCTCAGGTCCAAGCCCAAAAGAATCCGTCGCGGTCCCAAGCAATTTTGCCGCCGTGGAGTTTGCGGAAAGCCTTCTTCACCTCTTTAGACAGCGATGTATTTCCATTCTCATTCACGAATACAAACTGTTCGCCAAATTGAGTCTTCACATATTCAATCGCATCGGCCTGGTATAGCGTTCCCCTAGACCTGATTTCCTTGACCATCCAGTCCGCTACTTCCTGGGCAGTTACTTCCATAAGATTATGCTCCTTTCTAATCGCTTATTGCTCATTAATACAACCTATATGATTTTTCATCCGCTTTAGAGGAATCATCAAATAATCGCGCAGACATCGGCTTCAGCCTGATAATTACCGTCAACGATTCTGATTCTGTGCTCCCCACTCGCACAGCTGCTCCTACCTGGCTTTTCCGGAACAGTGGGTAGAGGTTCGGGCTGTGGCGCATGTAAGCTAAGAAAAAGAGAGGAGCTTTGCTTGAAGCGGAGCTCCTCTCTCCAAATATTCGACTGTGCTTCCCTAAACCGTCTAAGCCTGTGGCGCATGCTAGAGCGCAGACAGCTGCTTGATCAATCCTTCCAGCTCATCGATCAATCCTTTTGCAAGTTCGAAATCTGTATCTTTCAAGGCCGATTCAATTTGCATTTCGACCGACTTTTTCTTTTGCTCAATTTCTAAGTAATCTTTATTGAAATGACTGGCGTAGATCATCTGTCTGAATTTGCGCATACTCATTTTTCTAATCGTCTTGTCGTCAATGATTAGTACATAATCCATACCGTTAACGACCGAATAGAAATCATGGGAAATCATGAGGATAGCGCCTTTATATTCTTCGATGGCTTTCTCCAGTGCGATCTGCGTATAGATGTCCAAATGGCTTGTCGGTTCGTCAAGAAGCAGCAGGCCGGCTTGACTTGCAGCAGCTTTAGCCAATTGAAGTATGTTTTTTTCGCCCCCGGATAGCGATTCGATCTTTTGATCCAGGGTTTCGCCTTCAAAACTGTAGTTTAAAAGATACGCTCTGATCTCATCATACGTTTTAAACCCGGCATCGATGAACTCATGGAGTATCGTATTTGAATCTTTTAGCGTTTCGCCTTGAAGCTGCGATAAATAAGCCACTTTGATATCGTCCTTGATTTCGATGGAATCCTGATTGTTTTTGAAGATATCCCGGAGCAAAGTCGTTTTCCCGGTGCCGTTCGGACCGATGATAGCGACTTTATCCGTGGATTTGATCTCGAAGTTCACATCTTTCAAAAGCAGCTCGTCAAAGGAAACACTATAGTTATCGACTTTTACGACAACAGTGTCTTCTATTTCATGCTCGATCCCGAAGCGGATATTCGGCTGCTTGATATCAACGAACGGCGCTTTGATTCTGCGCGCTTCTAATCTTTCCTGGAACTTCACTCTGGCTTTTAACGCTCGGCCCCTGGAAGCGTCCGCAACATTCGTCGCGATCTCTCTAAGATTGTCGATGATTTGATCGTATCTCTCGATCTCTTCCGCTTCAGCGACTGCGATTTCTTGCAGCTCAATTTTAGTCTGAAGCAAGGAGAAATTGTACTCGATATATTTTCCGTCAAACTCCTGGATTTCCATGTTTTCGAGATGAATGATTTTGTTAAAACAGTGATTCAAAAGATAGCGGTTATGCGTAACGACCAGCAGCATTCCTTTGTGGGAATTGATCAATTTTTTAAGCGCATTGAGGTTTTCAAAGTCTAAAAATACATCCGGTTCGTCCATAATCATCAGATCCGGACTACTGAGCATTTCCTTCATCACTTGAATAAGCTTGAATTCCCCGCCGCTTAAGGAAGATATGTCAGCGTCTTTTAGCTTCATGAGGTTGGCTAGATTCAGCTGTTTATTGATGGTACTTTCGAAATCATCTCCGCCCATGGCATCAAGTGCGTCCAAAGCCGATTGAACCTTTTCCAAGAGCGAATCCATATCCGACGTGGTTGCCATTTCCGCATACATCGCTGTAATTTCATGCTGAAGCTTGATAAATTCTTCCCCGATATATTCAAAAACGGTCATTTCTACCGTTGGGTCTACCTGCGAGAACTGACTCACATATCCGATTCTGCAATCGGAGGCGATCTCCAGCTTACCCTCGAACAAATGTCTTTCCGGGTCCATCAGGATCTCGACCAGCGTACTTTTCCCGCTGCCGCTTGTGCCGATAAAGGCGCAGTGTTGGCCCTCTTCAAGCGTAAACGAAATGTCTTTGTAGAGTTCTTTTTGCGGAAACGAGAAGGATAAGTGTTCAACTTTGATCATGGTGTTACCTTTCTTGGTATCTGAAATGGGGTTTATGGTTGGAAGCAAACGTAAGTTTGAGGTTTTCGATTCTCAGAGTAACACTGATTGGGAGCTAGTACAATTTATTTGTATAGCTAACGGCCAGTTTTAGGGCCACCTTCTATGGGATGGCACTATGAATGGACATTCGAGGATAGGCTTTTAAAGAAACGCCTTTATCGCGCGCAGATATCGGCTTTCGTTCAACTTATATAGTATAATAACTTAATACAACAATAATTTTATAACTAGCCTGCCTTCAGCTTGTAAGGAATTCTTACAACTTTTTTAACGCGGAAAGAAGGAGAGTTGTTATGGAATATCATGTATCTATACATGGGAATGATCAACACAAAGGAACAGCGGATCAACCCCTTCGCACCATATCACGCGCTGCGGCTCATGCTATGGCTGGTGATACGGTTATTGTTCATGCCGGAGTATATAGGGAATGGGTTAACCCGGCTAATGGAGGAACAACGAAGCATAGAATCATATATCGATCCGCAGGAGACGGAGAAGTCGTCATTACAGGGGCTGAACGGATTACCAACTGGAAACCAGAAGGAAACCATGTTTGGAGCACAGAAGTGCTCAATTCCATATTTTCCGTTCGCAATCCCTTTGAAGTGGAGCTAAGTGGAGACTGGTTGTTTGACGGGCCCTTCCCGATCCATCTCGGTGATGTTTATTTGGATTGCAAATCATTGTATGAAGTCGATAGTGTTGAAAGCGTTCGCAATCCCGAGGTTTGGCCCGAAGCCAAATATCCTAAGGATTCACTGTTAAAATGGTATGCCGAAGTTGGTTCTACGACAACAAAAATCTGGGCTAACTTTGGTGGAAAAGATCCCCGTAAGGAGAATGTAGAAATTAATGTCCGTCCTTATTGTTTCTGGCCTGAGAAACCAGGATTGAACTACATAACCGTTAGTGGCTTCACACTTCGTCAAGCATCTCCGGGGTGGGCGCCGCCTACGGACTACCAGGAAGGTTTGATCGGACCTCACTGGAGCAAGGGCTGGATTATTGAAAACAATATCATTAGTGAATCAAAATGCGTTGGGATTAGCCTGGGTACCGAAATCGGTACAGGTCACAGCAAATCTTTAGATAAGCACAGTAAAGGCGGAACTCAACGTGAGCAGGAGGTTATCCTACGAGCATTACGCTCCAGCTGGCATAAGGATCGGGTCGGCAGTCACATCGTTCGAGGGAATGTGATCCATGATTGTGAACAGGCAGGTATTGTGGGTCATATGGGAGGAGCCTTCAGCCGCATTTATCAGAATCGTATATACAATATTCACCACAAACGGCTCAGACACGGGGCCGAAGTCGCGGGAATTAAACTGCATGCTTCCCTGGATACTCAAATTAGTGAAAATATAATCTATAGCTGTTACCGTGCGCTTTGGCTTGACTGGCAGGCACAGGGCACCCGCATCAGCCGCAATGTATTTTTTGACAACCTTTCTGAAGACCTCTTCGTTGAGGTTTGCCATGGTCCGTATATGGTCGATCATAATCTGTTCCTCTCTCCTATGAACTTCAGAAATATGGCACAAGGCGGTGCATTTGCTCATAATTTGTTTGCAGGCCGATTTGTCGTTCGTTCCGAGATTACCCGTATTACGCCATATCACTTCCCTCATGAGACAGCAATGGCCGGGTACTCCAATATCACTGGAGGCGACGACAGATACTACAACAATATCTTTTTGGGGGATAATGATGCGAATAAGGAACCTGTTCCAATAACCTTTTTTGAGCATCTTCCACTTAAACCAAGGGATGCAGTTGGAGATGATGGGAAGACGGTCATGGATGGCGTTCCGGACAATTCCATTTGCTATCTGCATGCTGTGGGGCTGGGGGGCTACGATAAACATCCTAGTGTAAAAGATAAGAGATGGTGGGAATATACCAAAGAGGAGCTTGCTGAGCTTGGCGATGTCGCAAAGGATTTCTTTATAGGAAATGCAGTTCTTCCGGTGGCTATGGGTGGAAATGTATATCTTAACCATGCGGCTCCAAGTCGTCATGAATCCAATGCGAAGACATATGCGCAGAAGGGCATAAAAGTTGAGATTAATCCTGCGCAAGGCAGGGTGCACATTCAGGTCAATGAGCCTCAATTGCTTCAAGGAGCCTCTGCAATGGTGGTTACCACTGACCTGCTTGGAAAGACTTATCACGCCGATATGAAGTATGAGGAGCCAGACAGCACTCCATATCGTTTTGACTCCGACTTTTTCGGGATAGAGAGACCCGATACAGATGTCACACCTGGTCCGTTTGAATTAACCGAAAAAGGTACCATGGATTTTGAAATTTAGTTTATGGTTGAGGATCCAGTCATTTCATTTTAGGTGACTGGATCTTTTTCGTGTGTACATGAGATACTCCGATGATCTTATATTTGTTTTGCCCTTATTGAAAGCCACATGTATATCTTTGATAAAATTTCGCTCTACTTATGATACGGTTCGGCTTAACGGGTCTATCGGATGATTCAACTATCGTTCCCCGATAGATCAATGGTTGCTGGATGTAATCACTCAATCACCAGCTTTTCGAGGTCTCCTCCGCATACGTTATATGCATTATAACTTGTACGATACTCCGAAGGTGATATTCCAAGCCGTTTACGAAAAGTAGTCGAAAAATGCGCAGCGCTAGAAAATCCAATAATGACAGCAATACGCGTTATAGTATAGTTTGTGTTTTCCAATAATTGTTTCGCTTTCTCAATACGTTTTTTCATGACATATTCCATTATCGTTATGCCTGAGACACGCGTTGGATTTCTTCCCCGGCATCCCCCATGATTTAGCATCCTCCTTATAAATGCGGGCAGAGGACCCTGCCGTTCCGGTAAACCAATAGATCGACACATTTGTCAGCAGCAGATCGCGGTCCGCCGGATCGCCAGAAGGAAACGCTATTAGACCGTTGGAATGAATTCCTATCACACGATCCGGAGCAAGATTGCCCATCTTCGGTGATATGATCGCCCCAGTGTCTCCTCCTTGCACGCCGAAGCGTTCATAGCCCAAGCGGCCCATCAATTCCAACCATGCTGCCGCTACTCGGTCCGTGTTCCAACCGATTTCATTCGTCGGGCCGGAGAATCCGAATCCCGGTATGGATGGGATCACCAGGTGAAAAGCGTCTTCCGGACGGCCGCCGTGAGCACGCGGATCGCTCAACGGACCGATGATATTCATAAACTCCACAATCGATCCCGGCCAGCCATGAGTAAGAATAAGCGGCATTGCGTCAGGTTCTGGAGATCGTACTTGAAGGAAGTGCACTTGTTGTCCGTCAATTGTCGTCGTATACTGCGGAAAGCGATTCAACGCATCTTCATATTTCCGCCAATCGTACTCCGTTCTCCAATATGCCGCCATTTCTTTCAGGTAACGGACAGGGACGCCGTAGTCCCAATCGATGGAATTCGGTTCGTCGGGCCAGCGCGTCCGCTCCAGACGGTCCCGGAGATCATCCAACGCTTGCTGGGGAATGTCGATGAGAAACGGGTGGATTTCGGTGTTTTCGTTGTGTTTGCGATCAATTGTTTGTTTGGATGCGTTCATTGGGATTACCTCCTAATTTGACTGGAACATTTGCTTAAAGCAGAGTTCCTGTCCATAGGATAATCCACCCTTGTTGCCAACAGGATGGCAACAACCTTAATATCCTTTTTCAATGTTCGTCTCTTGACTTAAATCAATGCCAGCAAACATCCCCCTAGTTAGAATGTAATCATTACTTAAACTTAGGGGTTTGTACATGGGTACTGCAAGGATGGGGTTCTCGGATCAGTAGGTGCCTCTTGTAAATGTCCGTCGCAGTAAAATTTCCGTTAGGGGGAGAAAATCATGAGAGCCATGGTTCAAATTTCATATGGTCCACCGGAAGTGATTGTTCTGCAAGAAATCACGAAACCGTCGCTTGGAAGCAAGGAGCTGCTCGTACATATTCAAGCTGCCAAAGTAGGGCCGTCGGACTGTGCCTTTCGCAAGGGCAATCTATTTATTAAGGTAATAATCTCCCATATTATTATTGTTTTTCGGAAATCGCCTCAGACAAACTATTGCCCCATCCGCTAATGAAGCAGAGGGGGCTTTTTTGTGTTCCTAGCAAAATAGTTCGTAGTAAGTAGGAGATTATGATAGCAATCTAATTTTTTATATCGTATGATTCTTCACATACAAAAAGATTTTGCAATAATAAGCTAATGCGGGCTATTTATATTTTCCGTACGGGAGTTTTTTCGGAATGGAGAGACTATGAAAAAAATTATTGTCTTTATGATTGCACTACTTATACTGTTCACCGGATTCGCAACACCAAGCTATGCATTATCAGATTCGCAATCTGATTCAATACAAACATTGTTGGATGATGCAAGCCGTATATCAGGTGTACCGGGAATGTCAATCTCCATACTTGCGAACAATGAAGTACTCTACTTTTCTTCCGGGTATGCAGATCGTGAAAAGGGACTGTCAGCAAGTGAAAACACTCTATATGAGCTGGCTTCGGTAAGTAAAGCTTTTACCGGCATGGGTATTCTGCTGATGGAAGAACAAGGACTGCTGTCAATGTCAGACCCTGTCCAGAAATATTTGCCTTGGTTTACGTTAAAGTATCAGGGTAAACACGTGGATATGCAAAGTATTACACTCAATAACTTTTTACACCATACTAGCGGCTTAACAAATGGCAGTCACAGTCAAAACATTCCACAAGGCAATACGCCGGATATGTTGCAAAAAACCGTAGAAATGCTCGTAGATTCTGAATTGTCGTTCTATTCTGGTGAGCAGTATACTTACGGAACTGTTAATTATGACGTATTAGGTCTGGTTATTGAGATTGTGTCGAGACAAAGCTATGAGGACTTTATGAGGGAACAGGTATTTCAGCCGTTGGGTCTTCACCAGACGTATGTTTATAAAGAAGATGCTCAAGCCACCGGACAGTTGGCACAGGGCTATCGTTCTTCCTTTTTTATGACAACTCCATATAATGCGCCGGATTATTCCGGGAATAAACCCGCAGGCTACATCATTTCTTGTACAAAAGATATGGCGCGTTGGATGGGCATACAGATGGGTATTGTGCAGGACATACCCGAAATATTCCATACGGTTATCGAAAAATCACATCAGGGTGATATGTCTGTTCCTGCTGTCAACGAAATGTATTATGCGGCGGGCTGGTCGGTAAACGCCAACCAAACGATTATAGAGCACCCCGGGGGCAATCCCAATTTCGGAACCGAAGTGGTCATACAGCCAAATGAACGAATAGCCATCAGCTTGCTGACCAACGGCGAAAATATCAATAGAAGCATGGTACTAAAAATTAAAGATATATTAGACGGCAATCTGACGCAGTCATATGGAATAAGCGGCACACAGCTTTTGGACATCATTTTGTCGTCTACCACAATTATTCTTTGCCTATTGGCTGTTCTGTTCTTTCTCTTGGGATTACGCAGAAGGAAAACGAATGAGCGGCAGCCAATGACCAAAAAGCGAATAATCGTAACAGCTATTTTGCTGTTTGCTACGATTGTCCAGTGTATACTGTGCTGTGCATTAGATTGGTCAACGATACTTATTTGGCGAACATATAGTGTTCTTACAACTTTGATTTCGTCGGCATTATTAACAGCAAGCATTACATGGTTTGTATACACTCACCGATATAATGCCTCGCTCCGAAAATAAGCATTTCATTCGTTCACTTATTGAAAAAAAGCCAAGGTTTCTTTTAATGAGAGAACAGCCCCTATTTTCGCCCTACTTATGATACGGTTCCCCCCGATTGATCTTCACCGCGCGATAAATCTGCTCCACCAGTACCAGCCGCATCAACTGGTGCGGCAGCGTCATGCGCCCGAAGCTGAGCTTCTGCTGGGCGCGGCGCAGCACGTCATCGGAGAGCCCGTGGCTCCCGCCGATGACGAACACCACATGGCTCGTCCCGTACGTGCCGAGCCGGTCCAAATGCGCGGCGAGCTCCTCCGAGCTCCACAGCTCGCCGCCGATCGCCAGAGCGATGACATGGGCATCGCTCTTCACGTGCGCCAAGATGCGCTCGCCCTCTCGCGCCTTCACGCCAAGCACCTCCGCCTCGCTCATCGTCTCCGGCGCTTTTTCGTCGGCCACCTCCGTCATCTGGAATTTTACATACGGCCCCAGCCGTTTGGCGTATTCCGCGATTCCCTGGACCAGGTATTTTTCCTTCAGTTTGCCGACTCCGATCAATTGAATAAGCATGGCTACCTCCCGCATCTGCCTCAAAATATATTATGATTATACTTTAGTCTCCCGCCGCAACAAAACGACACATCAGGTTTCTCAAAACACCGAGCTATTTGACTTTGCCTATAAGGCACCGTATGAAACGTTCCCCCCTGACAGGGCTATTCACTAATCCACTTCGCTTTCCGAGACTTTTTTTTCACCCTGCCATAGACGAATTTCTCACTTGCTCCAATAAATTTAAAATTCCACTGAACCATTTTCGCGTTCGGAGCGAATATAGGGGTGAGGCACACGGAAGGAGGAACGGGGCTTGCAAGATATCGACATTACTCCCTGGCTGCAAAAATTAAAAGAAGGGGACGAGGAAGCGTTTCGTCACGTCTACGACGCCACGGTCCAGGATGTCTACCGCATTGTCGCGCTGCTGATCCCTCGCCGTCAGGATATCGAGGACATCATGAGCGAAGTGTATTTGAAGTTATGGACTTCGATCGGGAATTACGACCCCACCAGGCCCTTCCGCTACTGGCTGCATGGCATCGCCGTCCGGCAGGTGCAGGATTGGAAGCGCAAAATGTGGCGCAAGCTCCGTTTGTTTGAGCGCCAAACCTTGCTGGAGATCAAGGAAGAATCGCCCCAAACCGACCACCCCGCCTTGAGGAACGAGACCAGCGAGGAAGTGCGGATGGCGCTCCACAAGCTGTCGTACAAGTTACGAGTCGTGATCGTACTTCGTTACTATCATGAATACACGTTCGGCGAAATCGCCGAGCTGCTGGACCTTCCTCAGGGAACCGTTAAATCCCGGCATCATCTGGCGTTGAAAGAACTGCGCAAATACGCCGTATTTTTGGAGGAACAAAAAGGGGGTGACTGCCTTGTCCATTGAAGATCAGTTAAAGGAGCAGATTCAGCGCGCCGCCCGGGAGCTGGAATGCCCGAAGGACCTCTCGGAGCGCGTATGGGAATCCAGCCGCCGTCACATCGGTCAAACTTCCGTTCCGCGTAAACCATCGGGACAAACCCGGCTCTTCCGTAAAGCCGCCCTAGCTTGCGCCGCCGCCTTCCTGTTGACCGCCGCCGTGATTGCCTCCGGCTTCGTATCGCCCGTGATGGCGGAAACGCTCGGCAAGCTCCCGTTTGTGCAGAACATTTTTAGGCTGGCTGGGGACTTCGGACTGCAAAGCGCCGTGGACAAAGGGCTGGTCAAAGAGATGCGGATCAGCGATACCCGGAACGGTTTTACGTTATCCGCAGTCCAGGTGCTTTACGACGGAACGCGGGCAAGCGTAGCCCTACAACTGGACGAGGCGGGACATCCGGCTTCCTTGTTTTCTCCCGTCAAAGACAACGGCATTGTACAGCAGCCTTCCAAAGGTAAGGGTTCCTTTAACCGGCTGGAGGCGCAAATCCGGGGGGCGAAAGGCAATGTGGCGTGGGTCCTCGGGCCGGGGGCCGATGCTTCCTCCGCCATTGTGACGGTCAGTGTGGCTTCCGATGAGAGTACCCGCCGTCCCGCCATGCCCGATCAATACACCTTGTCCCTGGAAATCAGCCTGAATGGAATTCATGAACCGTTTCAATTGGACATCCCCGTCCGGAAAAACACCAGCAATCGGGTTCTTTCCCTGAACACGGGCAAAACGTTCGGGAAGTTAAGCTGGAAACTGGATGAAATGGAATCGTCCCCCGTCTCCACCCGGCTGTTTTTGCAGACCTCGGGCATGACCGCGGACGGAAGAGAGATGTATTTTGATGTGGTGGACGAACAAGGGAATGAAGCGGGCTGGATCGACATCTACAGATATCGACTCCAAGATGGCCGCAAACAGCTCGACCTGCTTTACGAACCGCTGGCGGCGGACACCAGGTCCATCACGATTAAGCCCTTCTTGTACGTTTACAAGGATGCGCCCGACAACCGGATTGCCGAGATCGATTCCCATGGGAACTGGACCAAAGAGTACATTCCCGAATTACAATTGACCATTCCCTTACAAAAACAATGAAATGTTCAGGAGGTTTTACTTATGAAAAACGTGCAAAAAACCATCGCCATGCTGACCGTTACCGGGCTTTTGCTGGGCGCCGCCCCTTCTCTGACGGCCCCTGCGGCCGCCGCTCCCGCAAAAACCAACGCGGCTTCCAAGGCTTCCGCTCTTAACGGGATCAGCGCCAACCTGATCAAGGCGGCACAGGCCAAGCTGAAAGAAGTTACCGGCAAAACCTATACCTTCAGCAAAGCCGACAAATGGACCGAAGGCAAAAATACGAGCTGGGTTCTGCAAGTCAAAGAAGCCGCCAATAGCGAAGTGGATATTTTCAACGATAAAGTCGCCTACATCTCGGTTGTTCAGAAATGGGCCGACCTCAAAGACACCTATAAACAACAAATCAACGCCGCATTAAAGCTCGCGGATGCCGAAGCGACCAAGACGCCCGAAACGGTAACGCTAACCATCGGATACACCGCCGAGTATGCCAATCCCGGCAAGTTGGAACTGTTCGCTTCCGTGGGTGACCAATTTCTGACACTGCTGGACGGGAAAGCAAAACGTATCATGAGCCCGCTCCAGGTTGAAGAGGTGCCGGAAAGCGCCCTGCAGGCGGCCGACAAAGTTGCGGAAGGGTTAAACGGGGTAAAAAAGGGCAACTTGCTTAAGGCTTCCGTCGTGCTGAACGGTAAAGGCGAGAAATCCTACGAGCTGCAATTCGCCAGCGATGACGCGAACAATCCCATCTTCATCAACCTGAAAGAGGCGACCGGGCAAATTACCAAGGTCGAGCTGTCCAGCCTGGAGGACTCCTCCTCCGACTATACCAAGGGCTACAGCCAACTGAAAGGCTACACCGAAGCGCAATTGCTCAAGAACGCATCGCCCCAGGCCCTTAAGCTGCTGAATATCGACTTGACCGGCTATAAAGCCGCCAAGGACAAGGATCACCCGGGATCCATCGTCTTTACTAAAACCAATGCACCCACGGTAAAAGGAACCTATAACACCAAAGGTCAGTTCTATAACCTGGAATTGGCGGAGTAAAGCGCATACGGAAAGAGGACCAGCCTTTATGGCGGGTCCTCCTTTTTACTGTGAGACCGGATGCCCCGCCGCAACACATTAACGGGAAAACCTCCCGCTAATTCGGTCCGAATCTCACGAATCTCGAAATTACCTGGAATTTCTACCGTTAATCCCCCCCCGCAAGGCGGTTTTGGGCCATGTTCCGCTAATTTAGCGGGAGCTTTTCCAGGTAATTGATTCCCGGAAGTTAGAATCTGCCTCATTAGCTGGAGAAAATCCCGCTAAACACCTCATCGCCCGACAATGCACGGACTGTCCGAAGTTCGCTCTCCTTTTCCATGCAAAAGAGGCCGCCTCCTCCGCGCAAGTGGAGAAAAACCGCCCCATCGTTTTCACATTACATATTTTCTAAGTGTTCCGTATCACCCGGCCCGGTGCCAAGATTCGCGGCTAGCCGTCGGCAGAGCGATCCCTAACTAGACGATCAGAAACCTCGCTTCATGCTCGCACTCCTGGCATTTGACCGGCGGATCCCAGTCGATAAATTTCGTGTGCTCCAGGTCCACCACATCCGGTGCATCCTCAAACTCGTCGACAAACATGTCAATTGCCAGCTCCACATGATCTTTGCATACTACGTACATTCGCTCAAAGCATCCTTTCTTGCCGCCATCGCGGCGGGCTCCGTATTTACAGGTTGTCCTTTATTTGTTCTACCATACTCGGCCCAAAAAAGGAACCGTCCAAATCACACCGGATTTCGGACGGTTCCCCACATGCTGCTTCCTTACGTTCTTCAACGCGGCGTATAGAAGTTTTGCGTAAAGTACGATTGGTATTCACTCTTGTCCGAACCCAAAGCCACGCCGATCCCGAGCGTCGTAAAGGAGCTCTTCAGAATATTGGCCCGGTGGCCCGCGGAGTTGATCCAGCCGTTGTAGGCTTCAATCGCATCGTCATAGCCGGCCGCGATATTTTCACCCCAGGTGCGGTATTCCTTGAGACCCTGTGCCGCCATCCGGTCCCCGGCCGACAAACCGTCCGGCGTCTCGTGCTCGAAATAATTCCGCTTCGCCATGTCCTGGCTATGGAGCCGGGCCGCGGTGGCGGCCTTGTCGTTCCAGGTCAGCGGCTTAAGTCCTTTTTTTACCCGGAACGCATTGGTCAAATCAAAAATCTCCTGCTCCGTCACACTCAAAACCGCCTCCGAAAGACCACCTGATTTTACGCCGTCAAAATAGGCCTTGTCCTGAAGCATAACGCCGTCAACCGCTCCGCTCTCATGGGAATCCAGGAACAGCAGCACTCGGCTTCCCTGAGCCTGGTAACTCACCAATTGGTCTCCTGCCGCTTCGCCTTTGCCCCAAAGCTGGTCCGCCCGGGACTTTAAACCCTTCAGCCCTTGCGTATCCCCGGCTTCAAACTGCCAGCCCTCGCTGTTCGAGTACAAGGCGACCACTCGCCCTCCCGCGATGCCGATTTGGGCGTAACGCTTGTAATCGCTATTGTAGATGTACCAGCTCATGCTATGGCCGGTCACATCTTTGCGGGCCGGCTGGCCCAGCAATTGCGTGACCTTCGACTCGACGTCGCCGATCGCCACGCCCTGCAGCTGAATTCCCGCTTCAGCCTTGGCCGGCTTGTCCGGCTTTTCCGCCGCCGCGGGCACGCTACCCGAAGTCGTCTGCTGCTTCAATCTATACAAGAAGGTCTGCGCCTCCGCACGGGACAGCGCATCGTTCGGAGCGAAGCCCGCCACGCCGGAAGAACCGGCCTTCCCCTGCGCCAGACCTTTGTCCAGCACCAGTTGGACCGCTTCCGTTTCCGCCAAAGGCTGACCCATGACGGCCGCCATCAAACGCGCCACCTGGCCGCGGGTAATCTTCTGTTCCGGCTGATTCGCCACGGGCCAACCCGCATCCGAAGCCACTTTATAATAAGGCGTGTACCAAGGCTCCCCTGCCTTTTTCTCCCCAACGGCTTTTTCCGGATAGGCGCGTACCAGCATGACCAGAAATTCCGATTCCGTAACGGCTTGCGTTGGACGGAAGGTACCATCCGGGTATCCGCTCGTCACCCCGTTCTCCTGGGACCACATCACCATGTCGTAAGCCCAGTGCGAACCCGGGACATCCGAAAACCCGGCCGCCTTGGCCACCCCCGCCGGTCCCACCGCACCCATCAAGGCCGCTCCGGCCGCCCCCAGGATGGCAAGACTACTCATTCCCCGCTTCAGCGTTCTTTTCATCGCTCTCTGTCCCTTCTAAACTAAGCTGAAAATTCTTATCCCGTTAGTTCGACAAAAACCGATGAAATCCTTTAATTTTTAATCGCTTTCTTCCCAGGACCCTGCTTCAAGTAGTGACGGGATCGATAGACCTCAGCTATCCTCTTTGTTAAAAGCTAAGAAAAGAATCATGACCATGAGGCAAGACGTCCCGATCCATTGAAACAAGCCGAAGGAATCTTTTAGCCAAAATACGGTCGTCAATACAGCCGCTAACGGTTCCAAGCTGCCCAAAAGACTGGATTCCTTTGGTGACAAGCTGTTCAAGCTTTCGATATAAAACCAAAAAGGCAGCATCGTGCCAAAAATAATGACGAAACTCAAATATAGATAGGCTTCCATAGGTAAGCTCGTAACCTTCATATCCCAAGGCGGGTGGATAACACTCAAGGCCACGCCCCCGATCATCATAGCCCAGCCCACTATGACCAGCGAATCGTATCTCTCAAGAAAGCGGACTGCATACAAGGTATAAAAGGCAAGGGCAGCCCCGGATAATAATCCCCAAATCACTGCAAGGGACGGTACGGATAACTGAGACAAGGAACCGTTGGTCAGCAAGAAAAAACAACCTGCTAATGCAAGCGTTACAGCATACATCTCTTTCCTTGTTGGAGCGGATTGTTTACTGACGAATAAGTAAATCATAATGATTACAGGAGCTAAATATTGTAACAGCGTTGCTACAGCGGCGTTTCCCTTTTCTATGGAAGCCATATAAGTGTATTGAACCCCGAGCATTCCAACCAATCCGAACAAAATGAGTTGAAGCGAGAACTTTTTACTCTTCCAGATCTCAAGAATGCTCGCAGGACCCTTTTTCAGAGATTGAACCCCGAGCAGTAAAAATCCCGCAATCAGTAGACGTATTGTAACGAGCCAACCCATATCGATGCCGTATTGTTGGAACAGTTTTTTTGCTACCGTACCCCCAATCCCCCAAAGGATAGCGCCGGTCATGATGAAGAAAATCCCTTTCCCTCTACCCATAGTCAACTCCCTGATAAAGTATTAAAATAGTACTCTGTTTGACTATAATAAAGAGAAAATGCGTAAATTTATACTAATATCCAATGATAAAATATAAATATATTGAGATGGGGGTTTGTCGATGCAAATCAAGGATTTTACAATTGATCCCGATTTAAAAGAGCTGACCGAACATCGTACCACCACGTTGCCCATCGCGTGTTATCACACCACGATTAGTCACAATATAAACGGCTATATCCCTATGCATTGGCATGATGAGTTTCAATTTGTTCTCATTATGAAGGGACAAGCCGTCTTTCAAATTCAGGAAGAAAGCGTGACGCTGGACGAAGGAGACGGGCTATTTATTAATAGCGGCTGCCTCCACCTGGCCAGAGACAATCACCATTCCGGATGCGTTTATATTTGTTTAAATGTTTCTCCAAGTTTTGTTCTCTCGCAAGAACTTTTTAGATCTCATGTGTATCCTTATATAGGAGCGACCAACTTGCCTTACCTTCGCCTGACTCCCCAGGAGGATTGGGCCAAAAATATCGTCGACGCCATCCTGGAGATTGACCGTTTAATCCGGCAAAGTCCAGCTTTGTATCAAATTGATATTACGATACAGTTAGCCCACATCTGGAGAAACCTGGTCGCTAACGGTTTTCCATTAGAGTACAAAGAAGCTGAAATGCTGAAGAACCATAGAATGAAGAACATGCTGAATTGGATTCATCTCCATTTTGCCGAGAGGGTTCGTTTAGAGGACATCGCAAAAGAGGGGCAGCTGAGCAGGTCCGAATGTTGCCGCTATTTTAGACGGTTTCTAAAGAAAACCCCTTTAAATTATGTGATGGAATACCGCATTCAAAAAAGCCTGACCTTACTGCAACAACCCGAGTACAATGTCACCGACGTGGCTTATCAAGTAGGGTTCAATAGTACCAGCTACTTCATCCAGCAATTCAGAAAATCCATGAACATGACCCCGTTAGCCTACAAAAAGAGAAAAATTAGCCTTATCCCTTAAGGCTCTCCTCCGGCTCCATCGCTTCCGTCGGCGTGCGATCCAGCTCTTCGGCACACCCCGCTGCCGAAACGCCGGAAATCGGCAGCACCTTGGTCGGGCGGCAGCTATGGAAACCCACAGGCCGTACTCCTCGTGCATTGGGGCTTCCACGCGATCGACGACCGGCTCCGTCATTTGCGGTAGCCAGTCAGCTTGCCGCGTACATTAACGGGATTTTCTCCCGTTAAATCCGCCCACAGGGTGCGGCCCGCCCATTTACCTGGAATTTTGGAAAGTGGACACTATTTTTTTGGCTTTTATGTTAAGCCGACTTTTTCTTCTTTTGCAATTGAGCCGCAAAGCGTACTGGGGACATATATCCCAATGCTCCATGGATTCGTTTCCGGTTATAAAAGAACTCAATGTATTCAAATATTTCATCGTATGCCTGCTGCTGCGTCTTAAATTTGGTGCAGTAGATGAGTTCTTTTTTGAGAATACTATGGAACGATTCAATACAAGCGTTATCGTAACAGTTGCCTTTGCGGCTCATGCTGGCTTTCATCC